>CAIOHT010000075.1 GCA_903858185.1 uncultured Caulobacterales bacterium
CTGATCGCCAACAGGAGGGTCGCCGACCGAAAAGGGCCGGCGCCAGGAGATATGAAAGCCACCATCGCACCCGCGTTGTCGATCCAGGATCCCGGAGCCTTCCAGGCCCCGCCGCCCGCGGATCGCCACCCCGCCCCTCCACCGCCAGTGGCCTCGCGCCAGAATGCCGACCTCCGCCTGATCATCGTAGAAGACCAGGCAACCGGAACCTTCGTCTACAAGACCCTCGACCGCCGGACGGGTGAAATCGTCAAGCAGTTCCCGCGGGAACAGGTCATGCGTCTCAGGGAGGCCCCCGGTTACGAGCCCGGCAACGTGATCAACGCGCAGACCTGACGGTCCTTGTCTGACGGTCCCACGGACCGCACTGACCTTGTTCACCGACGTCGCTCCGCGACGGCGGCCTTCATGGTTTACCCCCGTTAACCATAAGCGAACGTTCTCCCGCCTAGCTTCGGACGGGGCGGCTCAGTGAGTCGCTTCACGTCGAGAAGCGCCGTGCGAGGAAAAAGCTCATGTCGATCAGCGTCCACACCAATCAATCCGCGCTTGTCGCGCTTCAGAACCTGAACAAGACCAACGACCAACTCGCCAGCGCCCAGAACCGGATCAGCACGGGCCTCAAGGTCCAGGGTCCGAAAGACAACGCCTCGGTCTGGGGCATCGCCCAGTCCCAGCGTGCCGATATCGGCGCGCTTGGCGCGGTCAAGATGAGCCTCGACCGGGCCCAGTCGATCTCTGATGTCGCCATTTCCGCCGGCGAGACCATTTCCGACCTGTTGCTCTCCATGAAGGAGAAGGTCACCGCGGCGATGGATCCCTCGCTGGACTCGGTCTCCCGGACGGCGCTGGACGCAGACTACAAGTCGCTGCTCCGCCAGATCACGCAGGTGATCAACGATGCCGAGTTTGACGGCGCGAACCTGCTGGACGGGTCGCTTGGCGCGGGGATCCGCTTCCTCGCCAACGCTGATGCCAATTCGTTCATCACGCTGTCTGCCAAGGGCATGGCGCTGGGCGGTTCGATCATCACGATGGGTGCAGCGACCTCGATCACCACGGCGACGCTCGCCTCGACGATCCAGGGACTGCTCTCCACATCCATTGCGAACGTCAACCAGGCGCTGGGCGACATGGGCGCCCAGGCGCGCCAGGTCGAGGCGCACAACAAGTTTGTCTCCAAGCTGACAGACACCTTGAATTCGGGCATCGGCAACCTCGTGGACGCCGACCTGGCCAAGGAAAGCGCGCGACTGCAGGCCTTGCAGGTCCAGCAGCAGCTGGGTGCTCAGGCGCTGTCGATCGCCAACCAGGCGCCACAGATCATCCTTTCCCTGTTCAAGGGCTGATGGGAGCGCTGTCGCCGATGGGGCCTGACGGTCACGAGGCGACGGGTAGGGCATTCAGATGATCGAGTTGCGCGATCTGGTTCCGGACGACGAGGATCGCCTGTTCGACTGGCGCGGTGAGCCCGATGTCGCCCGCTGGATGTCCGATGCCGACGTGGCGGGGCGTGACGCCCACCGCGCCTGGTTCGACCAGCTGCGCTCCGACCCGGACCTGCGGGGCTGGCTGATCCAGAACGACGGTCGTCCTTCCGGACTGCTCACCCTTACCGGCCTTGCCGGGCACCATCGGCGTGCGGCCTGGAACTGGTTTATCGGGGATCGTGAGGCGCGCGGGCGTGGTGTCGGGCGGGCTGCGCAGGTGCTTGGCCTTGATCAGGCGTTCGGGGCGCTGGGTCTTCACAAGGTCTGGGCGGAGGTCATGGCCGACAACGACGCGGCCATGAAGGTCCAGACGGGGGCCGGCTTTCGTCGCGAAGGCTATCTGCGCGGCCATGTGCTGAAGGATGGCCAGCCACGCGATGTGGTGATGCTGGGCATTCTGGCCGAGGAGTGGGCCGTGCTTGCACCTGCCGCGCGCCGAAACCTGACTGAGGCAGGCCTGATCGCCGCCTGAGGGCCGCCTCTTAACGCGCCGTCAGCCCTTGTCTGGCAAGGTTCGACTGCGAAAGTTCGCCGGAACCCCATGGTCGTCAGCTTCGATACCAGCAGCCTGCTCAACTACTATCAGGCCAGGCAGGGCCAGACGACCGGCTCCACGGTCGGCGCCGGCGCGCCCGGAGCAGCGAAAAAATACGCCCCGACCCCACCCTGGTCGACCACATCGGGCGCCGCCCGATCGAGCGAACTGGTCAAGTCGGTCATGGCCGGCCGCCGTTTCATCGACGAGGGTTCGGCCAAGCTGGACCTTGAGGGCGCGAGCGCCGACTACAAGAAGCTCTTCGCGCTTTACCAGGGCCTGAATGCGCTCAACGGCGTGGCCGAGCGCCTGCAGACCAAAGGCCTTTCCGCGTCCGAGAAGAGTCGGCTCGCCGACATCTTCTCCCGCGGCATGACCGAGGTGGCCGGCTACACCGACAAGGCCAAGCTCGAGCAGATGCGGATCACGCGTGGCGACACGATGATCTCGAACAAGTCGGCCGTTGGCGTCCCCCGGGCGAAGGCCCAGTATCTGACCGGGACAGTCTATACCGGCGTGCCCAACGGGCCGGTGCCGGGCTTCGCGGGCGACACGGCTTTCACCATCTCGGTCAAGCGCGGCAACACCACGCACACGATCAACGTCGATCTGGCCGATATGGGATCAGGCCCGCGCACGATGGGCGCGGTCACCTCCTTCATCAACGGCAAGCTCGAGGCGGAGGGTTTGCAGACCCGCTTCAGTGTCGTGCGTACGCCAGGCGAGCCCCGCAAGGTCACGACCGGCGGGACCACGGTCACCCTCCCGGCGGTTGCGGACGACTACGCCTTCAAGATCAGCGGCGACACGACCGAAACGACCACCTTCTCGGCCGCAACGACCAAGCCCGCAGTCTACGTCACGACCTATGCCGGCAACCCAGACCCGGACAAGGATATCAAGACCGACGACGGCAAGTTCGAGACCGCCCTGGTGAAGGTTGACGGTACGGCGATCGGAACCGAGGGCGCGCGGGTGTTTTCCGAGACGCTCGAGGGCACGATCAGCGCCGTGCGTGGCTCGAAGGTCGGTGCGGACGGGTCACTGTACGTGCTGGCCGATGTCGACACCTCGGTCGATGGCCAGACCGTCAAGGGCGAGCGCGACGTCGCGCTGCTGAAGTACGACAGCACGGGCCAGATCATATTCGCCCGCACGCTCGGGGCGGCGAATGACGCCCAGGGGCTGGCCATGACGGTCGCTGACGACGGCCGGGTCGCGATTGCGGGCAAGGTTGCCGGAGCCCTGTCGGGCGCGGCGGACGGTCCGATCAATTCCGGCGTCGACACAGGGCTGACGGACAGTTTCGTCACGGTGTTTGACGCGAAGGGCGACGAAGCCTGGACTGCCCGACGTGGAGCGCTGAAGGACGATGAGGCGACCGCCGTGGCTTTCGGCGAGGACGGGCTCGTCTATGTCGCCGGCCGCACCAAATCCACGCTGCCCGGCGGCGGCGCGACCCAGGGGGACTGGGACGGCTACCTGACGGCGTTCGCAGCGGACGCCAAGGGCGCGCCCAAGGCCCTGTTCACCACGCAGTTCGGGACTGCCGGCGCCGATACAGTGAGCGGCATCGTGGTCGATGGCGACACGGTCACCCTCGCCGGGGTCGAGAACGGCCGGGCCATGCTGCGCAGCTTTGACGTCACGCCGACGACGACGACCACCGAGCGGGTGCTGAACAACGGCGTCACGACGATCAATGTGACCAACACCACCAACGGCTCCTCGGCGACCACAAGCACCGTCTACGGCGCGCCGGACGGCTCCAGCAGCGCCTCGACCACGACGACAGTCCACACCTCGGCGGCCAGCTTCAGCGCCGGCGCCACGCGCGATCTGGGAGACCTGCTCGGTGGCCAGATCGCCGGCATTGGCCTGGACGGCGGCGACATCTGGGTGGCCGGAACGACGCGCAACGCCGCCCTGTCGGTGGCGGACACGACCCGGGCCTACAACGGCGGACTGGATGCCTTCGCGGCGCGCATTTCTGCTGATCTGTCAAGCGCAACGGCGGACAAGCTCACGTATTTCGGCGGCTCGACCGACGACAGCGTGACGGCGATGGCCGTCTCCGGCGGAAAGGTCTGGGTGGCCGGACTGGCGTCAGCGGACCAGCCGGGCGCCTCGGCGATCTCGACCAGGGACGGATACCTGGCCGAACTCGATGTGGTCGCCGGCACGGCCCAGGTCCAGCGGGTCACCGGCAAGGACGGCATGGCCACGGCCACCTCGATCGCGGTCGACGGTTCTGGCGCCAGCGCGCTGGACCGGCTTGGTCTGCCCAAGGGCGCGCTGCTCTACGCGGACTCGGCGAAGGTGGCCTCGGCGACCTCCGCGCGTGCGGGGGACACGTTCCAGATCCGCACCAGCGAGGCGGGCCGTCTGGCGACCGTCACGCTCGACGCGAACGACACCCTGGACACCCTGGCGGTGAAACTGCGGCGGGCGGCGGGCTCGAAGGCCAAGATCGAGGTTGTTGCCGACGGCGACTTCCGCCGCCTCAAGATCACGCCCGCGACGCAGAACGCCACGGTCGAGGTCCTGCCCGGCAAGGGCGGCGAGGACTTCCTGGGCGCGCTCGGCCTGACCCCCGGCGTGGTGCGCAACACGGTCATCGACAAGGCCGGCAAGAGCGTCTCGGCCGACGGCGGAGGGCCGGTCTTCGGGCTCAGCCTGCCGGCCCACCTGGACGTGGGCAGCGAGACGGCCGTGAAGAACGCGCTGGCCGTGATCTCCAAATCGCTGGGCAAGGTGCGTGACGCCTATCGCCAGCTGGAAACGGCCGCGAAGCCGGAAGCCTCCGCCGCCAAGGGCCTGGGCGGCCCGGTGCCTGCCTATCTGAGCAACCAGATTTCCAACTACCAGGCCGCGCTCGATCGCCTGACGGGCGGCGGATAGTCCGTCCCGGCCGCTCACGCGGACTTGAAAGGGGCACGGTCGCGCGATAGCGATTGCGGCATGGAATTTCTCAAGGACCGCCGGATCGTTCTGGCCATCGGGGGCGGCGTCGCGCTGCTGCTCGGCATCCTGATCGCCGCAACGATCATGCGTGGCGACAAGGGGCCCAACACGCCGCCGCCAGCGGCCACCGGCGGGCTGGTCGTCGAGACCGGTCGTGATGATGACACGAAGCTCGATCCTGCCCGACCGATCCGCTGTTTCGTCAATGGCGTCTTCGCCGGCGAGATCACCCTGACCGAATGCGCAAAGCGCAACGGCGTCGCCACGGATGCGCTCGATGTTGGTGTCGACGAGACCGGCGCGCTCGCTGCCGCAAACCAGGCCGGCACGGTTCTCGCGCCGTTGCCGCCGGTGCAGGCCACGCCACAGGCTCCGGTGTCGGTCGATCCCTCGACCAGCCAGCCCGCGCCGACGCCGGTTTCCGGCGACGACTGCTGGCGGTACGCCGGCGGGGGCTGGTCGAAGATCGGCGCAATGGACCTGAACGCCTGCGTGCAGACTCTCTATGCCGGCAAGTGCGAGGCGCGCGGCGCCGCCTCATACGGTCGCTGGGGCGAGCAGACGCTGCGGCTGGTGCGCGACAAGGTCGAGATCTCGTCCGACAACCGGCGCTTCCGCACCCTGGCGGAACAGGGCCCGAACTGTTCCATCCCGCCGGTCGGCTAGTGCAAGGTATCCCCACAATGTCCAGGCCCGTCGCCTTCATCGCCCTGATCGCCGCGACGGCTCTGCTCGGCGCCTGTCAGGAAACGGTCCAGGCCCCTCTGGACAAGGGCATCTGCTATGCCATCGGCGCCGGTCCGAAGGGCGAGATCAAGTTCAACGTCGTCGCCCGCAACATCCCCAACATCGAGAACTGCGCCGCACAGCTGGAAGGCGTGCGTCTCCGGTTCCTGCGCATGGGCGGGCAGACTCGCGAGATTTCAGGGGCCTACCAGGGCAACTTTATCCACCTGCGCAGCGAGGGGATTTTCCGGTCGCAGCGCTGGGAGGGCAACCAGTACCTGATGCTGGTTCGTAGCGGCGACGGCCGCCTGGTGATCCCTGGCGCCGTCCAGTCCGAGTAGCGACGCGCCTGACGTCAGAGCGCAAGGAAATTGCTGTGCATAAGCGCTTGCGGACGAGAACAAAATGTGAACACATGGCTTTAACAGATGGTTAACGCCCGTTAGTCTGGGCGTCAGATTCCGGCGCGCATTCTGGTCGCCGGGCGTGTTTCAGGGAGCACTTCCATGGCGGGCAGCGTCAACAAGGTCATTCTCGTGGGGAATCTGGGCAAGGACCCGGAGATCCGCACGCTGAACTCGGGCGACCGGGTGGCCAATCTCAGCCTCGCGACCTCGGAGTCGTGGCGCGACCGCGCCAGCGGCGAGAAGAAGGAACGCACCGAATGGCACCGTGTGGTGATCTTCAACGATAACCTCGTGAAGGTCGCCGAGCAGTACCTGAAGAAGGGCTCGACCGTTTACATCGAGGGCGCCCTGTCAACCCGCAAGTGGACCGACCAGCAGGGCGTCGAGAAATACTCGACCGAAGTGGTCCTGCAGAAGTTCCGCGGTGAACTGACGATGCTCGGCGGCCGTGGCGACGGCGGCGGCGGCATGCGTGACGAGGGCGGCGACTTCGGCGGCTACTCCAGCGGCGACCGCGCCCAACCGAGCGGCCCGAAGGAGAGCTTCAGCGCCGACCTCGACGACGAGATCCCGTTCTAGACACCGTAAGCGCCCGTGCGGGTCCTGGTCCTCGGAGCGTCCGGCTTCATCGGGTCGCACGTTGCCGCAACCCTGGCCGGACTTGGCCATGAGGTCAGGGCCGGCGCGCGTCGGCCAGACGCGGCCAAGCGGCTCGCCCCCGCGCACGAGTGGGTGAGGGCGGACTTTTCGGAGCTTGGCGAACCTTCGAACTGGACCGGTTTGCTCGAGGGGGTGGACGCGGTAGTCAACTGCGTCGGCGTCTTGCAGGACGGGGCGGGGGACAGTCTCCGCGCCGCCCATGTGACCGGTCCTGCCGCCCTGATCGCCGCCTGTGAAGCGTCGGGTCCCGGGCGGCTGATTCATGTCTCGGCTGTGGGTACGGATGAACAGGTCGGCACCGGCTATGGCGCGTCCAAGCTGGCCACGGAAACGCTGATCAAGGGAAGTTCGCTCGACTGGGTGATC
This sequence comes from uncultured Caulobacterales bacterium, assembly GCA_903858185.1. Classification (GTDB taxonomy): domain Bacteria; phylum Pseudomonadota; class Alphaproteobacteria; order Caulobacterales; family Caulobacteraceae; genus Caulobacter; species Caulobacter lacus. The sequence goes on from CAIOHT010000075.1 coordinate 7,149, forward strand.
CTGCGACCTTCGCTGGTCCTGGCCCGCGGGGTCTACGGCGGCTCGGCGCTGTTGCGCGGTCTCGCCGCCTTTCCGTTGGTGGTTCCGGTTGTCGGCGGTGCGGGGAACTTCCGGCCGGTGGCCATGCAGGACCTCTGCGCGATCATCGCCGGCCTCTTGCAGGCCGAGGGTCCGCTGAGGCGCTCGGTCGACGTCGCCGGCCCGGAGGTCGTCAGTCTTGCCGGCCTCCTGAGCGGCCTGCGCGGCTGGCTTGGCCTGCCGCCGGCGCCCGTCGTGCGGGTTCCGGCCTGGCTGGTGGCGCCGGCCGCCTGGCTCGGGGATCTGGCTGGCTGGCTCGGCTGGCCCTCAGCGCTCCGGACCACCTCGCTGCGGCAGATGGCCCACGACGTCGCCGGTGAGCCCGCTGACCCGGCCATGCTCGCCGGGGTAACGCCGGTGTCCTTCTCCAGCTGGCTGACGAGACATCCGGCCACCGTGCAGGACCGGTGGCACGCGCGCCTCTGTCTGTTGCGCCCCCTCGCCATCCTGGTCCTTGGCGCGTTCTGGATCGCGACCGGCGTGGTCACGCTCTGGCCAGGCTGGCGAGAGGCCGTGGCTGTCCTGCGCGACGCCGGCTACGGAGCGTGGTCACCGACCGTCGCCGCCAGTGGCGCGCTCGCGGACATCGCGCTCGGCCTGCTGCTGTGGGTCCGTCGCTTTTCAGGCCGCGCGGCGATCGGCATGGCGCTGCTCGGCGCAGCATACCTGGTCGCCGGAACGGCTTCCGCGCCGCAGCTCTGGCTCGACCCGCTGGGGCCATGGCTCAAGATCCTGCCGGTCATCGCGCTGGCGCTGTGCGTCGCGGCGACGGAGGATCGCCGGTGAGCCTCTACGACCTGCTCAAGCTGATCCATATCCTGTCCGCCGCGGTACTGTTCGGAACGGGCGCCGGGATCGCCTTCTTCATGGTCGTCGCCCATCGCTCGGGACGGGTCGAGACCATTGCCGCGACGGCGCGGATCGTGGTCCTGGCCGACTTCGTGTTCACCGCGCCGGCGGTGATCATCCAGCCCCTCAGCGGCTTCGCCCTTGTGATGGTGCGAGGCTACAGCCCGTTCGAGTCCTGGCTGCTAGCCGCCTATGGCCTGTACGCCCTGATCGGCGCCTGCTGGCTTCCGGTGGTGGCGATCCAGCTGTCGATCCGGCGCCTCGCGGACGCGGCGGCCTCCCGCGGGGAACCGCTGCCACCCGATTATCACCGGCTGTTCAGGCTGTGGTTCATCCTCGGCTGGCCCGCCTTCGCGGGGGTGCTCGGCCTTTACTGGCTCATGGTCGCCCGCCCGTCGTTCTGAACGCGCCAACAGTCGGTAACGTGGATTGACCCCGCGCGGGGTTCCATCCGCCCGGTCTCCCATGCGAGGAGGGCAGGTGACCTCGTCTTCCGACAAATCGCCCTTCGTGGCCGCCGAATGGGCGGCCATCGCGGCCATTATCTTCGTCTGGGGCGTGAACAACGCCGCGGCGAAGATCGCCACCGATGTGCTGCCGCCGTTCTTCGTCGGTGGCGTCCGGTTCGCGATCGCCCTTGTGGTGCTCATCCCGTTCCTGCGGCCGCCGTTTCCGCCCTGGCGGCAGACGGTTCCGATCCTGCTGCTGCTTGGGCCGCTGCACTTCGGCCTGATCTACTACGGCTTCTCGATCGTGAAGAACCTGAGCCCTCTGGTTGTGTCGCTGCAGCTGTGGATCCCGATGACTGCCTTCTTCGCCTGGCGGGTGCTGGGCGAGACGATGTCGCGCTCGGGTCTGGCCGGCATGGTCGTCGCCTTCGCCGGGGTCGCGTGGATGAGCCTGGACCCTCACGCCATCGGGGATCTGCCGGGGATCATCATCGGCGTGATCGCCAGCGCCATGTGGGCCCTGGGCACGGTCCTGGTCCGAAGATCGCCGGCCGTGACGCCGCTGAAGATGCAGGCTCTGACCTCGCTCGTCGGCGCCCCGGTTCTGCTGCTGGCGGCGGTGATGTTCGAGCCCAACCTGCCCGAACGGGCAGCCTCGGCCGGCTGGGCGATCTGGGCGACGGTCGTCTGGGCGGCGCTCGCCTCGACGGTCGGCGCCTCGGCGCTGCTGTTCTGGCTGGTGCAACGCCGCGAGCCTGGCCGGGTGACACCCTGGTTCCTGCTGACCCCGCTGCTGTCCTGCGGAATCGGCATCAGCCTGATGGGCGATGAGCTGACGCCGCAACTGATCCTCGGCGGGGCCGCGACTCTGGTCGGGGTGGCCCTGGTGGCCCTGTCGGAGCGCCGTGCGGCGGCGGCGGCCGCCACGTCCTCCGCTCAGGTCTGATCGGCGCGATAGCCGGCGAGAGCGGGCTCCAGGAAGGCGGCGTTCGCCTCCCGGATCTTCGCGCCTTCCTCGTCGTAGAGGAATGGCAGAAAGGCGAAGCGGCGGCCGGCCGTCACCGGCGTCGCCTCGTGCAGCAGCGAGCAGGAGAAGACCACCGCGCCCCCTGCTGGAGGACGATAGGTGCGGCGGCCGAACTCCGGAAAGCGCAGGTCGCCGCCCTCGTGGTCGTCGGTCAGGTTGATCGAGACCGCGAACCGCCGGTGCGCCGTGCCCTTGGTGGTGTTGTCGCGGTGTGGCCGGAACCACCCGCCGCTTTCGCTGTCGTAGCAGGCCACCAGATACCGCTCGAGACGCGTGGGCTCGTACTGGAAGGCCTGTTTGATCAGCGGGATCAGTCGCCGATTGATCCGGGCCCGGGCGGCCTCGCGCAGGCC
>CAIOHT010000076.1 GCA_903858185.1 uncultured Caulobacterales bacterium
CTTCATTGTGAAGATGGGAAGACCTTGGCGGCGATTAAAGGCCCTTGAGCGGCCGGGTCAACAGACCGGACCGCGAGTCCGGGCGGGAGTCCGGCGATTCCCGCCTCGCCTGTGGCGCGAGAGACACGTGATTCCCGTTTGGCGGCGACGAGGCCATGTTGTAGACGCACTTGATGGGCACGGGGCTGAACGCCGATACGCTTTCCAGGAGGGGAGCGGCGGCCGGAACGAGTGGAGCGAGAGAATATGGCGTTTGCGCGCAAGCCGTTGATCCGGGTCATCTCCGTCGGGGTTCTGGCCCTGAGCCTCGTAGGTGTGACCGCCTGTGGCTCTTCGAGCAGGACGCGGACGTTCCAGGGCGAGGAAGAGGGTCGCTCCGGGCTGTTCGGCCTGGGTGGTCGTGAAGGCCCGAAGGCCGGCGCGCCGGCCCAGCTCGGCGTCAACGGCTACCTCTGGCGCGCGACCCTGGACACCCTGTCCTTCATGCCGCTGGCCTCGGCCGACCCTTATGGCGGCGTGGTGATCACCGACTGGTACGTGAACCCGGAAAAGCCGGACGAGCGTTTCAAGGCGACCGCCTACATCCTCGACACCCGACTCAGGGCCGACGGCCTGAACGTCACGGTCTTCAAGCAGATCAGTGACGGAGCCGGCGGCTGGACCGACGCCCCGACCTCGGCCCAGACCGAGACGGACATCGAGAACGCCATCCTGACCCGGGCGCGCCAGCTGCGCCTGGCCAACATCTCCGGCTGATCCCGGACAGAACAACTCTCGCCTGATGGCCCGTTACAATCCGAAGGACACTGAGCCCAAGTGGCGCGCCGCCTGGGCGAACGCGGACGTTTTCCGTGTGGAAAACGACGACCCGCGCCCGAAATACTACATGCTGGAAATGTTCCCCTATCCTTCCGGGAACATCCACATGGGCCACGTGCGAAACTACGCCATGGGCGATGTCGTGGCGCGCTTCCGCCGCGCGCAGGGGCACGCCGTGCTCCACCCGATGGGCTGGGACGCCTTCGGCATGCCGGCGGAGAACGCCGCCATGGAGCGCGGCATCCATCCCAAGGGCTGGACCTACGACAACATCGCCACGATGCGGGAACAGCTGAAGCAGCTGGGCCTGTCGGTCGACTGGAGCCGCGAGTTCGCCACCTGCGACCCGGAGTACTACGGCCAGCAGCAGGCCTGGTTCCTGAAACTGCTTCAGCGCGGGCTGGTCTATCGCAAGGAAGCCACCGTCAACTGGGACCCGGTCGACATGACCGTCCTGGCCAACGAACAGGTGATCGATGGCCGCGGCTGGCGATCCGGCGCGGTCGTCGAGAAAAAGAAGCTGACCCAGTGGTTCCTGCGGATCACCGACTATGCCGATGACCTGATCGAGGGCCTCAAGACCCTGGACCGCTGGCCGGACAAGGTCCGGATCATGCAGGAAAACTGGATCGGTCGCTCGACCGGGCTGCAGTTCTCGTTCGATTTCACCGGCGACGCGCCAGCAGGCTTCGAAACTGGCCTGGAGGTCTACACCACACGTCCGGACACCCTTTTCGGGGCAAGCTTTGTCGGCATCGCGCCAGACCATCCGCTGGCCGAAAAGCTGTCGGCGGAGAAGCCTGCGGTGGCGGCCTTCGTCGCTGAATGCCGCCGCGGCGGCACCTCCCAGGCGGAGATCGAGGGCGCAGAAAAACTGGGCTTCGACACCGGCCTGCGCGTCGCACATCCGTTCGCGCCCGGCGAGACGCTGCCGGTCTGGATCGCCAACTTCATCCTGATGGAGTACGGCACCGGCGCTATCTTCGGCTGCCCGGCCCACGACCAGCGCGACCTGGATTTCGCCCGCAAGTACGGCCTGCCGGTCCTGCCTGTTGTACTGCCCGCCGACGCCGATCCGGCCGACTTCGCGGTCGGCGCCGAGGCCTACACAGGCCCCGGCAAACTGTTCAATTCGGGGTTCCTCGACGGACTGGCCATCGAGCCGGCCAAGGCCGCAGCCGTGGCGAAGATCGAGGGGATGGGCAAGGGCCAGGGGGCTACCGTCTATCGCCTGCGGGACTGGGGCGTCTCGCGCCAGCGCTACTGGGGCTGCCCGATCCCGGTGATCCACTGCGGGACCTGCGGGGTCGTGCCGGCCCCGGCCGACCAACTGCCGATCGAGCTTCCCGACGATGTGACCTTCGACAAGCCGGGCAACCCTCTCGCGCGCCACCCGACCTGGCGGTTCACGACCTGCCCGACCTGCGGCGGAAAGGCGGAGCGCGAAACCGACACTCTCGACACCTTCGTCGACTCCAGCTGGTATTTCGCCCGCTTCACCAGCCCGCACGCAATTGACCCGATCGACAAGGCCGCCGCCGACCGCTGGCTGCCGGTGGACCAGTATATTGGCGGGATCGAACACGCCGTGCTGCACCTGCTGTATGCCCGGTTTGTCACCCGCGCCCTCAAGGACGAGGGCCTGATCTCGGTGGCCGAGCCGTTCGCGGGGCTGTTTACCCAGGGCATGCTGACCCACGAGACCTACGCACGGCAGAGCGGCGAGTGGGTCGACCCCTCGCAGGTCGTGCTGGAATCGGAGGGCAATACCCGCCGCGCCCGGCACGCCGACACCGGAGAAGCCCTGGTCATCGGCGACATCGAAAAGATGTCCAAGTCGAAAAAGAATGTCGTGGCGCCCGAGGAGATCTCCGCCCAGTACGGCATCGATGCCTCGCGCCTGTTCATCCTCTCCGACAGTCCGCCGGACCGGGACGTGCAATGGACCACCGGCGGCGTCGAGGGCGCGAGCCGGTTCGTCCAGCGAGTGTGGGCGGAGTTCGACACCGACGGCAGGCCTGACGCAACGCCGGAAGACGCCGACCGGTCGGACGAGCTGCGGCGGGCGACGCACAAGATCATCAAGGCCGTCACCGAGTCGATCGACCAGTTCCGGTTCAACAGCGGCATCGCCAAGCTGTATGAATTCATAAACCTTCTCAAAGGCTTCCCGGCCACCGACGGCGCCGTCGCGGCGGCCCGGGCCGAAGCCCTGTCCGTGCTGGCGCGGCTGGTCGCACCGTTCACGCCGCACCTGGCCGAGGAGTGCTGGCTGCGGTTCGGTGGCGAAGGCATGATCGTCAACGCAGCCTGGCCGACGTTCGACCCGGCCCTGGTGGTCGATTCGGAACTGTTGCTGCCGGTCCAGGTCAACGGCAAGCGCCGCGGCGAGATCCGCGTGTCGGCCGACGCCGACGAGGCGCAGGTGCGCGAGAAGGCTCTGGCGGACGAGGCCGTGTCGGTCCACCTTGCCGGTCTGACCGTGCGAAAGGTGATCGTGGTGCCGGGTCGTATCGTCAACATCGTGGCAGGGTAGCGTGATGCGGGCTCGTCTCCTGGCCGTAACGCTCCTGATGCTGACGCCGATGCTTGCCGGCTGCGGCTTCACGCCACTCTATGCCGCGCCGGGCGTCTCGCCGGGACTGTCATCGGTGGAAAGCGTCGCGCCGGACGGCCGTACCGGATTCCTGTTGCGTCAGGCGCTTGACGACGTGCTCGCGCGCAATGAGGCGCTTCCACCCGCCTACAGACTGACGCTGGATCTGCGGGAAACCCGCACGCCGCGCGGGCGACGGGTCGACGCCACCGCCAGCCGCTACGAGCTGCAACTGGTGGCCGACTGGAAGCTGACCAGCATCGCGACGGGCGCGGTCGCGCTGGAAGGCAGCTCCAGCACCGAGGTGACCTTCGACCGGGCAGACCAGCCCTATTCCGGGATCGTGGCGAACCAGGACGCCCAGAGCCGGGCGGCCTCGGAGCTGGCCCGCAAGATTCAGCTGCAGCTTGCGGACTGGATGGCCCGCACCGGCGGGCGGTAGTCCGGCCGTGGCCATTCTTTCGAAGCGGCCCGATGTCGAACGCTTTCTGAAGTCGCCGGACAAGGCGTTCCGCGCCGCTGTGATCTATGGCCGGGACCGGGGCGGGGTTCGCGAACGCGCCGATCAGCTGGCGAAAGCGGTCACCGCCAATCCCGACGATCCATTCGACGCAGCCTTGCTGATGGAGGACGAGGTCGGCGAAGGGCGTCTGGCCGACGAATTGAGCGCCATCTCCATGATGGGGGGCCGGCGCCTCGTGCGGGTCCGCTTCTCCACGGAAAAGATCGGACCGGACCGGACCACGGCCGAGGCCCTGACGGCCCACATGGAAGGCCGGTTCAATCCGGACGCCTTCTTCCTGATTGAGGCCGGCGCGATCGACCGGTCATCGCCGCTGCGCAAGGCGGCGGAGAAGGCGGCCGGCTGCGCCACCATTCCCTGCTATGAGGATGAGCCTGGCGATATCGCGCGGCTGGTGCGCGAGTCCCTGTCCGCCGACAAGGTCGGGCTCGACGCCGGGGCCCTCGAGCTGTTTGTCGCCCGGATGCCGCGCGAGCGCGGTGTTTCGCGCCAGGAGATCGAACGGCTCGCCCTCTGGCTAGGCCCGGGCAGTGGGCGGGTCGCCACGGCGAAGGACCTTGAGGATTTTCTCGGCGTCGAGCCGGAAGCTTCACTGGCGGATGCCGCCTCCGACGCATTCGGCGGCAAGCTGGGCGCCGCCCAGGCGGGCCTGCGCCGCGCCGCGGCCGAAGGGGAGGGCGGGCCGGCCGCGGTCCGCGCGATGGGCATGCACCTGGCCAGGCTGCGTCGGGTACTGACCCTCGCCCGGAATGGCGCCTCGCTCGCCGAGGCGGCCAAGGCGTCAGGTGTGTTCTGGAAGAACGAGCGCGAGTTCCTTCGACAGGCCCGCGCCTGGAACCTCGAGCATCTGCTCGCGCTGCACCCCGAGGTGCTGGCCGCTGACCTCGCCTGCAAGACGGCCGGATCGCCCGATCAGCTGCTCGCCGAGCGCCTGGCGCTGACGATCGCGGGCCGTGCGCGTCGCCTGGGACTCTGAGACCGGAACGCCCGGAATGGCCCGAAATTTATTGCAACGATTTCAATAGCTTCCGAGGCCGGAATTCAAAATCGGCTCTGTCGCGAAATTAGCGCGCGGCAGCGTCCTGTGCTACGTCTCCCTGCGTCTCAGGCGCCCCGCGTCAGACGCCGGCAGAGGTCGTCGAGCTGCTCGAGGGTGGCATATTTGATTCGCAGTTCGCCAACGCCGCCCCGGTCGCGGATCTCGACGTCGAGGCCGAGCACTTCGGACAGGTCGCTCTCCAGCGCCGCGGTGTCATGGTCCCGCGCAACCTTGCCCGCGCCGCCGGGCGCGACCGACTTCTTCTCGGGGGCGCCGCGCTTCACCAGGGCCTCGGTGTCGCGAACATTGAGGCCCTTGGCGATCACGATTTCGGCGAAGGCCAGCGGGTTGAGCGACCCGATCAGCGCCCGGGCGTGACCGGCAGTCAGCTTGCCGTCCGCCAGGAGAGTCTGAACCTCGGCGGGCAGGCCTAGCAGACGCAGGGCATTGGCGACATGCGGACGGCTCTTGCCGACCACCCGTGCGACATCCTCCTGGGTGCGGCCGAACCGGTCCATCAGGGCGCGGTAGCTGAGCGACTCCTCGATCGGGCCAAGGTCGGCGCGCTGCACATTCTCGATGATGGCGATCTCGAGCACCTGCTGGTCATCGAGTTCGCGGACCAGCGCCGGTATGGCCTTCAGTCCGGCCTGCTGCGAGGCGCGCCAGCGGCGTTCGCCGGCGACCAGCTGATATTCTCCCGGCGCATCCGGCGCGGGCCGAACCAGGACCGGCTGAAGCACGCCCTTCTCGCGGATCGAATCCGCCAGTTCGGCGATCTCCGCCTCGCCGAAGCGCCGGCGCGGCTGGTCTGGATTGCGCCGGATCAGTTCGATCGGAATCTCGCGCGCGCCGGCGGCCTCAGCCGCTGCGGCCGGATTTTCGGCGTCGGACTCGCCCAGCAGGGCGGACAGACCCCGACCCAGACCCCTGCGACCTTCGGCCATCGACACCTTCACTCCGTTGCTCATGCGGCGGCGAGACGCCGCTGGCGCTCCCGCCCGACGACTTCGCGGGCGAGTTTCAGATAGGCCTGCGACCCGGCGCATTTCAGGTCGTAGATCAGGACCGGCTTGCCGAACGACGGCGCTTCAGACACCCGCACATTACGCGGGATCACGGTCTCGTAGACCTTGTCGCCGAAGTGGCTGCGCACATCGCGGGACACCTGTTCGGACAGGCTGTTGCGACGGTCGTACATGGTCAGGACCACGCCCTGGATCTCCAGCGCGGGATTCAGGCTGCCGCGCACCAGATCGACTGTCCGCATCAGCTGCGTCAGGCCTTCCAGAGCGAAAAACTCGCACTGCAACGGGACGAAGACAGCGTCCGATGCCGTCATGGCGTTGACCGTCAACAGGTTCAGCGACGGCGGGCAGTCGATCAATACATAGGTATAGGCCCCGGAGATCCGCAGCTTCTCCATAGCGTCGCGCAGACGGTAGGACCGGCGCGGCATCTGGCCCAGTTCAAGCTCAACGCCCGACAGGTCAGGGTCCGAAGCAATCAGGTCGAGGCCGGGCAGGGCGGTATGGATGGCCGCCTCGGTGATCGGCGTATCGCCCATCAGAACGTCGTAGAGGGTGACCTTGCGCTGCTGGCGCGGCACGCCGAGACCGGTGGAGGCATTGCCCTGCGGGTCGGCGTCGATCAGCAACACACGCTCGCCGACGGCGGCCAGGGCGGTTCCCAGATTGATCGCGGTCGTGGTCTTGCCCACGCCGCCCTTCTGGTTGGCGATGGCCAGGACGCGCATCGGCTTTTTGCTGTCAGGCACGGGCCAGGGACTCCACATCGACAATCTGTCCCCGGGCGTCGCTAAGGCTGGGGATCAGCCGCGCCTTGATCGTCCAGGACGTCGAGGCCTCGTTCAGTTCCGTTACCACATCCTGCCCCTTGAGGAACAATCCGCGGGCCCCGCGCTTGAGGTAGGGCCGGGCATACCCGAGCAGTCTGACCATCGGCGCACAAGCCCGCGCGGTGACGATATCCACAGACAGCGACAGGTCTTCCGCACGCACGTTGTGGATTTCGGCCGGCAAGGCCAGTTCGCGCACCACCTGGTCGAGAAAGCGGCAGCGCTTGGCCATGCTTTCCACCAGATGGATACGCGCGCCCGGCGTTTCCTTCAGGAGAATCGCCAGCACGAGCCCCGGGAAGCCCGCGCCGGCGCCGAGATCAGCCCAGGTGAGCGCATCCGGCGCGAGCCGCAGGAGCTGGGCGCTGTCCCAGGCGTGGCGGTTCCAGAAATCGGGCAGGGTCGCGGGGCCAACGAGGTTCATCACCGCGTTCCCGGCTTCCAGCATCGCCCGGAAGCGTTCGAGATCGGCCATCTGCGCGTCGCTGGCGCCGGTCAGCGTCTGAAACTGGGCGGCGTCCTGCACCGCGATCACCGCCTCAGGCGGCGCGGGGGCGTCGGACATGGGCGAGCAGAGCCGTCAGGGCGCCGGGGGTGACACCTTCGATGCGCGCGGCCTGTCCAAGAGTCAGGGGTCGCACGGTCGTAAGCTTGTCGCGGATTTCGTTCGAGAGCCCGCCGACCGCCCCATAGTCGAGATCCGCCGGCAGCCGCAGGGCTTCATCACGGCGAAACGCGTCGACGTCGGCCTGCTGCCGATCAAGGTAGCCGGCATAGGCGGCATCAATCTCGATCTGCTCGCGCACTTCGGGCGACCAGGCCGCCAGCTCTGGCCAGATCGCGGCAAGGCGATCCAGATCGATGTCCGGGTAGGCGATCAACTGCACCACATCCCGCCGCTGGCCGTCCGCCTTCACCGCGAGACCGGCCTTCGCGGCGGCAGCCGGCGTCAGGGTCAGGGAGCGAGCGAGCGCGCGGGCCTCTGCGAGAGCGGCTTGTTTCACGTGAAACACTGCGGCCCGCTCGGGACCGACACATCCCAGCGCGATCCCGCGCGCCGTCAGGCGCTGGTCGGCGTTGTCCGCACGCAGTGTCAGGCGAAATTCTGCCCGGCTGGTGAACATCCGATAGGGTTCAGTGACCCCGCGCGTGACCAGATCGTCGATCAGCACGCCGATATAGGCCTCGTCACGCGCGAACGTCGCGGGCTCGGCGCCGCCCGCCGCCCGGGCGGCGTTGAGCCCGGCCACCAGACCCTGGGCGCCGGCCTCTTCATAACCGGTCGTGCCGTTGATCTGTCCGGCGAGGTAAAGGCCCGGCAGGCGCTTGACCTCCAGGGTCGGGAACAGCTCGCGCGGGTCGACATAGTCGTACTCGATGGCGTAGCCGAACCGGCGGACCTCAACCTGCTCCAGGCCAACGATCGTGCGCAGGAACAGCAGCTGGGTCTCTTCAGACACCGAGGTCGAGATCCCGTTGGGGTAGACCGTGTCATCATCCAGCCCTTCCGGTTCGAGGAAGATCTGGTGGCTGGTCTTGTCCGCGAAGCGAACGACCTTGTCCTCGATCGACGGGCAGTAGCGCGGGCCGCGCCCCGTCGCCCGACCGCCATAGACTGCGGACTCGTTCAGCCGGTCGGCGATGATCCGGTGGGTCGCTTCATTGGTCCAGGTGATGCCGCACTCGATCTGCGGCACCGTGATTTCGCCGTTGAGGAAGGAAAACGGAATCGGCTCGGCGTCTGCCGCCTGCATCTCCAGCCGGTCCCAGGCGATCGTCGAGCCGACGAGGCGCGCCGGTGTGCCGGTCTTCAGCCGGCCCATGTCGAGGCCAAGGCTGTAGAGCCGATCCGCCAGACCGATCGCCGGCGCGTCGCCGACCCGGCCTGCGGGAATTCGCTTGTCACCCTGATGGATCACGCCCTTGAGGAAGGTCCCGGTGGTCAGGACCACCTTCGGCGCGCTGTAGACCCGACCCGTCCCGCCGACGACGCCCGTCAGGACGCCGCTCTCGACAAACAGGTCCTCGACCGCATCGGCAAGGATGTCGAGGTTGGCCTGGCCGGCCAACTCGGCCTGCATGGCCTCGCGATAGAGCCTGCGATCAATCTGTGCCCGGGGCCCACGCACGGCCGGCCCCTTGGACCGGTTAAGCATACGGAACTGGATACCGGCCTTGTCGGCCATTCGGCCCATCAGGCCGTCGAGGGCGTCAATCTCGCGCACCAGATGGCCCTTGCCCAGGCCGCCGATGGCCGGATTGCAGCTCATCTCGCCGATCGTCTCGATCTTGTGCGTCAGCAAAAGGGTGCGGGCGCCGGCGCGCGCGGACGCCGCCGCGGCTTCACAGCCGGCGTGTCCTCCGCCGATAACGATCACATCCCAGGAACGGGTCATCTCGAAAGGTCCGAAAGCGAACGCCCCCGGCGAGCGGGGGCGATGCAACGGCCTATAGCGGAAAGCGGCGAGGATCGGGAGTCCCCAGGGGGCTCTCGGTGTTTCACGTGAAACACCTACTTGCCGATACAGAAGGTCGCGAAGACCCGATCGAGCACGGCCTCCGGGTTGACCGACCCCACAATCCGGCCGAGCGCCCGGATCGCCAGGCGCAGGTTCTCCACCGCCAGTTCAGGCTCCATCTGCACAAGAGCGGCTTCGATCTGATCGGCGGCTTCCAACAGTCCATCGCGATGGCGCCGCCGGGTCGCGGCCGGCGCTTCGCCGCCCGCCAGAACCTCGATGACGCGGTTCTCCAACCACGACCGGACATCGTCAGCGCCGGCCGACGCGACTGAAAGGCTCAGGATCCGCATCCCCGCCGCCTCGGCCTCCGCGAGAACGCCAGCCGCGTCGGCGCCCGGCGGAAGATCCGACTTGTTCAGGACGCAAAGATCGCCGGCCCGGATTTCGAGCTTCGCCCGGCGCCAGCTGCCGTCTGATGCACTGCCGTCCACGACCCAGACCCGCAGGTCCGCATCGCGCGCCCAGGCTTCCGCCCGGCGGACGCCCTCGGCCTCGATCTCGTCGTCCGTATCCCGAACGCCGGCGGTGTCAGCCACAAGCACCTTGTAGCCGGCGATGATGAGGGGAGCCTCGATGACGTCGCGGGTGGTTCCCGGCGTCGCCGTAACGATCGCCGCGTCCCGACCGAGCAGGCCGTTGAGAAGGCTGCTCTTGCCGGCGTTCGGCGCGCCGATCAGCGCGATCCGGTATCCCTCGCGTATCCGCCGTCCACGCTCGGCGTCCCCGATTCCCCGCCGTATCTCCCGCAGAACGTCCCGCAGCGTGTAGCGCGCCTGCTCCACCGTATCGGTCTGAAGATCTTCATCCGGAAAATCGACGGCCGCCTCGAAATAGGCCAGCGCCTCGATGAGCCGCTCCCGCCAGCGGGCCATTGCCGGCGACTCCAGCTGACGAACCGCCTGCATGGCCTGGGCGGCCGTCTCGGCGTCGATCAGGTCGGCGACCGCCTCGGCCTGGACCAGATCCAGCTTGCCGTGCTCGAACGCCCTGCGGGTGAACTCGCCCGGCTCGGCAAGCCTCAGCCCGAGATCCAGCAGGGCGTTGATCAGACTATCGACCACGGCGATCCCGCCGTGGAGATGAAACTCGGCGCAGTCCTCGCCGGTGTAGCTGCTGGGGCCGGGGAACCAGAGCACAAGGCCCTTGTCGATCGGCTTGCCTTCGACACCCTGCAGCCCTCGCAAGGTGGCTCGTCGTGGCGTCGGCGCTCCCCGGGCGATGACCCGAAGGACACGTTCGGCCTCCGGTCCTGACACGCGGACGACCGCCAGCGCCGCCCGCCCCGGTGCGGTAGCGAGCGCAAAGATGGTGTCGGTCATTCCGGCGGCTTGGTCCCGAACGCCGAGCCCGAGGCCGCAGCGGTCATCAGTTTGCGGAACTGCTCCGTCGCGCCGGTGCCGAAGCTCATCCAACTCTTCATCAACTCGTCGGGCGCCAGAGCCGCCATATTGGTGTCCATGCGTTTCTTCATCTCGTTCACGAGATGGTCGTTCAGGCCGCTGACATCCGGCAGGCCCAGGAAGGTGCGGGCTTCAACCGGATCGCATTCGATATTGATCGTGACCTTCATGGGTCTTCCTTGATGGCGCGTCCCACGACTTTGTTATGGGCGAACGCAGGTCCGGCGCGCTAACACGCAGCGCAACAGACGGGAGATTACGACGATGAGCGGAGAACGCCTCACCATCAAGACGCCGGATGGCGACTTTTCAGCCTATGTCGCGAGGCCGGCCGCCGCCAGCGCGCCTGCCGTCGTGGTGATCCAGGAGATCTTCGGCGTCAATGCCGTGATGCGCGAGACCGCCGACTGGCTCGCGAGCGAAGGCTATCTGGCCATCTGCCCGGACCTGTTCTGGCGTATCGAGCCGGGCATCGACATCACTGACAAGTCAAAGGCCGAGTGGGATCGGGCGTTCGAACTGTTCGGCCTGTTCGACGCGGAGAAGGGCGTTACCGACATCGCCGCGACAATCGACGCGATCCGCGCTGACGCCGGCTGCAGCGGCAAGGTCGGGGCGGTCGGCTACTGCCTCGGCGGCAAGATGGCCTACCTGACCGCCGCCCGCACGGACACCGACGGGTCGGTTTCCTACTACGGTGTGGGTCTGGACGCCCTGACGGCTGAAGCGGGATCCATCCGCAAGCCGCTGATGCTGCACATCGCCGGTGAGGACGGCTTCGTCCCGAAGGAAGCCCAGGCCGCCATTCACGCGGCGCTCGACGGCAATCCACTGGTAGCGATCCACGACTATCCGGGCCGCGATCACGCCTTCGCCCGGCAGGGCGGCGAGCACTACGACGCGGCCGACGCCGGCAAGGCCAATGCCCGGACGCTGGCCTTCTTCAAAGCGAACCTCGGCTGATGCTGGCGATCCAGGCAGTCCGGGCCGGCGGGCCGGAGGTTCTCGAGGCGGTCGATCTGCCCGTTCCAGCACCCGGGCCGGGCGAAATCCTGATCCGTCACGAAGCAATCGGTCTCAACTTTATCGACACCTACCAGCGGACCGGCCTCTATCCTGTCCGGCTTCCTGCGGTGCTCGGACTGGAAGGCGCCGGCGTCGTCGAGGCTGTAGGTGAGGGGGTTACCCGGTTTGTTCCGGGCGATCGCGCCGCCTACGGCAACGGCCCCCTGGGCGCCTATGCCGAGTTTCACCTGGTGCCGGCGGGCAGGGCCGTGAAGATTCCCGCAGCGATCAGCAGCCAGACAGCCGCCGCCGCCATGCTCAAGGGCATGACCGCCGAGTTTCTCCTGCGTCGATGCTATCCGGTCAAAAAGGGCGACGCGGTGCTGATCCACGCCGCAGCCGGTGGCGTCGGGACAATCCTGACCCAATGGGCCAAGGCGCTCGGCGCGACAGTGATCGCCACCGTCGGTTCCGCCGACAAGGCGGTACTGGCGACAGCGTCCGGCGCCGACGAGGTGATCCTGTATCGCGACGAGGACGTCGCCGCCCGCGTGAAGGCGATCACCGGCGGCGCAGGGGTGCGCGTGGCCTATGACGGCGTCGGGGCCGACACCCTCGAGGCCAGCCTTGGCAGTCTTGGTCGGCGCGGCATGCTGGTCAGCTACGGCAACGCGTCCGGACCCGCGCCGGCGGTCGAACCGTTGCGCCTGTCACGGGGCGGCTCGCTGTTCCTGACGCGGCCGACGCTGTTTGATTATGTCGTCACGACGGAAGAACTCGACGAGAGCGCCGGCGCGCTGTTCGAGGTAATCGGCGCCGGCGCGGTGAAGATCGGGATCGGCCAGACGTTTCCGCTCAGCCAGACCCGTCAGGCGCACGAAGCGCTCGAAGCCAGGGCGACAACGGGGTCGACGTTGCTGATCCCGTAGGCAACTCCGCCATCGCGGCGGAGTCGTCCTGATGCCTCGATGACCCACCTTGCTCCGGCGGGCCCTACGTGTTCATGGACTGGAAGAAGTCGCCGTTGTTCTTCGACTGGCGCAGCTTGTCCATCAGGAACTCGATCGCGTCCTGGGCGCCCATCGGGTTCAGGATCCGGCGCAGGACGTAGGTCTTCTGCAGCTGGTCCTTCGGGGTGATGAGCTCTTCCTTGCGCGTGCCTGACTTGAGGATGTCGATGGCCGGGAAGATGCGCTTGTCCGCGACCTTGCGGTCGAGGATGATTTCCGAGTTACCGGTGCCCTTGAACTCTTCGAAGATGACTTCATCCATCCGCGAGCCGGTGTCGATCAGGGCGGTGGCGATGATGGTCAGGCTGCCGCCTTCCTCCACATTGCGCGCGGCGCCGAAGAACCGCTTGGGCCGCTGCAGCGCGTTGGCGTCGACGCCGCCGGTCAGCACCTTGCCCGAGCTCGGCACGACGGTGTTGTAGGCCCGGCCGAGACGGGTGACGGAGTCGAGCAGGATGATCACGTCGCGCTTGTGCTCGACCAGGCGCTTGGCCTTTTCGATGACCATCTCGGCCACGGCGACGTGGCGGGTCGCCGGCTCGTCGAAGGTCGAGGAAATGACCTCGCCCTTCACCGTGCGCTGCATGTCCGTCACCTCTTCGGGCCGCTCATCGATGAGCAGCACAATGAGGTAGCACTCGGGGTGATTGGCGGCGATCGACTTGGCGATGTTCTGCAGCATAACCGTCTTGCCGACCCGCGGAGGGGCGACGATCAGGCAGCGCTGGCCCTTGCCGAGCGGGGCGACGATATCGATGATCCGGCCGGAGCGGTCCTTGAGGGTCGGATCCTCGATTTCCATCGTCAGCCGCTCCTCGGGATAGAGCGGGGTCAGGTTGTCGAAGTGGACCTTGTGGCGGACGTTTTCCGGCGTTTCGAAGTTGATCTGTTCGACCGTCGTCAGGGCGAAGTAACGCTCGCCCTCGCGCGGCGCGCGGATGGCGCCCACGATGCTGTCGCCGGTGCGGATCCCGAACTTCCGGATCTGCGAGGGGCTGACGTAGATGTCGTCGGGGCCGGGGAGATAGTTGGCTTCCGGTGAGCGAAGGAAGCCGAATCCGTCAGGCAGCACCTCCATGGTGCCGGACCCGGAGATCTCGACGCCCTCCTCGGCGACGGTCTTCAGGATCGCGAACATCATGTCCTGCTTGCGCATGGAATTGGCGTTCTCGACCTCGAGCTTTTCCGCCAGCGCCAGCAGGTCGGCCGGGGATTTCTCCTTCAGCTCCTGCAGCGACATGCGGGTGAGCCCCAGCTCGGCCACAACAGCGGCGATCTCGGAGCCGTCGTTCTCGGCGGCTTCCGCGGCTTCCGCCGCCGCTTCGGCGACCTCGGCGGCGGTGGCGACCTCGACCGTGGTGTCGACTTCGGGTTCGTGGGACTCGGAGGTGTCTTCAGACATGGATAGACTCTGGGCGTGCGGGCGCGAACGCCCGTCTCTGGAAACTTGTGCCGGACGGATCGATAAGGACCCGGGGCGGCGATGGAAAGCGCCTTGCAGGGCGCCGGACGTCATTCTGGGGGGCCGTCCCATGGGCGCTCCGTCGATCGGGCGCGGGTCCGGCGAAAAGGCGGGAATGCCGAACGGAACGCCCGACATCTGAGGGATGGGAAACACACCGGGCCTGCCGCGTCAAGGAATCCGTTCAGGCCCGTCGCCTGATCAGCGGGCCAGGAACTCCGTGGTGACGGCAAGAACCATGACGATCGCGGCGAGGAACGGCAGCTCGTTGGTCATCCGCCAGAACCTCGCCGACCGGGTGTTGGTTCCGTTGGCGAATCTCTTGCGGGCGCCGGCGAGGAAGCCATGCCAGCTGGTCAGGAACAGCACGCCGGCCAGCTTGACCCACATCCAGGGCTGGCTGAGCACATCAGGACGCGCCGCCATGAGGCTGATCCCGAGCAGCCAGGTCAGGATCATCGCCGGGTTGATGATGATCCGCAGGAGCTTGAGCTCCATCGTCTGGAACGTGGTGTCCAGCTCCGAGCCCGCTGTCGCACCCGCGTGGTAGACGTACAGCCGCGGCAGGTAGAGCATCCCCGCCATCCAGGCGATCACAGCGATGATGTGAAGGCCGCGCAGCAGATTGTAGTTGTCGGCGAACCAGGTCATGCGGCGAGCTCCGTTCGGGGGCATTTGCCAAAGCCGGAGCAAGCATAACCTGCGGCCGGCGCGGTTCCCAGACGGTCGAGTGATGACAACACCAGACCCGCCAGGCCCTCGATGAACGTCCCCGCGAGGCTGAGCGCCGGGACCCGCACATAGGCCGGACAACCGGCTTCACGGGCCAGCTCACCGTACTCGTGGTCAAGCTCCACCAGCGTCTCGACGTGCTCGGACACAAAGGCAATCGGGGTGACGATCAGCGCCAGGCCTTCAGCGGCTGCAGAGCGGATTTCATCATCCGTAGACGGACCAATCCACTTCATCGGTCCTACCCGGCTCTGATAGCAGACCTTCCAGTCCCAGCCGTCGCCCAGTTCGGCCGCCACCGCGCCGCAGGTGGCCTCGATCTGCGCCTGGTACGGATCGCCCTGTTTGACGACCTTCTCCGGCAGGCCATGCGCGGAGAACAGCAGCCGGACCGGTCCCGTGTGACCGGCAGCACGCCAGCTGTCGCGGATCAGTCTGGCGTGCGCCTCAACCAGGCCCCGCTCGACCGGATAGCAGCAGATTGTCCGCACCTTGCCCGGACCCCTGTAGGTTTCGCGCCAGGCCTTGGCGGAAGACCCCGTCGTGGTGGTCGAGAACTGTGGATAGAGCGGCAACAGGACGATCTCATCCGGCGCCCAGGCCGCGACGTCTGTCGCGGTTTCATCAGTCATCGGATGCCAGTAGCGCATGGCGATGAAGCAGCGGACCTCGTCCTCCGGCGCCCGCGTCTTCAGCACCGCTTCCAGCGCCGCCGCCTGTTTGCGGGTTTCGGGCAGAAGCGGTGAGCCCCCGCCCATCAGCGCGTAGTTGGCCTTGGCGGACTCCTCACGACGACTGGAGATCAGCTTCGCTACGGCCGTCCGCAGGATCCCGGGCAGACCGATGATGGCCGGGTCATTGAACAGGTTGAAAAGGAACGGCCTGACCGCATCCGGACCATCTGGTCCGCCGAGGTTGAACAGGACGATGGCGATCCGGCGGCTCATGCCTGGGTGATCCGTTTCAGCACCCGCTCCACATGCGGGATCGGCGTATCGAGGATGATCCCGTGGCCGAGATTGAAGATGTAGGGACCGTCGCCCCACTGCTCGAGCAGCTCATCGA
The DNA here is from genome assembly GCA_903858185.1 of uncultured Caulobacterales bacterium. Lineage (GTDB taxonomy): Bacteria > Pseudomonadota > Alphaproteobacteria > Caulobacterales > Caulobacteraceae > Caulobacter > Caulobacter lacus. The sequence goes on from CAIOHT010000076.1 coordinate 16,032, forward strand.
CCCGCCGATCCAGCGCAGCGCCACCAGCCCGCAGCAGCAGGGGATCCAGCGCGCCCTGGATCGGCACCTTTTCCTGGATGCTTCTGCCCAGGGCGGCCGATGCCCCCGTATCGAGCGCCACGGCGTCCACGCCGACCGTATCGGCGTAGTGCTGGGCGAGGCTTCCTGCGCCGCGCGGGAAGCCGATCACCGGCGCCACGACATCAAGGCCGGCCAGACCATCCAGGATCGCCCTGTGGGGCTTGCAGACCAGCCGCTCGAACAGGTCTTCGGGGAGGCCTTCGGCCCAGCTCTCGAAGAGTTTGAGCACCTGGGCGCCGGCATCGACCTGCATGGCCAGATAGCGGACGGTCGACTGGACGATGATGTCCAGCAGTCGGTCCATCGCGGCCGGATGCTCATAGGCGAAGGTCCGGGCCTTGCTGCGGTCGGAGGAGCCGCCTTCGATCATATAGGTGGCGACCGTCCATGGCGCGCCCGCGAAGCCGATCAGCGCCCGCTCAGGCTCCAGCACGCCGCGTACGCGGGTCAGGGTCTCACCCACGTTCAGCAGCTTGAAGGTCGAAGCCTCGATTTCGCCGGCAAGCCGGTCCAGGTCCGGCAGCGGCCCGAGCTTGGGGCCCTCACCGGCCTCGAACCAGACGTCCTGCCCCAGCGCCTGTGGCAAAAGCAGGATATCGGCGAACACGATCGCCGCGTCGAACGGGAAGCGCCGCATGGGCTGCAAGGTCGCCTCGGCCGCCTTTTCCGGGTTCAGGCAGAAGCTGATGAAGTCCGGCGTCGTTGCGCGCAGGGCCCTGTACTCGGGCAGATATCGTCCAGCCTGGCGCATGAACCAGACAGGCGGGCGCTCAAGCGTCTCACCATCGAGCACGCGGAGCAGGCTTGGGATCACAGATTGGGTCATCATCGGTCTTGATAGAGCCCATCCATCCTGAGGCAAGTCCACCCGCCCTCTTTCAATCCTTAATAAGAGATTAAGAAGGATGGGGTAGAGGCGGTAGGGCCGGGGCGCCAAGGGGATGAACCGCCGGCGCCGGCAGGAATTCAGCCCCGGAATCCAGGCCATACCCGCCTCCGTCCCCAGCCCGTCGGGGTCACTGTGAAGATCGGGGAGAAATCCGCGAGACTGCGGAATTCCTTAATGAAAGGTTAATCGTCCAACGGGTGAAAACCCGGGCAGGAACGCCGTTCTTCAAACTCTGGGGACGGCTGGATATTCAGGCCAGCTGATTGCGGATCAAGCTGGGGATGGTCATACCGCAATCGCGTCCGGTCATCCCCGCGGCGCCCAGCCCGGCCCTACCGCGTGGGCGGCGGCTGTATGGATGCCCAAACGGCGCCCAGCAGGGTTAAGGCTTCGTTAACGGCCTATCCACAGGCTTGGTACCGGGCGCCGCGGCGCCCTATGAAGAAGGTGATGACCGCAACGACCCGCCTGGCGACCTATTTTCACATCCATCTCGTGTCCGACTCGACGGGCGAGACGCTGAACGCCATGGCCCGGGCGGTCTGCGCGCGGTTCACTGATATCCTGCCGATCGAGCACATCTATGCCCTGGTCCGCTCCGCCCGCCAGCTGGAGCGCGCCCTCGAGGAAATCGCCGGCTCTCCCGGAGTCGTGATGCACACCATCATCGACCCGGCGCTGCGGTCTGCGCTGGAGGAGGGGTGCCGTCGGCACGAGATCCCCTGTATCGCCGCACTGGACCCGGTGGTCGCGGCCATGTCCCGCTACCTCGGTGCGCCGATCTCCAGCCGCGTCGGCGCCCAGCACACGCTCGACACCGACTATTTCAACCGTATGGAAGCCCTCAACTACGCCATGGGCCATGACGACGGCCAGGGCGGGCAGGATCTGGAACAGGCGGACGTCGTGCTGGTCGGCGTTTCGCGAACCTCCAAGACCCCGACCTGCATCTACCTTGCCCATCGCGGCGTGCGTGCGGCAAATCACCCGCTGGTGCCCGGGGCGCCGATCCCGCCCGCCCTGCTGGCGTTGAAGAAGACCCTGATCGTCGGCCTGATCGCTTCGCCTGACAGGCTGATCCAGATCCGGCGCAACCGGTTGCTGTCCCTGCACGAGAACCGCGAGAGCACCTATGTCGACCAGGACGCAGTCCGCGAGGAAATCATCGCCGCTCGGCGGCTGTTCGAGAAGATGGGCTGGCCAGTGATCGACGTGACACGCCGCTCGGTGGAGGAAACCGCCGCCGCGATCATCAACCTGCTGTCCGGCGGTCGCGGCCAGGTCGAGGTGCTCGGATGACCCGGATTATTCTTGCCTCGGGCAGCAAGGCGCGGGCTTCCGTACTCGCGGGGGCCGGGGTGACCTTCGAGGTGGCCATAGCCGGCGTTGACGAGGCCGCAGTGAAGACCGGCCTGCTGGCCCAGGGCAACGGGCCGCGCGAAGTTGCCGACGCCCTGGCCGAACTCAAGGCGGTACGGGTGTCGCGCAAACACCCCGGCGCCCTCGTGATCGGTGCTGACCAGACGCTCGATCTGGACGGACAACTGTTCGACAAGGCCGAAACCATGGCCGAGGCCCGCGACCGGCTGCAGCATCTGCGCGGCAAGACTCACAAGCTGCATTCGGCGGTGGTCGTCGCGCTCGACGGTGAGGCGATCTGGCGGGAGGTCCCCGCCGCGAAGCTGACGATGCGGCCGTTCACCGACGCCTTTCTCGATGATTTCCTGGCCAGGGGCGGCGAGGGCCTGCTGGGCTCGGTCGGTTGCTACCGGCTCGAGGACGACGGAGTGCAGCTGTTTTCCCGCATCGATGGCGACTATTTCACCATTCTCGGTCTGCCGCTGATGGGCCTGCTGGACCTGCTGCGCCGCTACGGAGCCCTGGTCCTGTGAGCGCGATTACCGGGGCGGCGATGGTCGCCGGGATCATCGGCCGACCCGTGACCCATTCTCTCAGCCCGGTGCTGCACAACGCCTGGATCGAGGCGGCTGGCCTCAACGCGGTCTATGCGCCGCTCGCCCCCCCGGCAGACGGCTTCCGCGCCCTGATCGACGGCCTGCGCGGCGGGGTTATCCGCGGCGTCAATGTCACCATTCCGTTCAAGGAAGCGGCGCTGGCCGCAGCTGATGAGCTCAGCGACCGGGCGCGACTGGCCGGTGCCGCGAACCTGCTGCTGTTTCGCGAGGACGGGTCTGTGTACGCCGACAATACCGACGGTCTCGGCATGCTCGGCGCTCTCGACGTCCAGGCCCCGGGATTTGATCCTCGCGCCGGACCCGCTGTGATCATGGGCGCCGGCGGCGCGGCGCGCGGGGCGGCCGCGGCGCTGTTCCTCGCCGGGGCGCCGGAGATACGGATCGTCAATCGCTCGACCGACCGCGCCGAAGCGCTCGCCGCGGATATCGGGCCCCCGGTCCAGACTGTCAGAGCGGAGGGTGCGCTGTCGGACGCAAATCTGATCGTGAACGCGACCTCCCTCGGCCTGGGCGGAGGCCCTGGACCCGACATTGACCTCGCTCGCGCTCCGCTCAACGCGGTGGTTCTCGACATGGTCTACAAGCCGTTGCAGACCGAGTTCCTGGGCCGCGCGACGGCCCTGGGCCTGCGCACGGTGGACGGGCTGGAAATGCTGATCCGGCAGGCGGTTCCCAGTTTCGAGGCCTTCTTCGGCCGAACACCGCCCGCCGAGGTAGACGTCCGCGCCCTGGCCCTGAACGCTATCGGAGAGACCGCATGATCACCGTCGGCCTGACCGGCTCCATCGGCATGGGCAAGTCCACCACCGCAGCGATGTTCGCCGCCGAAGGCGTGCCGGTCTACGACGCCGACGCTGAGGTTCATGCCCTGTACGCGAAGGGTGGCGCAGCGGTTGAACCCCTCGAGGCAGCTTTCCCCGGCGTGGTCGTCGATGGCGCCGTTGATCGCGCCAGGCTCAGTCATCTCGTCGTCGGCAAGCCCGATGAACTGAAGAAGCTGGAAGCGATCGTCCATCCGCTGGTCGGCGAAAGCCGGGTCGGCTTCTTCCAGAAGGCGGTGGCGGACGGCGCCGACATCGTCATTCTCGACATTCCCCTGCTGTTCGAAACCGGGGGCGAGAAACGCATGGACGCCGTGGTGGTGGTCTCGGCCCCTGCCGACCTGCAGCGCGAGCGGGTGATGGCGCGGCCCGGGATGGACGAAGCCAAGCTTGACGCCATCCTCGCTCGCCAGATGGCCGACGCCGAAAAAAGAGCCCGCGCCCACTTCGTGATCGACACCGGCCAGGGTCTGGAGCACGCCCGGACGCAGGTCCGCGACGTGTTGGCGCGGCTGCGCGCGGGGCCGCTGGACGCGCTTGCCGAACGGGGTCAATGAGAGCTCATGGCGCGCCACATCGTCCTCGACACGGAGACTACCGGGCTTGATCCGCGAACCGGCCATCGGCTGATCGAGATCGCCTGCGTCGAGGTCGTGGACTACATGCCCACGGGAAAGCACTTCCACGAATACGTGCATCCCGACCGGGAGATCGACCCCGACGCCGAGCGGGTGCACGGCATCAGCCTGGCGTCGCTGCACGGCAAGCCGCGCTTCCCAGAGATCGTCGACCGCTTTCTCGAGTTCGTCGGTGACGACCCGATTGTCGCCCACAACGCGCCGTTCGACCGGGGTTTCGTCAACGCCGAGCTGAACCGCTGCGGCCTCGCGCCGACCCGTGAGGACCAGTGGATCGACACCCTGGTGCTGGCCAAGAAGAAGTTCCCGGGGATGTACAACTCCCTGGACGCCCTCTGTAAGCGGATGAAAATATCGCTGGCGGCGCGCGACAAGCACGGCGCCCTGATCGACGCGGAACTGCTGGCGGCGGTCTATCTCGAGCTGCAGGGCGGCAAGGAGCGGGGCCTGGACCTGCATGCCGCCCCGGCGATCCGGACCATCGGTCCCTCGACCCTGGCCGCGCCTTATGGCCTGCGCACGCGACCGCTGGCGCCGCGCTCGACCGAGGCGGAAAGGACCGCGCACGAGGCCTTCGTGCGCGGAACCCTGAAGGACAAGGCTGTCTGGCTGAAGTTCGGCCTGTAGCCGAACCCCGATCCGGGACCTAGGCTGCGCCGGTAAAGCCGCTCTGGCCCTGGGCCTTGCGCGCGGCGTAGACGCCCGCGAAGTCGATCGGGTCGAGCTGGAACGGCGGGAACCCGCCCTCGGCCGTGACGTCCGAGATCAGTCGACGGGCGAACGGGAACAGATAGCGCGGGCACTCGATCATCAGCACCATTTCCAGTTCGCTGTCCGGAACGCCGGTGATCTGGAAGAGGCCGCCGTAGAGCAACTCGACGTGGAAGGCGACGCTGTCGCCGCGCTTGGCCTGGGCCGAGAGCTTCAGGTCGACCTCGAACAGACCGTCCGGGCGACCACGAGCGTTCATTTCCACGCCGATCTCGATCTGCGGCTGCAGGCCCTGGCCGTCTGCGCGCAGGGATTCCGGCGCGTTCGGATTCTCGAACGACAGATCGCGGGTGAACTGCGCGAGAATGCGGAAACCGGGCTGGGAGATGTCCGCGCCGTTCTCGGCGGGCGGGGTCATGGACGTGTCGCTCATAGGGAGATCGTGATCCTGATCGTCAGTCTGACGGGCGCCCGGCGATAGCGGGCGGGACATGATGAAGGCGCGCTGCTATCACGCAGCCTGTGCCCACGCAATGTCGCGGCCCCTTACGCGGGCGTGATGCTCACCTATATTGCCCATTCATGATGTCAGCCGCGCCGGTCCCCCAGTGAGATTTTTCGAACTCATCATCTTCGCCTTTTTCGCCGCCGTGGTGCTGTACCAGCTCTACGCGGTGCTCGGTCGTCGCATCGGCCGCCAGCCGGAGGACGATCTGGCGGCAGCGCCAACGCCGCCCGAGGCCGATGGCCCCGCCGTGGCCGAAACCATCGCCCCCGAGAGCGCGGACCTGACCGGCCTTGGCGCCCTGCGAGCCGCGGACCCTGCCTTCAACATCCCGCACTTCCTCGCGGGCGCCCGCCAGGCCTACGAGATGATCGTCATCGCCTATGCGGCGGGCGACCATGCGACGCTGAAGAACCTGCTGGGTCCGGCGGTCATGGCGAGTTTCGAGGCCGGTATCGCCGCCCGCGAGGCCGAGGATCGTTCAGAGCGGATCGAATTTCTCCAGCCGCCCCGCGCCGATATCGACCGGATCGAGGTCGAGGCCGGCATCGCCCGTGCGGTCGTCCGCTTCCTGGCCGAGTTCCGCTCGCGCACCAAGGGTCCCGAGGGCGAGGCGGTCGATGATCGTCGCACCGCCGAGCTCTGGACGTTTGAACGCAATCTTAACAGCCGCGACCCCAACTGGACGCTTGTTCACGTGGACGCCGCGGAGGCGTAATGCGACTTCCCGTTACCGGCGTCCTGCTCGCCCTGGCCCTGTCGGCCTGTGCGACGCCGAAGGCCGGCGCGCCTGTCACGCTCCCGCCGTCGACTCCGGCCACCCCGCCGCCGCCTGTGGCGACCACACCGGCCGCTCCGGTTCCCTACGCCTTCGCCAGCCTGCCCGGCTGGGAGGCCGAGGATCACCGGGCGGCTCTTGACGCGTTTCGCACCACCTGCGGCGTCTCGCGCGATCAGGAGACGGCCGCCGTCTGTCGCCGTGCAAAGGCGCTGGGATCCTTGGACGCGGCCGGCGCGCGCGCCTTCCTGGAGACGAACTTCAGGCCCGAACCGGTCGGCGACACCGGGCTTCTGACCGCGTATTTCGCGCCGGTCTATGAGGCGTCGGAAAGCCGGCGCGGCCCTTTCAACATGCCGGTCCGGGCGCGGCCGGATGATCTGGTGATCACCGACCTCGCCGAGATCGACCCGACCGCCGCGCCTGGCCAGAAACTGGTCGGCCGGCTCGAGGACGGGCGGATGGAGGCCTATCCGGACCGTGAGACGATCGAGACCGAGGGCCTGGGCAAGGTGCTCGCCTGGATGCGGGCCGAGGACCTGTTCTTCCTGCAGATCCAGGGCTCCGGTGTGCTGGTGTTTCCGGACGGGACCCGGAAGCGGGCCGCTTTCGCCGCCCACAATGGCCGCCCCTTTACCGGGATCGCCCGGCCGATGCGCGAGAAGGGCCTCCTCAAGGACGCCGACACCTCCGGAGATGCGATCCGCAGCTGGCTGGCCCGCCATCGGGGCGCCGACGCCGACGCGATCATGCGACTTAATCCGCGCTACGTGTTCTTCGCCCTCGCGGGCGATGACGATCTCGATCCGGTCGGCGCGGCCGGAATTCCTCTTCCCGCCGGTCGTGCGATCGCCGTGGACAACAGCCTTCACCGCATGGGCGAACTGTTCTGGATTGACGCCAGCGCGCCGGTGCTGACCGGGGCCTTCCCGACGTACCGCCGTCTGGTCGTGGCCCTGGATACGGGGGGGGCGATCAAGGGCGAGGTGCGGGCCGATCTCTACATGGGTCGCGGCGACGAAGCCGGGATCGAGGCCGGTCGCGTGCGCCATGTGCTGAAGATGTACCGCCTCGTCCCCGTTTCGCCCGGGGGCTCGTGATCTCATGTCGCGCAAGCTCAAGGCGGAAGAGGCGCATCTCTGGGGCCATGTGACGGCCACCGTGCGCCCGCTGCCCGGCCGCGCGACGCCGAAGGTGAAGCTGCCGCCCGTCGAGGCCGCACCGGCCCACCTGCCCCTGCCGAAGGCCCCGGTCGCGACGAAACCCCGGCCCGTTCGCCCGCCGGAAACCATCGAGCCCGGCCGGCACAAACGCATCGTGCGGGGACACGAGCCGCTCGAAGCCCGCATCGATCTTCACGGCATGACCCATGACCGGGCGCGCGCGGCGCTGGAATCCTATGTGTTGCGCGTCTGGGATGAGGGTTGCCGCGAAGTGCTGGTGATCACCGGCAAGGGAACCCAGGGCGACGGCGTCCTGCGGCGGTTCACGCCGGAATGGCTGGCCGCCCCGCCGCTGCGCGCGATCGTCGCCGGCGTCTCCCAGGCCCATCGCCGGCACGGCGGCGACGGCGCCCTCTATGTCGCCCTGAAACGAAAAGCGCGCGTTTGACCTCGCGTCATACTGGTTTGGCCGTTCCGTCGTCGCCATAGTCGGTTGTCCCCGCGGGCAGGTGAAGACAATGGACCAACGCATACTCATCATTGGCGCCGGCATGGCCGGACTGTTTTCCGCTCTCGCCCTGGCCGGACCGGGCCGCCGGGTCGATGTTCTCGAGCGCGATCCGCCGACGCCGGCGGGCGGCGCGGACGAGGCGTTCAGCGACTGGAACCGGCGCGGCGTCGGCCATCTGCGCCACAGCCACGCCTTTCTCGCCCGCCTGCGCAATCTGGTTCAGGATCACCATCCGGCGCTGCTGGACGAACTGCGCGACGCCGGATGCCAGGAGATGAAATTCGCTGACGGGCTGCCCGCCGCCAGCCGGGATCGCTACCGTCCGGAGCCGGGCGACGAGATCCTGACCGTCATCACCAGTCGCCGCACGACGCTCGAAATGGTGATCCGCCGCTATGTCGAGCGGATGCCGGGGGTCACGATCCACAGCAACGTCAATGTCACGGGTCTGCTCGGCGACCTCGACGCAGACGGCCGCTTCCTGGTCGAGGGGCTCCGGATCAGGGACGGCGAGGTTGACCGCGAGGAACGCGCCGACATCGTCATCGACGGTGCGGGTCGTCTGTCGCAGAGCTTCGACTGGCTGGCCGAGGCGGGCGTGACCTGGGACGAGGAGAGTGAGGACGCCGGCATCCTCTACTACACGCGCCACTGGCGCCTCCTGCCGGACCAGACACCACCCGAGCGCGGACCGGTGCCAGGCGCGGGCGACATGGGCTTCATCAAGTACGGCGTGTTCCCGGCCGATAACGGCTGTTTCTCGATCACCCTGTCGGTGCCCGAGATCGAGGAGACGCTTCGCCAGGCGGTGATGCGCCCGGAGATCTTCGACCATATCTGCCAACTGCTGCCGGGCGTCGCCCCGTGGATCGCCGCCGATCGCTCCGAGCCGGTCAGCAAGGTCTACGGCATGGGGGATCTGAAGAGCCGCTGGCGCTCGACGGTCAAGGACGGCAAGCCGATCGCGCTGAACCTGTTCTTCGCCGGCGATGGCCTCGCGCGCACCAATCCACTCTATGGCCGGGGCTGCTCGTTCGCGGCCATCGCGGCCTACATGATCCGTGACGCGCTCGCCGTCTCACCCGATCCCGCGGCGCGCGCCCTGGCCTATCAGGCGGCCGTCGATGACGGACTGCGCCCCTATTTCCGCGCCATGCGTGATCAGGACCGCCAGGCGATCCGCCGCGCGCGCAATACGCTCGATCCGACCTACCGGCCCCGGCTGAAGGCGAAGCTGATGAAGAGTTTCGCCGAGGACGCCATCACCCCGGCGATCCGCTCCGACCCGGCCCTGTTGCGCGCCTTCATGCGCGGCTTCCATATGCTGGAGCCGTCAACGGCCTGGCTGAAACGCCCGGCGACCCTGGGCAGCGTGCTCGGAACCTGGATCACGCCGCGGGCGCTGAAGCAGAAATACTATCCGCCGAAGCTGGGTCCTGACCGGGCCGAGATGTTCGCGGCGCTCGAGTTGCCCGCGACGGCCGATGCGCAGCGGCTGGGGCTGATCGCGGCTTAGGATTCCTTACCCAATGCGGGGCGGCGCATTTCGAGGAACGTCCCGCATTGTCTCTGATCCGTCTTCCCGGCGAAGGCCGGGATCCAGATCATGAAGCGCGCAACGTGGGCAATCAGAGCCAGAGACTGTCGGTGAATCTGGACCCCGGCCTTCGCCGGGGAGACGGATAACTGACATTCGGGAGCGTCAGGACGATCGCGAAGCCTTCTCCTCGATCCCGGATCGACCCTCTCTCGCTTCAAGCTTCACCGCAACTTCGTCCGGCGAGACCCCGGTCGCGACCAGCAGGGCCAGCAGGTGGTAGATCACGTCGGCGGTCTCGGCGGCCAGGTGATCGCCATCGCCGGATTGCGCGGCCTCAACGGCCTCGCCCGCTTCCTCGATGAGCTTTCTGCCGGCCAGAACCGGGTCGGCCAGCAGCTTTGCGGTCCAGGAGGTCGACGGATCGCCACCCTTGCGGTTTTCGATCACCGCTTCCAGCCGGGCGATGACCTCGGACAGGCGGCTCATGCGGCGATCTCCGTGACGCCGCGCATGGGGATGCCGGCGGCGGCCATGGCGCGCTTGGCCTGCGGGATCGAGACCTCGCCGAAGTGGAAAATCGAGGCGGCCAGCACCGCGTCGGCGCCGCCCAGCGTCACAGCCTCGACCAGATGCTGCGCATTGCCCGCACCGCCACTGGCGATGACCGGCACCGACACCGCGCCCGTGATCGCCCGCAGCATCGGCAGGTCGTAGCCGGTCTTGGCGCCGTCCCGGTCCATCGAGGTCAGCAGGATCTCGCCGGCGCCCTTCTCGACCGCGCGCGCAGCGTATTCGACGGCGTCGATACCCGTGTCGTTGCGGCCCCCGTAGGTGAAGATGTTCCAGCTGCCGTCCAGCCGCGCCTTGGCGTCAACCGCGACAACCACGCACTGCGAGCCGAAGGCGTCGGCCATCCGGGCGACCAGGTCGGGGTCCTCGACGGCGGCGGTATTGATCGAGACCTTGTCCGCGCCCGCGCGCAGCAGCCGCCGCGCGTCCTCGACCGTCCGCACGCCGCCGCCGACCGAGACGGGCATGAAACAGACATCCGCGGTGCGCGCGATGACATCGAGGATCGCGCCCCGGCCTTCATGGCTGGCGGTGATGTCGAGAAACATCAGCTCGTCCGCCCCCGCCGCGTCATAGGCGGCCGCCTGCTCCACCGGGTCGCCGGCGTCGCGCAGCGCGACGAAGTTGACGCCCTTCACGACGCGGCCGTCCTTGACGTCCAGACAGGGGATGAGGCGAACCTTGAGCATCAGCCGGCGATCTTCAGGGCCTGCTGTGGATCGACCGCGCCCTCATAGAGCGACCGGCCAAGCACCGCGCCGGCGATGGCCACGCCCTTTCGGGCCTTGAGCAGCTCGATGTCACGCACCGAGGCGATGCCGCCCGAGGCGATGACGGGAATGGCGACCGCGTCGGCCACCTCGCCCACCTGGTCGATGTTGACGCCGGTCATGGCCCCGTCCCGACCGATGTCGGTGACGATCAGGGCCGCGACGCCCGCATCCTCGAACCGCTTCGCCAGTTCGATCACGCCCAGGTCCGATCCGCCGATCCAGCCCTCGGTCGCGACCATCCCGTCACGCGCGTCGATGGCGACCGCGATCTGCTCTGGCCAGGCCCTCGCCGCGGCCTTGACCAGCGCGGGATCCTTAACGGCGACGGTGCCCAGGATCACCCGGCTGACGCCGGCCTCGATCCAGCCCTCGATGGACGCCATCGTTCGAACCCCGCCGCCCAGCTGCACCGGAATCGACACCGCGCCCAGGATATCGGCCACCGCATCGCCGTTGACCGGTCTGCCCTCGACGGCGCCGTTCAGGTCAACCACGTGCAGCCAGGAAAAGCCCTGCTTCTGGAACAGCGCCGCCTGGTCGGCCGGCGAGTTGTTGAACACGGTCTCCTTGCTCAGGTCGCCGTGCAGCAGACGCACGCAGCGCCCGTCCTTCAGATCGATGGCCGGATAGAGGATCACGCGGGCGTCTCCAGGAAGTTCGCCAGCAGCCGCAGCCCCTGGGTCTGGGATTTCTCGGGGTGAAACTGCACCCCCATGATGGTGTCACGGGCGACGGCCGCGGCGAAGCGCCCGCCGTGGTCCACACTGGCGATCACATGTGACGGATCGGCGGGGGTGAAGGCGAAGCTGTGCGTGAAATACATTTCCGCCCCCTCGCCCAGGCCTGTCAGCAACGGATGAATGGACAGGCCCTCGAGGGCGTTCCAGCCCATGTGCGGGATCTTGGCGGCGGGGTCCGTCGGCGTCAGCCGGGCGACGTCGCCGGGGATCCAGCCCAGGCCACGGGTCTCGCCGAATTCGAGCCCGCGATCGGCCAGCAGCTGCATGCCGACGCAGATGCCGAGGAACGGCCGTCGCCGGACGATGGCCGCCTGCGTCATCGCCTCGACAAGCCCGTCGCGCGAAGACAGCGCGCTCATGCAGGCCGCGAAGGCGCCTACGCCCGGCAGGACAAGCCGGTCCGACCGCGCGACGACATCCGGGTCAGCGGTGACGATGATGTCCACCGACAGCGCATGCGTCTCCGCCGCGCGACGAAGCGCCTTTTCGGCCGAGCGCAGGTTGCCCGACCCGTAGTCGATCAGGGCGACGCTCTGCATGGATGAGGTTCCTAGAGCGAGCCCTTGGTGGACGGTGCGCGTCCATGGGTCTTGGGATCCAGCTCCACCGCCGTCCGCAGCGCGCGGGCCAGGGCCTTGAAGCCGCTCTCGGCGATATGGTGGCTGTTGTCGCCGTAGAGGGTTTCGAGATGCACGCAGGCGCCGGCGTTCATCGCGAAGGCGTGGTGGAATTCCTTGAACAGCTCGGTGTCCATCGATCCGACCAGCGGCGTCTTGTAGGCCACCTTCCAGATCAGATAGGCGCGGTTGCTCAGGTCCAGGGCGCAACGCGTCAGCGTCTCGTCCATCGGGATATAGGCCGAGCCGAAGCGGCGGATGCCCCTGAAGCCGTCCAGCGCCTTGTTCACCGCCTGGCCGAGCACGATGCCGGTGTCCTCGACCGTGTGGTGCATGTCGATGTGCAGGTCGCCCTTGGTCTCGACCTTCAGGTCGAAACCGCCGTGACGGGCGAAACTGTCCAGCATGTGGTCAAAGAAACCGATGCCGGTGGAGACCGTGGCCTCCCCGGTTCCGTCAAGATCGATCCAGACGCGGATCTGCGTCTCCTTCGTCTCGCGAACCACCTCGGCCGTGCGGGCCATCAGAACAGTCCTTCCGCCTTCGCCAGGGCCTCGAGCGAGACCTGGGGTCTGGGGCCGTAGTGGCCGATCACCTCGGCCGCGGCCAGGGCGCCGAGCCGACCGCAGACGTCCATCGAACGACCCCGGGCCAGACCCAGCAAAAACCCCGCCGCGTATTGGTCGCCGGCGCCGGTCGTGTCCACGACTTTTTCCACCGGAAAGGCCGGAATGGCGTGCGCTGCTCCGCCCGCGTACACGACCGAGCCGCTTTCGCCCCGGGTGATGGCGCAGACCTTCGTGCGCTCGACGAGCGCGGCCGCGGCGGCATCGAAGTCGTCGGTCTGGAACATCGCCTTCACCTCGGCCTCGTTGGCCAGGACGATGTCGCACTCGGTCTCGATGAAGCCGAGCAGCAGGTCGCGGTGGCGCTCGACGACGAAGGAGTCCGACAGGGTGATGGCCATCAGACGACCGGCGGCGCGGGACAGGCCGGCGGCCTTGGCGAAAGCGCGGCGGGCCTCTGGCGGATCGAACAGGTAGCCTTCGAGGAAGATGATCTTCGCGCGCTCAATCATCTGCGGGTCGACGTCGTCGGGGCTCAGCTCGGTCGAGGCGCCGAGGAAGGTGCACATCGTGCGGTGGCCTTCGGGCGTCACATTGATCAGGCTGCGCGCCGTGCGCGGTCCGCCGACCAGCGGGCGGGAGTCGAACGCGACCCCGATGGCCTTCATGTCGTGCTCGTAGACCTCGCCCAGCTGGTCGTCCGCGACCTTGCCGAGGAAGGCCGCGCGGCCCCCCAGACTGGCGATGCCCGCCACGGTGTTGCCGGCCGACCCGCCCGAGGTTTCGATCCCCGGCGCCATGTGACCATAGAGCTCTTCCGCCTGATCTTCGTCGATCAGCTGCATCGAGTTCTTCACCAGGCCCTGGGTTTCCAGGAAGGCGTCGTCGCAGGGCGCGATCACATCGACGATGGCGTTGCCGATGGCGGCGACGTCGTACAGGTCAGGCATGGTCAGGTTCTGGCGTGGCTGAAGGGACGGGGCTGGTTACAGGACAAGGCCGTGCGGGGCAAACGCGGCCTTGGGATGAAAAGCGTTCGACTTACGCCGGGAAACCCGTCGGAAGCTTTGGGCAACGAAAAGCACAGGGACCGAAACCATGACCGCCTACTTCATCTTCATCCGCGACAAGACCACCGACGCCGCTGAACTGGCGACCTACGGGCAGAAGGCGGGCGGCACCATCGCCGGCCACGCCGCCACCCCGCTGGCCTTCTACGGCAAGCACGAGGTGCTGGAAGGTCCGGAGGTCGAGGGCGTGGTGGTGATCGCCTTCCCGTCGATCGAGGAGGGCAAGGCCTGGTACAACAGCGACGGCTACAAGGCCGCGCGCGAGCACCGGTTCAAGGGCGCCGAATACCGTCTGGTGGCCGTCGAGGGCCTTTGACGCCGCGCGCGGGGTGACTTAGGGGCGATGCATGGCCCGCATCGCCCTGCTCACTCCCGCCGCCCACAACCCCTATGTCCGCATCTGGGGGCCGGCCTTTGACCGTCTGACCGCCGCCCTGTCCGGCGCGGGGCTGGAGGTCGTGCCCATGGAATGGCCGAAGGCGGCGGAAGCAGATGTGGACGCCGTCCTGCCGCTGCTGGCCTGGGGCTATCACCAGGACGCCGCCGACTGGCTGGCGATGCTGGATGCGCTGGAGGCGCGGGGCGTGAAGGCGCTCAACCCCGCTCCGGTCCTGCGCTGGAACACCACCAAGACCTATCTGGCTGACCTCGAAGCCGCCGGCGTGCCGGTCGTGCCGACGGTGTTCGCCGCCCGGGTCGACGACGCGGTGGTCGCGTCCGCCCGGGCCGGGTTCGGCGGCGCGACGCTGGTTGTGAAGCCGCAGGTGTCCGGCGGTTCGCATGAAACGGTGAAGCTGGAGCCGGGCGAGACCCTGGTCGGCGGTCCGTCCGGCGCGGCGATGATCCAGCCGTTCCTGCCCTCGGTGTCCGGCGAGGGCGAGATTTCCCTGCTGCACTTCGACGGCGTCTTCAGCCACGCGGTCGGGAAGGTGGCGAAGGCCGGCGACTTCCGCGTCCAGCCGCAGTTCGGCTCGACCATCGGCCCGATCACGCCGCCTCCGGTCGCGCTCGATGTGGCCCAGGCCGTGCTCGCCGCCGCGCCCGGTCGTCTGACCTACTGCCGCGTCGACCTGATCCGCCATCCGGACGGGACTCTGCGGGTCATGGAACTGGAAGCCATCGAGCCGGACCTGTTCCTGGAACACGCGCCGGAAGCCGGGGCGGTGTTTGCGGCGGCGGTGAAGCGGGCGCTGGCCTGACCGAAGGGGACATGTACCGCAGGTACGTGTCCCCCAAACCAACCGCCGCTGTATCTCGATTGGGGGACACGTACCGAAGACGGTACATGCCCCCTATCCCCCACAAACAGCTCCGCTGACGGGCACAGCGCCCGCACCTGGCATTCACCACACTTCGGCTTGCGCGCCAGGCAGGTGTAGCGGCCGTGCAGGATCAGCCAGTGGTGGGCTCTCGTCAGATAGGGCTCGGGCACGATGGCCATCAGGTCGGCCTCGACCTTGTCCGGGGTCTTGCCGTCCGACAGTTTCAGCCGGTGGGAGACGCGGAACACATGGGTGTCCACGGCGATCGCCGGCTCGATGCCCAGCTCGTTGAGCACCACGCTGGCGGTCTTGCGGCCGACGCCGGGCAGGGCCTCGAGATCGGCGCGGTTCAGCGGCGTCTTGCCGCCGTGCTGCTCCATCACGATCCGCGACAGGGCTATGACGTTCTTCGCCTTGTTGCGGAACAGGCCGATCGAGTTGATGTAGCCGGTCAGTCCCGCCTCCCCGAGCGCCAGCATCTGCTCAGGCGTGCTGGCTACGGGAAACAGCTTCGCCGTCGCCTTGTTGACCTGAACGTCCGTGGCCTGGGCCGACAGGGCGACCGCCACCACCAGGGTGAAGGGGTCCTGGAACGCCAGTTCGGTGCGCGGGTCGTCCGACAGGGTCGCGAACCGGTCGAACAGGTCGGCGACGCGCAGCTTCTCTTTCGGCGACAGACGTTTCTTGACGGCGGGCTTTCTCATCACCGCGAAGATGGCCTGCACCGCCCCGTTCGCCAAGGCGGGCAGGGACGCTATGCTGGCGCCGGACTTTGTTTTCGCGGCCGCAAGAACCGGGCGGATTTCGCCGATCGACCCGCCTACCTTCGGCTCATGGCCTACGACATGACCCCCACCCGCTCCGCGCCGGCCTCCGGCGTCATCGTTCAACTTGAGGAACGCGCGCGCGACTACGATCGCATGGCCCGCGCCCTCGCCTGGCTGGCGGACAACTGGCGGGAACACCCGTCGCTGGACGAGGCCGCAGACGCGGTCGGGCTCTCGCCGTTCCATTTCCAGCGCGTGTTCACCCGCTGGGCCGGGGTCAGCCCCAGGGCGTTTGTCGCCTCGATCGCCCATGCCGAGGCCCGCACCCTGCTGGAGAACGGCGCCAGCGTCCTCGACGCCGCGCTCGACACCGGTCTTTCCGGACCCTCCCGTCTGCACGACCTGTTCATCGCGCAGGAGTCGGTGACGCCCGGCGAGGCGCGTCGTCGTGGCGAGGGGCTGACGCTGCGCTGGGGCCTGGCGCCGACCCCGTTCGGCACGGGCCTGTTCACCGTCGCCCCGCGCGGTCTCGCCGGACTGGGCTTCGTCGACGAGGCGGGCTTGGATGCCGCCTTCGCCGACATGCACCGCCGTTTCCCGGCCGCCGACTGGATCCGTGACGATGAGGCGGCCCGCGACATGGCAGTGAAGGCGTTTGTCGGCAGCGACGGACCCCTGCCGATCGTGCTGATCGGATCGCCGTTCCACATTCAGGTCTGGAAGGCCCTGCTGCGCATCCCCGCCGGCGCCACGGCCACCTATGGCGAGGTCGCGGGCTGGGCCGGCAAGCCAAAGGCCTATCAGGCGACCGGCGCGGCGATCGGCGCCAACCCGGTCAGCCTGCTGATCCCCTGCCACCGCGTCATCGCCCGCGACGGTCGCCTGACGGGCTATCACTGGGGCCTCGGTCGCAAGGCGGCGATGCTCGGGCTGGAGGCGGTCGCGGCCGCGGGGTGAACGGCGCCCCGGAGTACAGGCGTCCACGCCCGATGAAATCGCGCTATGAGTTCCTCCGAAATCTGAAGGACGGAATCGGACGATGAGCTTTTCGCAGGCCGAGGTCGAACGCTACGCGCGCCATCTGGTGCTGCGGGAGATCGGCGGTCCCGGCCAGCAGCGGCTGAAGGCGGCCAGCGTCCTGATGGTCGGCGCCGGCGGCCTGGGCGCCCCGGCGGCCCTCTATCTGGCGGCGGCGGGTGTCGGCCGGATCGGCATTGTCGATCCCGACGTCGTGGCCCTGTCCAACCTGCAGCGACAGGTTCTCTACGCCACGGCCGACGTCGGGCGCGCCAAGGTCGCGGTGACGGCCGAGCGGCTCACGGCGCTCAATCCCGAAATCACAATCGAACCGCATGCGCTTGCGCTGACCGCCGACAACGCTGCGGGGCTCATCTCGGACTACGACCTGGTGCTCGACGGCACCGACGACTTCGCCACCCGCTTTGCGGTCTCCGATGCCTGCGTCGCCGCCGGCGCGACCCTGGTCAGCGGCGCGATCGCGCGCTGGACCGGGCAGGTCGGCGTGTTTCCCGGAAAGCCCTGCTACCGCTGTCTGGTGCCCGATGTTCCCCCGGACGCCGACACCTGTGTCAGCGTCGGCGTGGTCGGGGCGCTGGGCGGCGTGATCGGATCGATGATGGCGCTCGAGGCGATCAAGCTCATCACCGGCGCGGGCGAGCCGCTCAGCGGACGGCTGCTGATCCATGATGCCCTGGCCGGTGAAACCCGAACGGTGCGCGTCGGCGCTGATCCGGGCTGTCCCGCCTGCGGCGCTTGACGAACGGAGCCCGAGCGGGCGTCAATCGGCGCGAACCGGACACAGGTCGCCGGGCGGGGCGGAAATCTCATGAAAACCCTGGGCAAGGTCCTTGTCGGAATCGTTGTGGGTGTCGCTGTGCTGCTGACGGCCGGCTGGCTGGCCCTGCGCCGGCCCGACGTCCCCTGGCCGATCCTGCAGGCCAAATACGCCAACGCCGCCTCGCGCTACGTGGACCTGCCCGGCGGGGTGAAGGTCCACTACCGCGACCAGGGCAAACGCGATGGCCCGGTGATCGTGCTCGTGCACGGCTTTGCGGCGTCGCTGCACACCTGGGAGCCGTGGGTCCAGAGGCTGGGGTCTGACTACCGGATCATCACCCTCGACCTGCCGGGCTTTGGCCTGACCAGCGCGCCGGAGGGCTACACGCTCGCCCGCAGTGGCTTCGTCGATGTGGTGGACCAGGTGACCGCGAAACTGGGCGTCACCCGGTTCGTTCTCGCCGGCAACTCGATGGGCGGCGCCATGGCCTGGAACTACGCCCTGGCCCATCCCGAAAAGCTGGAGGGTCTGGTCCTGGTCAATGCGGCTGGATGGCCCCAGCAACGGGCAGACGGCAAGGACGGGCCGTTCATCTTCAAGGTCCTGCGAAATCCGGTCGGCCGGTTCCTGATCGGCGATCTCGACACCACGGCCATGACCCGCGCCGGCCTGCGCGACGCGTTCGCGCCGACGCCGGAGATGGTCGATGACGCCATGGTCGCCCGTTATGTCGAGATGTCCCGCGCGCCGGGCCACAAGGATATCATCCTGGGCCTGATGGGCGGCTTCGATCCGGCGGACGCCGCCTCGAAGGAAAAGCTGTCGAAGATCGCTGTCCCGACGCTGGTGATGCACGGCGACACCGACAAGCTCATTCCGGTTGCCCACGCGACCCTGTTCGGCGACGCCATCCCCGGCGCGACAGTGATCATCTACCCGAAGGTCGGCCACGTCCCGATGGAACAGATCGCCGACCGGTCTGCGACGGATCTCGATGCTTGGCTGAAGTCGAAGGCTAAGACCACATCTCCATAAACAGACCACGAGAGTCGCGAGCGGGAGCAGCCGGATAACGCACTGCGACACCGGCGGCTCGACGGCCGGCGGTCCAGCAGGCGACCGTGGCATCTAGGATATCGTCTGACTTCGCCTTTAGCGAAGCTCGGGCCCTGAGAAGCTCCCGGGGATCCATGCCGGCGCCCGCGAGCAGTTCCACGCGCGCTGACAAGCCATCGAACTCATGCTTTGTCGCCAAGCGTTCCGTCATGCCAGCCGCGTTAGCGAGGTGGGTAAATGACAGCTCCGGGTGAACTTCGAACAAGACGTTCTGCAGTTCTGGCGTCATGAAGTCGTCGACCTCACGCATTTTGGCGAACAGAGCGAAGGATTGCTTCGAAAGCCCCAACCCGTCTGGTGAGCTCAAACGGTTGATGTTTGAGGCTTCCGGGTAGTCGCCGGCGACCAACGCTGCGCGGACAGGACTGCTGAAGACACAAGACGCTCTGCCGGGCATGGCGGCCCTAGCGAGCTGTTCACAGGCCCGTCCACCCTTGGCGGCGGCATCAAGGAAACCGATAGGCATGTCGATCGCGACGAAGGCCGCGTCGGCGAGCCCTAAAAAGACGTCGTAGATCGATCGCGCTTCAAAGCCGGCTAAGCCATGTTCGTCGCGGACAACCACGACCCAGCCGGCCTTGGTGCCATCGATGCCCGCGACCTTCATGGCCGTCAGAGCATCGCCGGAATGACCCGGTCCGGCGGGCGGTGGCCGTCCATGAAGGTCTTGATATTGACGATGACCTTCTCGCCCATGTCGATGCGGCCCTCGACGGTGGCCGAGCCCATATGCGGCAGCAGCACCACGTTCGGCAGCTTCAGAAGCTTGGGATTGATCGCCGGTTCATTCTCGTAGACGTCGAGACCCGCGCCGGCGATCTCGCCCCGGGCCAGCATGTTGGCCAGGGCGCCCTCGTCGATCACCTCGCCGCGGGCGGTGTTGATCACCACGGCCGTCGGCTGCAGCAGCTTCAGGCGCCGCGCTGACAGCAGGTGGAAGGTGGCCGGGGTGTGCGGGCAGTTGATGGACACGATGTCCATCCGCGCCAGCATCTGGTCCAGGCTTTCCCAGTAGGTCGCCTCGAGCTCCTCGGCGACGCGCGGGCTGACCGGCTTGCGGTTGTGATAGTGGATCGACAGGCCGAAGGCCTTGCCGCGCCGCGCCAGGGCCTGGCCGATACGGCCCATGCCGATGATGCCCAGGCGTTTCCCCCAGAGGCGGCGGCCGAGCATCCAGGTCGGCGACCAGCCCTGGAAGCCGCCCGACTGCACGACATTGGCGCCTTCGACGATCCGGCGCGTCGAGGCCATGATCAGGCTCATGGTCAGGTCGGCGGTGTCCTCGGTGAGGACGCCCGGCGTGTTGGTGACGATCACGCCGCGCTGGTTGGCCGTGTTCACGTCGATGTTATCGACGCCCGCCCCGAAGTTGGCGATCAGCTTCAGTCTCTCCCCGGCGCGTGACAGCAGCCGCGCGTCGAGACGATCGGTGATGGTCGGCACCAGAACGTCGGCGCGGCTCATCGCGTCGACCAGTTCATCAGGCGACATCGCGTGGTCATCGACGTTCAATTCGGTGTCGAACAGCTCCCGCATCCGGGTCTCCACCGGATCAGGCAGCTTGCGCGTGACGACGACTTTCGGCTTCTTGGCGGCCATGGACGCTTTCGATAAAGGCGATGACCCCTCGGGGGGACCCGGCACCCTTAGCAAAGGCCCGGCGGGGGGCCAAGGGAAGCTGCGCGCCTTGAGGGCCCCGGAGGCGTCTTTGCCGGTAAAGTTGGCGGTCCTTGTCACCGTCCTCGCGCTCGGAGGCTGTGGTGGACGGGGGGAGCAGGTCTGCGACACGCCCTCGAACCTGCCCGTGCCGCGCTTCGTCTCCCTGAAATTCGGCGAGGTCTATGCCCGCAAGGGGCCGGGTGAGGATCACCGGATCCTGTGGGTCTGGCGCTCGAAGGGGATGCCCCTGGAGGTGGTCGCCGAGACCAGCGACTGGCGACGTGTGCGCGGTCCTGACGGTGTCGCCGCCTGGGCGCACAAGCGCGGCATCGACGGGAGACTGACGGTCATGCGGATCAAGCCGGGTCCCCTGCCGATGCTCGCAGCCCCCAAGGCGGATGCGCGGGTGGTGGCCTACCTGGCGCCGAACGCCGTGGCGGTTCTTGACCGCAGCGAGGGGTCGTGGCGCCGCATCAAGGCGTCGGGTCGAACCGGCTGGGCGCCGGCTGCCGAGCTCTGGGGCGCGGGCGGTCCTACGCCCTGCCGTCCCCGCGAAGATTGAGGCGGCCTCCTGCGCGTGTTAACCCGCGACTTCTTCCCGGCCGCAGTGCGGCGATCTTCCGGTGATGCATGACCTCGACGACCCCGGCCCCGATGGCCCAGTCCAGCTACAGCTTCGATGAGCTGATCGCCTGCGGGCGTGATGAGACCTTCGGCCCCGGCAACGCGCAGCTACCCATGCCGCCGATGCTGATGTTCGACCGGATCACGACGATCAACGCGGACGGGGGCCAGTACGGCAAAGGCTATGTCGAGGCCGAGCTCGATATCCGTCCCGACCTCTGGTTCTTCGCCTGTCACTTCAACAACGACCCGGTGATGCCCGGCTGCCTCGGCCTGGACGCCATGTGGCAGCTGGTCGGCTTCTACCTCGGCTGGATCGGCGGCCCGGGCCGCGGCCGCGCCCTCGGCGTCGGCGAGGTGAAGTTCACCGGTCAGGTCGTCCCGACCGTGAAGAAGGTGGTCTATCGCATCGAGCTGAAGCGGGTGATCAACCGGAAACTCGTCATGGGTATCGGCGACGGGGTGCTCGAAGCTGACGGCAAGCTTATCTATGAGGCGAAAGACCTCCGGGTGGGCCTGTTCGATCCGAAGGACATGGCCTGATCACGACCGGTCCACGGGGTGTCCGCTCCATCCGGGGCGGACGGGGGGAATAAAGGAGTCACCATGCGTCGCGTCGTCGTTACCGGCATCGGTATCGTGTCCTCGATCGGGTCCAGCGCCAACGAGGTCGTGGCCTCCCTGCGCGAGGCCAAGTCCGGGATCAAGTTCACCCAGGAATACGCCGACCTCGGCTTCCGCAGCCAGGTCCAGGCCGCGCCCGACTGCGACTGGGAGACCCTGGTCGACCGTCGCGCCGCGCGGTTTCTCGCCGAAGGCACCGGCTGGGCCCATGTGGCCATGGAGCAGGCCATCACCGACTCCGGCCTGGAGGAGACCGAGGTCTCCAACGACCGCACCGGCCTGATCGTCGGCGCCGGCGGGCCCTCGACGAAGATCATCATCGAGGCCGCCGCCACCACGCGCGAAAAGGGCCCCAAGCGCATCGGCCCGTTCGCCGTGCCCAAGGCGATGAGCTCGGGCGCCTCGGCCACCCTGGCCACCTGGTTCAAGATCCGCGGCCTCAACTTCTCGATCAGCTCGGCCTGCGCCACCTCCACCCACTGCATCGGCTCGGCCTACGAGCAGATCGCCTGGGGCAAGCAGGACGTGGTCTTCGCCGGCGGCACCGAGGAGCTGGACTGGTCGCTGTCCAACCTGTTCGACGCCATGGGCGCGATGAGCAGCAACTTCAACGACCGCCCGGAAACGGCCAGCCGCGCCTATGACGCCAACCGCGACGGCTTCGTCATCGCCGGCGGGGCCGGCATCGTGGTGCTGGAAGAGTACGAGCGGGCCAAGGCACGCGGCGCGAAGATCTATGGCGAAGTCGTCGGCTACGCGGCCAACTCGGACGGCTTCGACATGGTCGCTCCCTCGGGCGAGGGCGCGACCCGCTGCATGAACCTGGCGCTCGCCGGGGCCGGCGGCCGCACAATTGACTACCTCAACCCGCACGGCACCTCGACGCCGGTCGGCGACATCAAGGAGATGGAGGCGGTCCGCGCCGTGTTCGGCAAGAACGCCCCGGCCATCTCCTCGACCAAGTCCCTGACCGGTCACAGCCTGGGCGCCGCCGGCGCGCAGGAGGCCATCTACTCGATCCTGATGATGAACAACGGCTTCCTGGCCGAGAGCGCCCACATCGAGACCCTCGACCCGGCGTTCGAGGACATGCCGATCCTCCGCAAGCGGGCCGACCGCCAGGTCGAGACGGTAATGTCCAACAGCTTCGGCTTCGGCGGCACCAACGGGTGCCTGATCATGGCGCGGGTCTAGGGGTCCGCCACAAGCAACTTGCGTCCTTCGAGACGGCTGCTTACGCAGCCTCCTCAGGATGACGGGCGGGGAGGGCCACAAACCTTCTTCGTCATGGTGAGGAGCGCCCGCGAGGGCGCGTCTCGAACCACGCACGGACAAGGAACGCCACATGGCCGACGATTACACCTTCCCCAGGGGCGAACTGATGAAGGGCAAGAAGGCCCTGATCACCGGGGTGGCGAACCACAACTCCATCGCCTGGGGCATCGCCTCTCAGCTGGCCGCCCAGGGCGCCGAGCTGGCCTTCGCCTACCTGCCGGACATGGAAAAGCGCGTGCGGCCGCTGGGCGAGAGCATCGGGGTGAAGACCTTCGTGCCCATGGAGGTCACCGACGACGCCTCGCTGGACGCCGCCTTCAGCCAGATAGAATCGGAGATGGGCTCGCTGGACGCCTTCCTCCATTCGATCGCCTTCGCCAACAAGGACGAGCTCAAGGGCTCCTTCGTCGAGAACACGACGCGCGAGGGCTTCCTGCGCGCGATGAACATCTCGGCCTTCAGCTTCGTCGATACGGCCAAGCGCGCGGCGCGGCTGATGCCCAACGGCGGCTCGATGGTCACCATGACCTACCTCGGCGCCGAGCGGGTCATTCCCAACTACAACACCATGGGCGTGGCCAAGGCGGCGCTGGAGGCGGCGACCCGCTATATCGCCCGCGACCTCGGCCCCAAGGGCATCCGGGTCAACGCCATCTCGGCCGGGGCCATGCGCACCCTGTCGCTGGCCGGCATCTCCGGCGGGCGCGGCATGCTCAGCCAGGGACGGGCGTTCAGCGCGCTGAAGGAAGACACCTCGATGGAAGGGGTCGCCGGCGCCGCCTTGTGGCTGCTGTCTGAACTGGGCCGCTCGACCACCGGCGAGGTGGTTCACGTCGACGCGGGCTTCCACATGATCGGCCTGCCGGATGCAGAGACCGCCGAGGGCTGACCCGCCCTACGGCGCGTAGGCCCGCATGAAGCGGTAGGCGCATTCGGCGGCCAGGGCCTCGATCTCGTCGGGTTCCAGGTCGGTGGCCAGATTCAGCAGGGCCTTGGTCTGGCGGTGGCCGAGCACCATGCCGCTGTAGAGTTCCGCGGCCTGCAGGGGATCGGGCACGTTCATGCGGCCCGCGCGCGTCTCGGCCTCCAGAAAGACGGCAAGCTGGTGGCGGCTGGCCTTTGGCCCCGTCTCGAAAACCTCGCGCGCCAGGTCGGGCATCTCGCCGGCGCTCTGCACCGTGACCCGCATCAGACCGTAGTTGCGGTTGGTCACCACCGTCAGCACGGTTCGGGCGTAGGCCTTCAGGGTCTCCTCCGGCCGATCCACCGCGCCGGGCTCCCGCAGGGGGGCGGTGATAGTCTCCACCCGCCGCTCGACAAGGGCGCGGACCAGCTCGGTCTTGGAGCCATAGTGGTTGTAGACCGTCTGCTTCGAGACCCTGGCCCGGCGCGCGATCTCCTCCATCGGCGCGGAGAGGCCGCGCTCGCCCAGCACTTCGGAGGCGGCGTCGAGGATGGCCTCGCTCTTGGCGGTGTCGATCTGTCCGACGAGGCGCGGCATCAGTGTTCGGGCTCCGGTGTCATCGCGCGGCCGCCGGGATGAATCTTGCCCGGCCGTGCCAGCAGCGCCAGCAAGGCCGCCGCCACGGCGCAGACCGACATGAAGGCGAACGCGTCGCCGAACGCGAGGATCTGGGCCTTCTGGCTGATCATGTAGTGCATGGCCTTGTAGGCGGCGCCCTCCGGATCACTCACGCCCATCTGGGCGAAGCGCTGCGTCAGGCCCGACAACATGGCCTGGCCTTCGATGCTGGAGCGGTCGATCCGCGAGGTCATCTCGTTCATGTGCACGGCGCCCTGGCTGGTCAGGTTGCTGGCGATGATCGCCATGCCGACCGCGCCGGCGGTGTTGCGGGCAAGATTGAGCAGGCCCGACGCGTCCTTGATCAGGTGCATCGGCAGGGTGCTCATGGTCAGCTGCGTGGACGCGATCATCGCCACCATGACCCCGACACCCCGGAAGGCCTGGACAGCGGCGAACTCGACAAACCCCCACTCGCCGTTGACCGCATGGCCGAGCCACATCCCCCAGGCCACCATGCCGTAGCCGACGAAGATCGGGATGCGCGGGTCGATCGCCCGCACCCAACGGCCCGCCAGCGGGCCGGTGATGAACATCGCCAGACCCGACACCAGCATGGTCGTCCCGACCTCGGCCGCCGAGAAACCCCGGACCCGGCCCAGGTACAGCGGCATGAGAAAGGTGCCGCCGTAGAGGGCGAGGCCCGATGTGGCGGCCATCAGGATGCCCAGCGAGAAGTTGCGATCGGCGAAGGCCCGCAGCTGGATGATCGGCTGGAAGTAGGACAGCTGCCGCCACAGGAACGTCACGCCGGTGACTGCGGCCAGAACCGTGAGCCAGAGGATGGTGTCATCCTCGAACCAGTTGTCCTTCGCGCCTTCCTCGACCACGTACTGCATGCTGATCAGGAAGACGGCCATCATCGCAAGGCCGAACCAGTCGAAATTGTGCGCCAGTCTCCTGTCGCCCTTGTCGAAATTGCCCCACCGGGCGACCAGGAACATGCTCAGCAGGCCCGGCACGACATTGATGAAGAACAGCCAGCGCCAGTTCAGCCAGTCCGTCAGATGGCCGCCCAGCGACGGGCCGATGGTCGGCGCCAGGGTGACGATCATGCCGGTCACCACATTGGCGGTCACCCGCCGCTCCGGCGGGAAGGCGCTGAAGGCTGTCGCAAAGACAGTCGGCACCATGGCGCCGCCGACGAACCCCTGCAGGGCCCGGCAGATGATCATCATGTCGATGCTGGTCGACATGCCGGCCAGCACGCTCATGATCACGAAGCCGCCACAGCTGGCCAGGAACACCCGCTGGGTCCCCCAAAGCCGCGCCAGGTAGGCAGACAGCGGGATCATCACCACTTCGGGGATCAGATAGGCGGTCTGGATCCAGCTGACCTGGTCGGCGCTGGCGCCCACTCCGGCCTGGATCTGCGGCAGGGAAGCGGCGACGATCTGGATGTCGAGGATGGCCATGAACTGGCCGATCGCCATCCCGCCGAAGCCGAGAAACAGCATCGTCCAGTTGACGGCAGGGGCCGCGGCCTCCGCATCCGGACCTGTCAGGGCCGCGGTTGTCACAGGCCTAGCGGGACTGGCCGGTGCGGGCGTACTGCGCCGGCGCCTGGCCGGACTCGGCGAAGCTCTGTCCGGTTCGGCCGCGGACATCCACCTTGACCTCGACCGACAGGCCCGGCCGAAGCGCCGACGCCAGGCTCTCGCCCGGTGCCACCGTGATCCGCACCGGCACGCGCTGGGCGATCTTGGTGAAGTTGCCGACCGCGTTCTCGACCGGGATCAGCGCAAACTCCGCGCCGGTTGCGGGCGCGAAACTCTCGACGCGACCCTTGATCGTCGCGCCGCCAAAGGCGTCCGCCTTGATCTCCACCGTCTGGCCGATCCGCAGCCGGGCCAGCTGGGTTTCCTTGAAGTTGGCCACGATGAACGCCTTGCCGAGCGGGACGACGCTCATCAACGTGAGGCCCGGCTGCACGAGCTGACCGGGACGCACCGAGCGGGCGCCGACGACACCGGCTGCGGGCGCGCGTATGACGGTCCGTTCCAGGTCCAGCCTGGCCTGCTGGACAGCGGCCCGGGCGGCGGCCACCTGGGCCACCGTCTGGGCGCGCGCCGAGCCCAGTGACTCCGCCGAGCGCTGCTCGGCCTCCAGGGCGGCCTGGGCCTGGGCCACCGATGCGGCGGACTGGGCCGCGCCGGCGCGGACCGTGGAGAGCTTCTGGTCGGAAACCCAGCCCTTTGCGGCCAGATCGCCGTAGCGCTTCATGTCTGCGTCGGAACGGCTGGCTTCAGCGCGGGCGCTGGCCAGGCCGGCGGCGCGCTGGGCGATCATCGCCTGTTCAAGCGCGGCCTTGTCGTCGACGGCGCTGACGGCCGCTTCCAGGGCGTTGGCGTTGGCGACGGCCTGGTCGAGGCGAGCCTGGAATGTGGTCGGGTCGATACGGGCCAGCACCTGTCCCGCCTCAACATGCTGGTTGTCGGTGACCAGCACCTCGACGACATAGCCGGCGACCTGCGGGCTGATCTGCACGGTGTCGGCCTGGACAAACGCGTTGTCGGTCTTTTCGTAGGCCTGCTTGTCGGCCCACCAGAAGCCGCCGCCGATGGCGATCGCCAGACCGGCGGACACCGCGACCAGGAGGGGAACCAGTCGATTCTTGGGAATGGACAGCATGGCCTGCTCTCGGACACACAGGATGAAAAATGGACCTGACGGTCCAGACGACGTCAGGCGATAGCGCTGCTGTCGGGGGTCAGCAAGCGTTAAATGGACGCCAACGTCCATAAATCAAGAACCGTGTCGGCCGCTTTCGTCCGGGGCCGGGTCGCGGTAACCTGAGGCCGATGACCGACGTCACGACAACACCGCCGGCCCTGCGCTGGGTCGCCATGTTCCTCGCCGCCTGCGCGGTGCTGGGGCTGTTCCTCGGATTCCGCGACCAGATCCGTAAAAATCCTCCCGGCTGGTACACCGGAGCCGAGCAGGCCGCCGTGCCGCTGGCGACGCCGGCCGACGGCGCGCGCGAGGCTGTGGCCTTCGACCCCTCGTCGCGTCCGCTCGCTACCCCCACGCCGTCGGGACCCGCGGCGAAGACGGCGGAAACGAAGCCCGCCGAAGATGCAGCCGACGCCACCGACGCTGCAGAGGCGCCGACCGGGACCGAAGCGACCGCAGTGAAGCCGGTCGCGACGCCGCCGGCCCCCGTGACGGGCCCGCCCGCCGCGACCCCGCGACCGAAAGCGCCGACGCCGGCGCCAAGGGCCGCGCCGCCGGCCGATCCGGTCGGCGATATCCTCGAGGGCCAGAAACAGGCCGAAACCCCGGCGACGGTGCCCTACTGACCATGGCCCGCTTCGACGCCGATGTGATTATCGCCGGGGCCGGCATGGCCGGCGCCACGCTCGCCCTCGCCCTGAAGAGCGGCGGCATCGAGCCACTGCTGGTCGACCCGGCGCCGTTCGACACCCAGCTGGAGCCGACCTTTGATGGCCGGTCCAGCGCGATCGCCTTTTCCTGCTTCCGCCAGTGGCGGACCCTGGGGCTCGCGCCGATGCTGGAACCTTACGCCCAGCGCATGGACGAGATCCTCGTCACCGACGGCCGCAGTCCGGGCGCCGCCTCGCCGGGCCAGAGCCCGTTCTTCCTTCACTTCGATTCCGGCGAGATCGCCGACCGGGTCGCGGGCGAACCACTCGGCTACATGCTGGAGAACCGTCGCACCCGCGCGGCCCTGGCCCAGGGGATTGCCGACGCGGGCATCCAGGTCCTAGCGCCTGAGCGGGTCATGTCGGTCGAGGTCAAGCCGGCGTTCGCGGAGGTGACCCTGTCGAGCGGCCGCGTCCTGACCGCGCCGCTGGTCGTCGGCGCTGAGGGTCGCGGCTCCACCGTGCGCAAGGCCGCCGGCATCGAGGCTGTCGGCTGGGACTATCCGCAGACCGGCGTCGTCTGCACGGTGAAGCTGGAACATGGCCACGGCGGCGTTGCTCACGAGTACTTCCTGCCCGGCGGACCGTTCGCCATCCTGCCGCTGACAGAAGATCGCGCCAGCCTGGTCTGGACCGAGAAGCGGATTCGGGGCGAGGCCCTCAAGTCCGCAAGCCCGGAAGCGTTCAACGCTCATCTGGCCCGCCGGTTCGGTGAATTCCTCGGTCGGATCGAGGTGGTCGGGCCGGTGTTCACCTACCCGCTGTCGCTGTCGGTGGCCGAACGTCTGTGCGCGCCGCGTATCGCCCTGCTCGGCGACGCCGCCCACGGTGTTCACCCGATCGCCGGCCAGGGCCTGAACCTCGGCCTCAAGGGCGCGGCGGCGCTGGCCGAGGTGATCGTCGACGCCTCGCGGCTGGGCGAGGACTTCGGCTCCGAAACGGTGCTGGAGCGCTACGCCGGCTGGCGGCGGTTCGACACCAACACCCTGGCCGCCGGCATGGACGCCTTTGTATGGCTGTTCTCGAACGACAATCCGCTGATCCGGCTGGTCCGGGGTGTCGGCATGGCGGCGATCAACCGCATCGGACCGGCGCGGCGCTTCTTCATGCACGAGGCCGGCGGCGCGGTCGGGGAGCTGCCCCGGCTGCTCAGGGGGCAGGCGCTCTGATCAGGCGTCTAGCTCGCGCGCCTCTTCCGGCAGCATGATCGGTACCCCGTCGCGGATCGGATAGGCCAGCTTGGCCGCCTTGCTGACCAGCTCGCCCCTGACCCGGTCGTAGGTCAGCGGGGTCCGGGTCAGCGGGCAGACAAGGATCTCGAGCAGGCGAGGATCGACGTCGGCGACAAAGGCGGTGGCGGGTTCGGTCATGGCCTCACGCTTCTACTGCATCGAACGGGGTTCGTCATCGCCACCGGCCGCGTCGATCTCCAGCAGGGCGACCAGCGCCTCGGCGCGGTCCGCGATCGTTACCGCTTCCAGCAGGGCCTGTTTTTCCGCCGGGTCGAACGGCAGGGCCATCGACAGGCTGTTGACCAGCGAATCGGCGGGGGCCTGCTGCGCCGTATCCCAGTCGATACCGAGACCGCGCTGGTCGAGATACTTCCCGAGCGCCTTCAGAAAGCGCGCCCGGTCGAGCGTCGACGGCGCCGCGTGCTCCTGCAGATCATCCTCGAACGGCGCGAACAGGGCGCGCACCTGACGATAGGGCGCGCCGCCCGGCAGTTCGTCGCCAACCTGGAACCGGGACACCCCGGTCAGGGTGATCAGGTAGCGACCGTCCGGCGTCTCGGCGAAGCTGGTGATCTTGCCGACGCAGCCGATGGTGGCCAGCGCCGGGCGCTGCGGATCCCCACCGCGCGTCTGCACCATCCCGATCAGGCGATCGCCGGCCATGGCGTCGTCGATCATATTCAGATAGCGCGGCTCGAAGATGTTCAGCGGCAGCTGGCCGCCCGGAAGCAGCAGCGCGCCGTCCAGCGGGAACACCGGAATCGCCTGGGGCAGGTCGACGGCCTTGCGGTATCCCGTGACCATCACGGCCTCCCTAGCTGAACAGGATCGCGGAAAGACGCCGCCGACCCTGTTTGGCGACGTCCGAATTGAACCCGGCCGCCTCGAACACCGTCAGCAGCTGCTTGCGGGCGGCCTGGTCGTTCCAGGTCTGGTCCTTGCCGATGATCGTGAGCAGGTGATCGGCGGCCTCTTCCAGCCGGCCCTGTCCGGCCAGCGCGCCGGCCAGGTCGAAGCGCGCCTGATGGTCGTCGGGATCAGCGGCCAGCGCCCGCTCGAACGGCGCCGTCTCGGAGGCCGCACCCTCCGCCAGGGCCAGCGCCGCGCGCGCAGCGTCCAGGTCCGCGTCCTTCGCCTTTTCGGGCGCCATGGCGACGATCTCGGCCGCCCGCTCGTAGTCACCGCCGGCGACATAGCAGCGCGCCAGCCCGCCGATCGCCTGGACATTGGACGGGTCCATCTGCAGCACGGTCGCGTAGCCCTGCGCCGCGCCGCCGATGTCGCCGAGATCCATCGACTCTCTCGCCTGGGCCAGGACCTCGTCGATTTCGGAAGCGGGCGGCGGGCCGGCGAGCTTCTCGACGAAGGCCTTCACCTGGCTGTCGGGCAGGGCGCCCATGAAGCCGTCCACCGGCTGTCCGTTGACGAAGGCGTAGACGGTCGGGATCGACTGCACCCGAAGCTGACCGGCGTAGGCGGGGTTCTTGTCGATGTCGATCTTGACCAGCTTCACCGCGCCGCCCATCGCCGTGACGGCCTTTTCCAGGGCCGGGGTCAGCTGGCGGCAGGGTCCGCACCAGGTGGCCCAGAAGTCGACGATCACCGGGGTGGTCTTCGACATCTCGATGACGTCGGCCATGAAGCCGGCGTCCGTGCCGTCCTTGATGAGGTCGCCGCTCGCCGCCGCGCCAGGGGCCTTGGGGGCCAGGCCCTCTCCGATCAGGGTCATCGCTTCCAGTCCAGTCTGCGGGTCTCGCCCGCGGTCAAACGTATCGGGTCCAAGATGGTCGCACGGGCCCGCCGGTTCAATTCGCATCATGCATCGACGACGCACATCGCCGCGAAATCCACGAACAGGGGTTCAATACCGAGCGCCGCGAGGAACCGCCGAAAGTCCGCCTGCGTCACGGCCGTGGTGGCGGTGTTGGTCAGGGGGTGGAAATTGACCGGATCGGCGGCCGCCAAGGCTGCGTCGACAACGAACCGCACCCGCCGGTCGCTGTCGTTGATCAGCCCGAACGCCGTCACCGAGCCCGGCGTCACGCCGAGCGTCTCGAGCATCAACTCCGGACTGCCGAACGACAGCCGGGCCGATCCGATCACCGGATGCAGCCGCTTCAGGTCGATGGCCGTCTCGCCGAGCGCCGAGATCAGCCACAGCTGACCCTTCGCGTCCTTCAGGAACAGGTTCTTGGTGTGCCCGCCCGGCAGGGCCGCCTTGATGTCGTCCCCCTCGCCGACCCGGAACACGGCCGGATGGTCGAGGGTCGACGAGGCGATCCCGTGGGCGTCGAGGAAGGCGAAAAGATCGGCTCGGGTCTTCATGACATCCGCCATAGCCAAACCACGCCTCTTGCGGAACCGTCTCCCGCGCGCGACAGGTTCTGACAGGGACCCATCAGAGAGGCCGTCATGCTTCTGGAATGCTATCCGACCAGCCAGCGCCCGCCCGACATCGTGCCGGGGCGACCGCAGCGCGCCTGGATGGACGCCTTCGCCGAACGTCACCCCTACCGGTGCCTGCCGCTGTCGATGGCCAACACCTCTGGCTGGGAAATCCTCTGTCCCGTCGGCTTCACCATGGAATGGAACGGTGGCGCGCATCAGGACTGCATCACCTTCACGCCCGATCATGGTCATCCGGACTTCCATGACTTCGTGAAGAGCCATTTCTCTCGCGGGATCGTCACCTTTCATCCGGGCTATCTCTTCCGCACGCCGCCGGGCTGGTCGATGTGGGCCGGCGGACCGCCGAACCACGTCAAGGACGGGGTCCAGCCGCTGGTCGGCCTGGTCGAAACCGACTGGCTTCCCTTCCCCTTCACGATGAACTGGATCTTCACCCGCCCTGGCCGCGTGCGGTTCGAGCGGGGTGAGCCCTTCTGCTTCATCACCCTGGTCCAGGACAAGGCGCTCGCCCAGGTCCAGCCCGTGACCCGCTCGCTGGCCTCCAACGATGATCTGCGTGCCCAGTACGATGCCTGGTACCGACAGAGGGAGGAGTTCAATCGCCGCCTGATGAAACAGGAGCCGGATGCCGTGCGCGATGCCTGGCAGCGCTACTACTTCAAGGGGGAGTTGCCGGAACAGACCGGCGCCGCGCCCGCCAACCATGTAAACAAGCGTCGGCTGAAGTCGCCGAAGCTCGGGGTCTGAAATCGACGCCGGAGGCGCTTGCAAAGGGTTTGCCCCTCTGCCATAAGCCGCCTCTCGATTTTCGGGACGCCCTCCAAAAGCGTCCCTGGAGCGCGGGCGTAGCTCAGTGGTAGAGCACAACCTTGCCAAGGTTGGGGTCGAGAGTTCGAATCTCTTCGCCCGCTCCAAAATTCCGCAACCTGTCTGACCAGGACGGCCCCGCAAGGGGCCGTTTTGCGTTGTGGCCCGCGCCACCGGATCGAGAGGGTCTTTTTCGACAACGCCCCTTTCCCCCGCGCCGCTGATGCGCTCCATTGTCCGCCAGTCCGGATCAACCGGCGGCGGGAGTGAAACACCATGGCGACGACATCCTGGGAGTCGGGACTTCAACTTCGGTCCCTGGTGACCTCGGCCGGCGAACTGCAGCTGTCGCTGGAGCGGGTCCCGACGCCGGCGCCGGGGGATGGCGAAGTGGTGGTCCAGGTCCAGGCCTCTCCGATCAACCCTTCCGACCTCGGGTTGCTGATCGGTCCGGCCGACATGAGCACCGCGCGGGTCACGGCCAACGAAAACGGACCGGTGGTCACCGCCGCTATCCCCAAACACCTGATGCGCATGATGGCCGCGCGGGCCGACGAGAGCATGCCGGTCGGCAACGAGGGCTGCGGCCTGGTCGTGGCCGCCGGCGCCTCGCCTGAAGCGCAGGCGCTGCTGGGCAAGACCGTCGCCTGTCTGGGCGGGGCGATGTACGGCCAGTTCCGCACTCTGCCGCTGGCGTCGGTCATGGTGCTGCCGGACGGCACGGCCCCGGCCGACGGGGCGTCCTGCTTCGTCAATCCGCTGACGGCCCTGAGCTTCCCCGAGACCATGAAGCGCGAGGGCTATACCGGCCTGATCCACACCGCGGCGGCCTCGAACCTCGGCCAGATGCTGGTGAAGATCTGCCTGAAGGACGGCATTCCGCTGGTCAACATCGTGCGCAGCGACGAGCAGGCGGCGATCCTGCGCGGCCTGGGCGCGACCCATATTGTCGACTCCAGCAAGCCCTCGTTCCTCGAGGACCTGACCCAGGCGATCGTCGAAACCGGCGCCTATCTGGCGTTCGACGCCATCGGCGGCGGCAAGCTGTCCGGCCAGATCCTCAACTGCATGGAAGTCGCCGCCAACAAGACGGCCAAGGTCTACAGCCGCTACGGCTCGACCCAGATGAAACAGGTCTATGTCTACGGCGGTCTGGACACCGGTCCGACGGAGCTGAACCGCGCCTTCGGCATGATGTGGGGCCTCGGCGGCTGGCTGCTGACGCCGTTCCTGATGAAGATCGGGCCGGCGGAGACGCAAAAGCTGCGCGACCGGGTCGTCGCCGAACTGACGACCACCTTCGCCAGCCACTACACGCGGGAGATCTCGCTGGCCGAAACGCTCGATCCGCAGATCATCGCCACCTACAACCGCAAGGCCACCGGCGAGAAATACCTGATCTGTCCCTGACGGCCGCTCGCGAAAAGCAGGCGTTTCCTGATCGGGCGCGGCCCAGGGCCACCCGTCCCGGATTGAAACGCTTTTTTCGCAACTTGCCCGGATACTGTCCCCGTTGATCCTCAGAACGGGGTGGGGCATGGACAAGATCATAGCGTGTCTCGTGAACGAGCACGACTATCGGATGGTGCTCGTCGCGGGCGTGGTGTGCCTGCTGGCGGCTCTGACGGCCTTCCGGCTCTACTCGCGGATGAACGGCGCCAGGGGACTGGTGCGCGCCGCCTGGCTGCTGCTCACGGCGCTGGTCGCCGGCTCAGGGGTCTGGGCGACCCATTTCCTCGCCATACTCGCCTACAACCCGGGCGTCGAGACCGGCTATTCGCCCACCGGCACGATGATGTCGCTGATGGTGGCGGTGTTCTTCATGGCCGCCGGCTTCTTCGCCGCCACGACAGCGCGGGAGCGCGCCAACCAGATGGCCGGCGGCATGCTGATCGGCGTCGGCGTCGCGGGGATGCACTACACCGGCATGAGTTCGTTCGTCACCCAGGGGACGATCGTCTGGGAAGCGGCCACGATCGGCGCCTCGGTGGTCGTCGGGGTGGTCGGCTCCAGCGCCGCGCTGATGCTGGCCGGCGACGCACGCAGCTTTGCGCGCCAGGTGCTTGCCTCCATCGCCCTGACGCTTGGCGTCTGCGGCCTGCATTTCACCGCCATGGGCGCGATTACCATCGTTCCCGACATCACCGTGGTCGTGCCCGATCAGCTGGAAGGGGTGATGACCCTGGCCGTGGCGGCCATCACCGGCCTGATCATGCTGGGCGGCCTGGGCGCCGTGGTGATCGAATCCGCCACCAGCCGGTCAGCGCTGGAGCGTATCCGCACCCTCGCCAACGCGGCCTATGAAGGCATCGTCGTCGTCCAGGGCGGGATTATCAAGGACGCCAACGCCGCCTTCTGCGACCTTGCCGGCGCGCCGATCGAGGAGATCAACGGCAAGCCCTTCAATGAGGCGCTTCTGTCGTTCGACGACGCTCTGGGCGTTCGCACCGACGCCGAGCGGCGCGAGGGTCACATGCACCCGGTCAGCGGCGGCCCGTCCGTGCCGGTGGAAATCTTCGCCCGCGTGATGGATGACGGCGCCCGCGCCGAAACCCGCGGCCTGATGGTGCTGGCGATCCGCGACCTGCGCGAGCGCCGCTCCGCCGAGGAGAAGATCCGCTACCTCGCCGAACACGACGGCCTGACCGGCCTGCCGAACCGCAACGCCATGCAGTCGCGCCTCGTGGCGGCGCTGGACCGGGTGGAGGCCTCGGGCGAGACCCTGGCGCTGATCTGCGTCGACCTCGACCACTTCAAGGAAGCCAACGACCTGCACGGCCATCTCGCGGGCGACGCGGTGCTGGTGGAAGCCGCCCGCCGTCTGCAGGACAGCGTCCAGGCGCCGTCGTTCGCCGCCCGCCTCGGCGGGGACGAATTCGTCGTGGTCCAGATTACCGACGAGGACCAGCCGACCGCCGCCGCCGAACTGGCCGGCCGGCTGCTGGAAACCCTCAAGGACGGCATGACCTACGAGGGCCAGGACCTGGCCATGGCCGCCAGCCTGGGCGTCTCGCTCTATCCCGACGACGGCCGCACCGGCGAGGCCCTGCTGGCCAATGCCGACATGGCCCTTTACCGCGCCAAGGAGAACGGTCGCGGGACCTACCGCTTCTTCAAGCGCGAGATGGACGAGACCATCCGCGAACGCCGCAACCTCGCCCGCGAGCTGCGCCAGGCGATCATCGACGAGGACCTCGTCGTCCACTACCAGCCGCAGGCGCGCGCCTGCGACGGCGAGATCCTCGGCTTCGAGGCCCTGGTCCGCTGGCGCCACCCGGTGCGCGGCATGATCCCGCCGCTCGACTTCATCCCGCTGGCCGAGGAGACGGGTCTGATCCTGCCGCTCGGCGAGTGGGTCCTGCGCAAGTCCTGCGCCGAGGCCGCCCGGTGGGACAAGCCGCTGAGCATCGCGGTCAACCTGTCGCCGCTGCAGCTGAACCAGCCGAACCTGCCGCAGATCGTGCACGAGATCCTGATCGAGACCGGCCTGTCGCCGATGCGACTGGAACTGGAAGTCACCGAGAGCGCGCTGTTCAAGGACTACCAGCGGGCGCTCGACAACCTGCGTCGCCTGAAGGCCATGGGCGTGCGGATCGCCATGGACGACTTCGGCACCGGTTTCTCGTCACTGTCGACCCTGCAGTCATTCCCGTTCGACAAGATCAAGGTCGACAAGAGCTTCGTCGAGAACATCCACCGCGACGCCCGCGCCACCGTGATCGTCAAGGCCGTCCTGGGTCTGGGCCGCAGCCTCGACATCCCGGTCGTCGCCGAGGGTGTGGAGACCGACGAACAGCTGCAGTTCCTGCGCGGCGAGGACTGCGCCGAGGTCCAGGGCTACGCCATCGGCCGCCCGGCCCCGGCCGACACCCTTGGCGCCTGGACCAATGAGCTGCCGGCGGTGCTGATCGCCGCGGCGACGGCCCGGGCCGCCGACATCGCGCTGCCTCCCCGCAAGCGCAAGAAGGCGGCCTAGTACCAGCCCAAACCGTCATGGCCTGGTGGAACGGTTTACCGCCGCTTGAGACTGCCCAGCACGCCGCGGAGGATTTCGCGGCCGACCTGGCTGGCGATGGTGCGGACCAGGGTCTTGCCGAAAGCCTCGCCCATGCTCTGGCGGCCTGAAGACCGCGCTCGCGGCTCCGGCCGACTGGCGGCGCGGTCCCGGCGGGTCTGCTCCCGTTCCCAGGCCTTCTCCTCGGCTTCCCGGCGTTCTGCCACCTCGGCGGCCGCAGCGTCGGCTTCCGCCTGACGGGCCGCCTGGCCGGCGCGGGTCTTCAGGCTCTCGAACGCAGACTCCCGGTCCAATGGCGTGTCGTAAAGGCCACGGACGGGGCTTGCCGCCAGAGTCGCCTGGCGCTCGGGTAGCGTCGCCGGGCCGAGCCGGGAGGCCGGCGGCCGGATCCTGGTCATCGCCACCACGGTCGGCGCGCCGCGCTCGTCCAGCACCGAGACCAGGGCCTCGCCGACGCCGAGGTTCTGGATCGTATCTGCGGTATCGAACGCCGGATTGGGGCGGAACGACGAGGCCGCCGCGCGCAGGCCCTTCTGTTCGGCCGGGGTATAGGCGCGCAGGGCGTGCTGGAAGCGGTTGCCCAGCTGGGCCAGGACCGTTTCCGGAATGTCCGCCGGGTTCTGGGTGACGAAGAAGATGCCCACGCCCTTGGAGCGGATCAGTCGGACGACCTGCTCGACCTTCTCCAGCAGGGGCTTTGGCGC
>CAIOHT010000077.1 GCA_903858185.1 uncultured Caulobacterales bacterium
AGCAACACGCGGATCACCTGTCAGGAGAATCATGCTGCATTGCAGCAATCTCTTGCGAATCGTGGCGCATTGAGTCATAAGGCCGTCCACAAGTCGGACTTCGGCCATTTCGTGAACCGGTCGAATCCCCACTTTGTCAGGCCGCTCCGGACCAGAAAACCGGGCTGACAGGGTGAGATTGTCGGGGGGCGTTCCGCCCTCGTCGCACAGGACACGAAACTCTTGTCATTCAATTCCCAGACGCGGGCACCCGTGCGCGCGCTGATGAGCGTCGCTTTGACCGGAACGCTGGTGGGCTCGGCCTGCGGCGTCATCGTCGGCGGCGCCTACCTCATGGGCGGCATGGCCCAGGCCGCCGACCAGCACCAGCGCGTCTCGCAGATCGCTGATGTCGTCTCGGGCAGCTACTCGGATGCCTCTCTGGAACGCATGGTCGACGGGATGGATCCCGCGGCCATGGCCGTGGCCCAGCGTCACGACCCCTTCACCAGCGCCGGCGGCGCCCAGCGCGACCGTCAGGCGGCCCTGTTCGCCGCCCGTCTCGAGCGCCGCGCGCCGAGCCGGGATGCGTCCGACGGCCTGCTGCTGCGGGCCAGCTTCGGTGGGCCGTTCAATCCCGCCGCCGAGCCGTTCCGGCTCAATGGCGCGCTCGACGATTCCCGCGACCTCGAATGCCTGACCCAGGCCGTCTATTTCGAAGCCCGTGG
The DNA here is from genome assembly GCA_903858185.1 of uncultured Caulobacterales bacterium. Lineage (GTDB taxonomy): Bacteria > Pseudomonadota > Alphaproteobacteria > Caulobacterales > Caulobacteraceae > Caulobacter > Caulobacter lacus. The sequence goes on from CAIOHT010000077.1 coordinate 708, forward strand.
TGAAACCCCGGCCGGCCAGGCGGCCGTGGCCCAGGTGGTGCTGAACCGCGCGCGTCACCCGGCCTTCCCCAAGACCGTCTGCGGCGTGGTGTTCCAGGGCGCCTATGGCGGCGGGACCTGCCAGTTCAGCTTCGCCTGCGACGGCTCGATGCGGAAGCGTCGCGAGCCCGGGGCCTGGGCGCGCGCCGAGCGCGTCGCCGCCCGCGCCCTGTCGGGCGGGGTGATGACCGAGGTCGGCAACGCGACCCACTTCCATACCGTCAACGTTTCGCCCGGCTGGGGTCCGCGCCTGATCCGCGTGGGTCAGGTCGGCCTGCACATCTTCTACCGCTTCGGCGGACGGGGGGGCGCGCCCGGCGCGTTCGACCGCGCGCCTGACCTGTCAGGCCCGGAACTCGGTGATCGTCCGGTCTACGCCAGCATGGGCGCCAGCCCCGCCGGCCCGGCGCCGTACACGACGCTCGCCCCGTCCAGCGACGCGGTGTTCATCGCCGCGACCGCCCAGGCGCCGACCGAGATCACGGTTCAGGACAGGGCTGTTGGTGGTCCGGCCGGCAAGCCGGCCGAGCCGGCCTCCGCGCCGCGTCACGACCCGTCGACCGAAGCGTCGGTCAAGCCGGCATCGACGCCTTCATCCGCTTCCTGAGCGAGCCCGGCATGAAGCGGGTGGCGAAGCGCAGCTGCCTGCCCGCCTTGCCGACGATGGAATGCAACTCGCTGGCCTGCAGCGAGCGCCAGATCACGTCGGCGGCCTCCTCGACGGTGTAGACTTCCGAGCCGCCGGCGCGGATGGCGTCGGCGATGTTCTCGTTCGAGCCCGCCGAGCCGGCCTGCAGGATCGGCGTGTCCACGAACCAGGGCATGATGCAGCGAACGGCCACGCCGAAGCGGCTGAACTCGATATCGAGCGCCTCTGAAAGGCCGCGCACCGCGAACTTGGTCGCACAGTACATGGCCATCTTCGGCGCGCCGAACAGGCCGGCGCAGGAGGCGACATTGATCAGGGTGGAGCCCGGCGTCGCCTTCAGCAGGTCGATGCCGGCGCGGGCGCCGTTCGAGACGCCCTTGATGTTGATGTCGATCTGCCGGTCGATCTCGTCGTCCGTCTGGTCCTCGAAGAAGCCGTAGTTGGCGATGCCGGCGTTGTTCAGCAGCGCGTCCAGCCGTCCGCCGGTCGCCTTGCCGAAGGCTTCCATTTCCGCCTTCCAGGCGGCGCGGTCCCGGACGTCCAGTTTGTGGGTGCTGCAGTTGGCGGCGCCGATCTCCCCCTGGGCGAGCGTCAGGCCTGTCGCGTCGATGTCGGCCAGACCGACGAACCAGCCTTCCTTTGCGAACCGCTTCGCCGTGGCCAGGCCGATGCCGCTGGCGGCGCCGGTGATGAAGATGCTCTTGCGACCGTTGGCGCCCATGGTTCGTCTCCCCATTCTGTCGCGTCAGACAATCCCGTTGCCGCAAGGGTGGTCAAGCCAGGAACATGCCCACGCCGGCCGCGGCCATGACACCCGTCGCGATCCAGCCGAGGATCTTCAGCGTCCGGCCGATGACGAACGGCCCCATCACGGATTTGCGCGAGGCCAGCACCATCGCCACAACCATGATCGGCACGGCGACCAGGCCGTTCAGCACGGCGCTCCAGAACAGCGCCTTGATCGGGTTGATGTCAGCGAACGTGAGCGCCATCCCGCCCAGGGTGGCCGCCGCGATGATCCCGTAGAAGCCCGGCGCCTGTCCCAGCTTGCGGTCCAGACCCATCGGCCAGCCGAAGGACTCCGAAATGGCGTAGGCGGCAGAGCCGGCCAGCACGGGCACGGCCAGCAGTCCCGTGCCTATGATCCCGAGGCTGAACAGCCAGAAGGCCAGTTCGCCGGCGATGGGGCGCAGCGCCTGCGCCGCCTGCGCCGCACTGTCGATTTCGGTCACCCCGTTTGCGTGCAGGGTTACGGACGTGGTCAGGACGATGAAGAAGGCGATCAGGCTGCACATGGCCATGCCGGTCCAGGTGTCGAACCGGATACGACGGAGCTCCGGATCGGCCAGCTCTGGCGTCTTGAGCAGCGAGCGCTTCTCGGCATCCGGCCCGAGGTCCTCGACCTCCTGCGAGCTTTGCCAGAAGAACATGTACGGGCTGATCGTGGTGCCGAAGACCGCGACCACCATGGTCAGGAAGGCGGGTGTAAGGCTGATGTCGGGCACGAAGGACCGCAGCGCCACCTCGCCCCACGGAATCTTCACCGTGAAGACCACGCCGACATAGGCCAGCAGGGACAGCGTCAGCCATTTGAGCACCCCGACGTAGCGCTTGTAGCTCATGAACACTTCGAGCAGCACGCAGCCGATGCCGATGACCAGGGCGAAGGCCAGCTTGCTCATGCCCGGGATCACAAGCGTTGCCGCCTCGCTCATCGCGGCGATGTCGGCGGCGATGTTGATGGTGTTGGCCACCAGCAGCGACAGCACCAGGATCGCCAGGAGCCAGGTCGGGAACACCCGCTTCACATTGGCGGCCAGGCCATGGCCCGTGACCCGGCCGATCCGGGCGACGATCTGCTGGATGCCGGCCAGCAGCGGATAGGCCAGCACCACGCTCCAGAGCATGTTGAAGCCGAAGGCGGCCCCGGCCTGCGAATGGGTCGCCACCCCGCCGGGATCGTCGTCCGCGGCGCCCGTGATCAGGCCCGGGCCGAGACGTCCCAGCAGGCTGGGCTTGCGGGGACGGGGCGAGGGGTCGGCCATGCGTCGTCTCGGTCGCGCGGGGGAGGTTCAGAGCTTGAGCAGATAGACGTGTTCGCCGTCCAGAACGACTTCGCCCTTCTGGTTTGTCACGGTCGCTTTCATCCGCACCACGCCGGTCGTCCGCTGGCGGGTGAGATCGGTGATTTCCAGCGCGGGATAGAGGGTGTCGCCCGGATAGGCGCTCTTCAAGACCTTTGCGTGAACCTCGATCATGCCCAGCAGGGCGTCGCCGATCTCGTGGGGAAACAGGCCCGCGCCGGCCGCCGTGAAGCACAGCACCTGCAGACCGTGCGCCAGCGGGCCGGGATGGCCCAGCGCCTGGCAGTATTCGGCGTCGTAGTGGATCGGATGATTGTCGAGGCTGACCGCCTGGAAGGCCGCGAAGCTGCCGTCGCCCAGGGTGCGCGAGGGCAGGGGATAGCGGTCGCCGACCTTCAGATCGTCGAAAGTCTTCGCGGGGACGAGGCGGTGGGCGGCGTAGATGTCGGGGAGGGGCATGGGCTCGGCGGGCACTGGAGGTGAGGGAGCCGGGAGTAGACCAGTCGCGCCCTCATCCGTCACTGTCGCTTCCAGCCCCTGACCCTTGGAGTCTCATCCATGACGCTGCGCCTCTTCGCCCATCCGCTGTCGTCCTACTGCTGGAAGGTGCTGATCCCGCTGTACGAGGCCGCAACGCCGTTCACCTTCGAGATGATCCAGTTCGGCGCCGAGGACGGGCCGGTGGTCGAGTTCATGCAGCGCTGGCCGATCGGCAAGATGCCGCTGCTGCGCGACGAGGCGCGGAACGAGACCGTCGTCGAGTCGAGCATCATCATCGAATACCTCGACCGCCACTATCCGGGCGCCGGCCTGATCCCGGCCGACCCCGACGCCGCGCTGACGGCGCGCTTCCTCGACCGGTTCTTCGACAACTACGTCATGACGCCCCAGGGCCGGCTGGTGTTCGAGGTGATCCGTCCGGAAGGCGCGAGGGACCCGTTCGGGGTCGCCGAGGCGCGGGCGCTGCTCGACAAGGCCTACAGCTGGCTGGAGGCGACCCTGTCCGACGGCCGGACCTGGGCGGCCGGCGAGGCCTGGTCCCTGGCCGACGTCAGCGCCAGCCCGTCGCTGTTCTACGCCCAGCGCTGCCACCCCTGGGGCGACCGCCCGGCGCTGCAGGCCTACTACGACCGGCTGGAGACACGGCCGTCGTTCCAGCGCGTGATCGCCGAGGCGCAGCCCTTCATGCACATGTTCCCGGGCGGGCCGGATTACTAGCGGGGACATGTACCGAAGGTACGTGTCCCCTGATCGAGCAGAACCCTGCTCCCCCTTCCCGCTCATCCTCGCGTCCGCGAGGACCCAGGTTTACGGCCGGTGCACGCACGGCGGCCGCTGTTCGCCCATCACCGCGATGAGCTGCCAAATCGAAATCGAAGGCCTCGCGCCAGACCAGCGCCTTCTGGCCGTAACGGCCCGCAAGGCCAGGGATCAGCCCTTCGCGATGCTCGCTGACCCGCGGCGCGAGGTAGTCGTGCAGCCGAAGTAGAAGGGCCCGTCGGGGAGCCAGACATTCCTTGAAGTGAGTGCACCGGCCGTAAACCTGGGTCCTCGCTTCCGCGAGGATGAGCGGGGAAGCGGTTGGGGACACGCACTGAAGTACATGTCCCCTACGCCGCCCGCCCCCGCCTGAGCGCCTGGGGAGGCTGGCCGAAGGCGCGGATGAAGGCGCGGCGCATGCGTTCGGCGTCGCCGAAGCCGGTTTCCAGGGCCACGTCGTCGACCTGCAAGGGCTGGGAATCCAAAAGGGTCCGCGCGGCCTCGACGCGCAGGCGTTCGATGGCCTTGGCCGGGGTGAAGCCGGTGGCGGCGCTGAACGTGCGGGCGAAGTTGCGCTCGCTCATGCCCGCCTCGCGCGCCAGTTCCTCGACGGTCAGCGGATTCCGCAGGTTCTCGCGCGCCCAGGCCATCAGGCCGTCGAACCGGCCGCCGGCCTCCAGCTCCAGCAGGGCCGAGAACTGCGACTGACCGCCGGGCCGGCGGTGGTAGACCACCAGCTGCTGGGCCGTCTTGCGGGCGATGTCCTCGCCCAGGTCCTCGGCGATCAGGGCCAGGGCCAGGTCGATGCCCGCCGTGATGCCGGCGCTGGTCCAGATTGCGCCGTCACGGATCCAGATGCGGTCCGGCTCGAGCTTCACCTTTGGATAGCGCCGCGCGAAGTCCTTGCTGCGGTTCCAGTGGGTCGTCGCGCGTTTGCCGTCGAGCAGGCCCGCCTGGGCCAGCACATAGGCGCCGGAACAGACGCTGGTCGTGCGGCGGGCCGTACGGTGGGTCTGGCGGACCCAGTCGAGCGTGGCCTCATCGATGGACGGGCCACGCGTGCCCTCGCCGCCGGAAACCAGCAGGGTGTCGAGCAGGCCGGCGTCGGCGAACGACAGGCTGTCCAGCGTCACGCCCGACGAGCTGGCCACCCGGCCGCCGCCCCGCGACAGAACCCTGATGTCGTAAGCCCCCGGCACATAGCGGCCGGCGATCTCGAACGCGCCGATCGGCCCGGCCGCGTCGAGCAGCTGGAACCCCTCGAAGATGACGACGCCTATCGCGCACATGGCGGAAAATGAGGGAATATTGTCATTTCGGCCAGACGCTAGGTCCGGCAAGGTGGCCGCGTCAACCGGAGCCCGCCTCATGACCACCGATTCCCTGCGTATTGTCTTCGCCCTGTACCCCGGAGTCACGCATCTCGACTTCACCGGGCCGCACCAGTTCCTGTCGCGCCTGCCGGGGGCGGTGACGAGGGTGGCCAGCCTCGACGGCGGGCAGATGGAGGCCGACGGCCTGACCTTCGCCGGCCTGACGAAATTCGAGGACATCGAGGCCTGCGACCTGCTCTGCATTCCGGGCGGGTTCGGCACGACCGACGCGATGCTCAATGAGCCGTTCATGGCGCAGATCCGGCGACTGGCCGAAGGCGCCACCTGGGTCACCTCGGTCTGCACCGGCTCGCTGATCCTGGCGGCGGCGGGGCTGCTGAAGGGCAAGCGCGCGGCCTGCCACTGGGCCTGGCGCGACCAGCTCGCGCTGTTCGGGGCGATCCCGGACCCGGCGCGGGTCGTTCGGGACGGCCGCTATGTCACCGGCGGCGGCGTCACGGCGGGGATCGATTTTGCCCTGACCCTGGCGGCCGAGATCGCCGGCGACGACTTCGCCCAGGGGCTCCAACTGGCGCTGGAGTATGCCCCGGCGCCGCCGTTCAATGCCGGCCGACCCGAGACGGCGCCGGCGCATGTGCTGGCGGTGATCCAGGCGTTCAACGCCCGCGCGATGGACGTGCGGGTCGCTGCGGCGCAGGCGGCCGCCGCGCGGGTCTGAACGCCCGCCGTCAGCCTCAAACACCGTCGTCATCCTCGCCCTTGTGGCGAGGACCCCTCTATCCGTCGCATGGAACGGAGGTCATCTCGCTCTCATTTGCGAACCGAACGAGGGATCCTCGGGACAAGCCCAAGGATGACGGATCTGATTTGGACTAGCCAATCCGGATCGACGTCATCGAGATCCCGGCGAAGACGGCATCGTTGAAGAAGCTGACCGGCTCGCCGGGCGTGGCGGCGCCCAGGGCGTAGAGCAGCGGCAGATAGTGCTCGGCGCTGTTGATCGCGGCCCGGGCGTCGGGACCCAGGGCTTCCCAGTCGATCAGCGGCCCGTGGTCGCCCGTCTCGATCAGCCGCTTGGCCGTTTCGTTGAAGCGCGGTGCCCAGTCCGGTGTCGCGCCGTTGCGGAAGTTCACGTCGCGCAGATTGTGGACGATGTCGCCGCTGGCCACGATCAGCACGCCCTCGTCGCGCAGGGCTGCCAGCCGCCGGCCGGCAGCGTAGTGCCACGCGTCGGGTTTGCTGCGGTCCAGGCTCAGCTGGACCACTGGCACGTCAGCGTCGGGATACATCGGCAGCAGCACACTCCAGGCGCCGTGATCGAGGCCCCGGGTGGGATGCTGAACCACCGCGTCGGGCGCCAGCAAGGCCGCGACGCGCGCCGCCAGGGCCGGATCGCCGGGCACCGCGTACTGGACGTCGAACAAGGCCTGGGGGAAACCGCCGAAGTCATGGATCGTCGCGGGGTTCGCCGCTGCCGACACGGCCGCCGCGCCTGACGTCTCCCAATGGGCCGAGACGCACAGCACCGCCTCCGGGCGGGGCAGCGCCGTGGCGATGTCCGCCCAGCCGCGGCGCCAGGCGTTGTCCTCGATGGCGTTCATCGGGGAGCCGTGGCCGAGAAACAGGACGGGCATGCGGGTCGTCATGGTCGACTCCTTAAGTAACCAACACGGATACAGATAAGGTGCGGCCCGGGTGTTGCAATCCTTCTCGCAGGATCCGGAGTTTTCCCCTGTGACGCGAGACCTGTCCCATTCCTTGACCCAAAGTGGGGAGACCGCCCGTGGCGGCGCGCTCGACTTGCTGCGCTTTGCCGCGGCCCTGTTGATCGTTCTGTATCACTTCGGGGTGGAAGCGCCCGTGTCCCTGGCCGACCTGCATCCGGTGTTCGAACGGGGTTATCTTGCGACGGACTTCTTCCTGATCCTCTCCGGATTCGTTCTGGGTCGGGCCTATGGCGGACAGGTCCTTTCGGGCCGGATCGGCTTCCTGTCCTTCATGCGCAAGCGGCTGACCAGGATCTGGCCGGCGCAGCTTGTGGTGCTGGCCGCCATGGCGGCGGTCGTTGTGGCGGCCGGGTTCGTCGGCCAGACGCCCGACCATCCGGAGCATTTCACGTCGCTCGGTCTGCTGATGCAGGCCCTGATGGTCCAGGCCTGGGGCCTGACCGGTGGGGCGGGCTGGAACCACCCCAGCTGGTCGCTGTCGGCGCTGGTCGTCTGCTATGCCGCCTTCCCGCTGGCCTGGCGCTGGATAGGCCGGCTCACCAGTCCCGTTGCGCTGCTGGCGCTGGGCCTGACTGCGGTGATGGTCGGGGACCTCGTCTGTCTGCAGCTGTTCAACCACGCCATCTATGACCTCAACTTCAGCCTCGGCGTCGTGCGCGCCGCGCCGCTGTTCCTGCTGGGCGTCTGCATCGCCCGGATCGTCGAGCGCGGCGCGCCTTCGGAAGTCATGGCCCGGGTGCTTTCGGCGCTCGCCCTGCTCGCCCTGGTGGGGCTGCAGCTGCTTGGTCGCCTCGATCTGGCGAGCATCATCGCCATCGCGATGATCGTCCTGGGCCTCGGGCGACTGCCGGTGCGCCGGCCCTCGCGGCTCATTGCGCTGGGGGCAAAGCTCTCATTCGCCCTGTTCGTGACCCATGCGCTGACCGGTCTGGTCTGGTTCGGCGGCCTGTCGGTGCTCGTCGGCAAGCTCGACCTAGCGCCCTGGACCCATTGGGCGTTGTGGGCGGCGTCGCTGCCAGTGGCCCTGGTCGTCGCCGGCCTGTTCCATCACCTCGTCGATGCGCCCGTCCAGGACTGGCTGGCCCGCCGTCGGACCCGTCATCCGGTCGGCTCGACGTCTGCCGTTCTGACCCCCGCGCCGTAGCGCACGCCGGCCCGAGCCCTCGGCGTCCACACCTGGCCGGAGCCGCGCTTGCCCGGGCGGACAGGAGAAGGCGCCGTCTGGCGTCCCGGGCCGGGACATCCGACAGCCTCAGCCGACTGTGACGGGCAGTTTCAGGTAGACCCGTCCATGGGCGGACGCGGGCGGCAGGGCGCCGGCGCGGATATTGACCTGGAGCGAGGGCAGGATCAGCGCGGGCGGGGCGAGGGTGGCGTCCCGGCCCTGACGGTGCGCCACGAACTCGGCCTCGGTGACGCCGTCGCGGATGTGGACGTTCCGTTCGCGCTGGTCCGCCACGGTGGTCTCCCAGGTGAAGGTCGTGCGGCCTTCGGGCAGGTAGTCATGGCCGACGAAGATGCGCGTCTCCGGCGGCAGGGCCAGGATACGGCGGATTGAACGATAGAGCGCGACAGCGTCGCCGCCGGGGAAGTCGGTCCGCGCGGTGCCGTAGTCGGGCATGAACAGGGTGTCCCCGACGTAGGCGGCATCGCCGATCAGGTAGGTGACGCAGGCGGCGGTGTGGCCGGGCGTATGCATCACCCGGATCGGCGTCTCGCCCAGGTCCAGGACATCGCCGTCAGCCACCAGGCGACCGAAGGCCGATCCGTCGGGGACCACGTCATTCGCCTCGAACAGGGCGGCGAAATGGGCCTGTACCTCGCCGATGTGCTCGCCGATCACGACCTCGGCGCCCGTGGCGCGACGGATGTGGTCAGCGGCAGACAGATGGTCGGCGTGGGCGTGTGTTTCGAGTACGTACCGGACGGTCAGTCCAAGGTCCGTCGCCGCCTTCAGAACGCTGTCGGCGAAGCCGGTCGAGACCCTTGCCGATGCCGGGGCGTAGTCGAGCACCGGATCCATGATGGCGGCGGCGCGGGTTGCATCGTCCCAGACCAGATAGGTCACCGTGAACGTCGGTTCGTGAAAGAACGCCTGCTGATGAAACGTCATGTGGATCTCCTTCACACACTAAATATGCAATCTTGCTAAATTAGCAAGAGAATATATATTGGGTCCATGATCAAGACCGCGCAACCCGACATCGACCTCGTCGCCAACGCTCATTCGGCGGCTGGCCTGTTGCGGGTTCTGGCCAACGAGCACCGCCTCCAGGTTCTGTGTGCGCTGCGTCCGGGCGAGCTCTCCGTGGGTCAGATCGCCGACCATGTCGGGCTTTCACAGTCCGCCCTTTCACAACACCTCGCGCGTCTTCGGCTGGACGGGGTCGTTGCGACCCGTCGCCAGGGGCAGACGATATTCTACCGCATCGCCGATCCGGACGTGATGACCGTCCTTGCGGCAGTTTCCAGCGTCATGGCGCGACGTCGCCAGGGAGTGATCTGATGATCGACATCACCCTTTCGAGCGGGACCCTCGCCGTCGCAAGCGGGGCGCTCGTCGGGCTGCTGCTGGCGCTGTTCGGCGGCGGCGGGTCGGTGCTGGCGACACCGCTGCTGCTCTATGTCGTCGGCGTTCGCGACCCGCACATCGCGATCGGCACGTCCGCCGCCGCTGTTGCCGTCAACGCGCTGATCAACCTCATCGGACACGGTCGGGGCGGGCGGGTGAAATGGCCTTGTGCGTCCGTGTTCGCGGCGGCCGGCCTTGCAGGCTCCTTCGTCGGCTCGAGCCTGGCCAAGCAAGTCGATGGCCAGCGGCTGCTGCTGTTCTTCGCGCTGGCCATGGCGGCGATCGCCCTGTCGATGCTGCGCCGGCCGAAGAGCGAGGGCGATCCCTCCGTCCACATCACCTGGCAGTTGACCCTGAAGCTTGCGCCGCTCGGGCTGTTGACCGGGCTGGCGGCCGGCTTTTTCGGCATCGGCGGCGGATTCCTGATCGTGCCGGGCCTGATGGCGGCGACGGGCATGACGCTGGCCAACGCGGCCGCGTCGTCGCTGCTGTCCGTTGCGCTGTTCGGCGCGGCCACCTCGACCAACTATGCCCTGTCCGGGCTGGTGGACTGGCCGGTCGCCGGCCTGTTCATCCTCGGCGGCGCGGTGGGCGGCTGGGTCGGTCTGAAGGGCGCGGGCATCCTCGCCGGCCGGGCGCTGCTGGCGCGGCGTCTGTTCGCGGGGCTTGTGCTTGTCGTCGCCGCCTACGTGGCCTGGAAGGCGCTGGGCCTCTAGCGGCCGATCAAGCCGGTCGCCTGTAGATCTCACACAGCGTATCGAGCATGCGGATCGCGGCCGGATCGTCGAGCCGGTAGTAGATCGTCTGGGCCTCCCGCCGCGTCGCCACCAGGCCCTCCGCGCGCATCTTCGCCAGGTGCTGAGACGTTGCGGACTGGGCCAGACCGACATGGGCCGACAGGTCGCCGACCGAGCTCTCGCCCTCGATCAGCTTGCACAGGATCAGCAGTCGCTGCTCGCTCGCCAGCAGCTTGAGCATCCGGGCGGCGGCGTGCGCGCTGGCTTCCAGTTCGGAGAGTTCAGTCGAAGAGGGCCGGTTGGCGAAGGCAGTGGTCATCTTCCTAATGTAGAAATCATGCATGCTAGGGCAAGCCTGACGTGACGGCGGCGCGGGATGTGGACCCTATGCCGCAACCGGGTGGCGTGGCTGGTCGTCCCGCAGGACGACATAGATCGCCGGAATAACCAGAACGGTGAGGATCGTCGACGACGCCAGCCCGAACAGCAGCGAGATCGCCAGACCCTGGAAGATCGGGTCGAACAGGATCACCGCCGCGCCGATCATGGCGGCCAGGGCGGTCAGCACGATGGGCTTGAACCGGATGGCGCCGGCCTCGAGCAACACCTCGCGCAGCGGTCGGCCGTCGCCCTGGCTGTGGCGGATGAAATCGACCAGCAGGATCGAGTTGCGCACGATGATCCCGGCGAGCGCGATGAAGCCGATCATCGAGGTGGCCGTGAACGGCGCCTGGAACAGGATATGGCCGATGACGATGCCCACCAGGGTCAGCGGGATCGGGGTCAGGATCACCAGCGGCAGTCGGAAGCTTTTGAACTGCGCGACCACCAGGACATAGATGCCGAGGATCGCGACCCCGAAGGCCGCGCCCATGTCGCGGAACGTCACCCAGGTGATCTCCCACTCGCCATCCCACAGGACGGTCGGGCGACTCTCGTCCGTCGGCTGGCCGTTCAGGCGGATGTCGGGCTTGGGAACGTCCTTCCACTCCCCTTCCCGGATGGCCTTGTCGACGGCCATCATCCCGTAGATCGGCGCCTCGTAGGCGCCGGCGAGCTCGCCGAGGATCATATCCACGTCGCGCCCGTCCCGGCGGAAGATGTGCGTCGAGCCCGCTTCCTCGCTTGCGGTCACCACCTCGCCCAGCGCGACAAGCCGGCCGGTCTGTGACCGGGCCACCGGCATCGCCGCCAGCCCTTCGCCCCAGGTGCGAGACGACTGTGGCAGCCGCACGGAAATCTCCAGAGGGTCGCGACCCTCGCCGCGGTGGGCATAGCCGACCACCTGGCCGCTGAGAGCCGCGCCGATCGAGTCGTAGACCTCGCGGTCGGTGACGAGCAGCGCCTCCAGCCGGTCGCGGTCGGGAACCAGGCGCAGGCCGGGCCGGGGCTGTCCGTAGCTGTCGTCGACATCGACGATATAGGGCACGGACCGGAATGCGGCCTTGACCCGCTCGGCCACCGCGCGGCGCGTCTTCGCGTCCGGGCCGTAGATTTCGGCCAGCAGGGTGGCCATCACCGGCGGTCCGGGCGGCGCCTCAACCACCTTGATCGATGACCCTGCGGGCAGGCTGAGCGCGGCCAGGCGCTCGCGCAGGTCAAGGGCGATGCTGTGGCTGGAGCGCTTCCGCTCGCTCTTGACCGCCAGGGCTACCGACAGATCGCCCATCTCCGGCTTGTTGCGCAGGTAGTAGTGCCGGACCAGGCCGTTGAAGTTGAACGGCGAGGCGGTCCCTGCATAGGCGTCGATGGCCACCACCTCGGGCAGGGTGCGCGTGATCATCGCCGCATCGTTCAGCACGCGCTGGGTTGTTTCGAGCGACGCGCCCTCGGGCAGGTCGACGACCACCTGCAGCTCCGACTTGTTGTCGAACGGCAGCAGTTTCACGGTCACGGTCCTGGTCGCGAACATCGATCCGGCGAGGACGGTCGCGACACCCACCGCGATCAGGAATATCCAGGCGGTGCGGCGGGTTGCGATGACGCGGCCTGCGACCTTGCGATAGATCGCCCCGAGCCGGCCTTCGCCGTGATGCCCCCCGCCCGCCGTCAGCGTCTTGCGCGCGAACCGCACCATCAGCCACGGCGCGATGACTACCGCGACGAAGAACGAGAACACCATCGCCGCTGAAGCGTTGACCGGGATCGGCGCCATGTAGGGGCCCATCAGGCCGGACACGAACAGCATCGGCAGCAGGGCAGAGACGACAGTCAGGGTGGCGACCACGGTCGGGTTGCCGACCTCGGCCACGGCCTCGACCGCCGCATCGATACGACTGCGATCATCGTTCATCGCCCAGTGCCTGGCGATGTTCTCGATCATGACGATGGCGTCGTCGACGAGGATGCCGATCGAGAAGATCAGGGCGAACAGGCTGACCCGGTTGATCGTGTAGCCCATCAGGTTCGAGGCGAAGAGCGTCAGCAGGATGGTGGTCGGGATGACAACCGCCGTGACCGCGGCCTCGCGCCAGCCGATGGCCAGGCCGATCAGGATGACGATCGACACGGTCGCGAGGCCGAGGTGAAAGAGGAGCTCGTTGGCCTTCTCGTTGGCGGTCTCGCCGTAGTCGCGGGTTACGGCCACACTCAGGCTGTCAGGCAGCAGCGTGCCCTTGAGGGCTTCGACCCGCGCCAGCACGGCATGGGAGACCACGACCGCGTTCGCACCCTTGCGCTTGGCGATGGCCAGGCTGACGGCGGGCGCCTGGCTCCAGTCCTGGCCCACGCGGGCGTAGCGCCAGGCCCGGGCCTGGTCCTCACGCGGCGCCTCGATGACCGTGGCGACGTCGCGGACATAGACCATCTCGCCGCGCGCGGAGGGCAGGGCGATCAGACCGATGTCGACGGCGCTGGTCAGGGTTCGTCCCGCCGTCACCTGGACAGACTGGCCGTTGTTGCGGACCTGGCCGGCGGGGAAGGCGCGGTTGGCCTGGCGGATGGCGTCCATCAGACCGCCCAGCGACACGCCACGAAGGGCCAGTCTGGCCGGGTCGGGTTCGACGCGGATCTCCTGCGGTCGCCCGCCGACGATGAACGTCAGGCCGACGTCGTCGACCTTGGCCACCTCGGTGCGGAGCTTGCCAGCCAGCTCGTACAGCGCCTGATCGGTCCACTGCCCCGCCGCGCCAGGTTTGGGCGAGAGGGTCAGGACCAGACCTGGAACATCGTTGATGCCACGGGTCTGGATCAGGGGTTCAGGAATCCCCGCGGGAATCCGGTCCATGTTGGCGCGGATCTTCTCGTGAATCCGCACGGCCGCCGCGTCGGGGTCGACCCCGACCTTGAACCGCGCCGTGACCATGACCTGGTCGTCGTCGGCGAAGGTGTAGACGTGCTCGACCTCGGAGACGCTCTTGACGATGGTCTCCAGCGGCTTGCCAACCAGTTCAATCGCGTCAGGCGCGCGAAGGCCGGGTGCGGCGACCATGATGTCGACCATCGGCACGCTGATCTGCGGCTCTTCCTCGCGGGGTATGCTCGCCAGCGCGAGAAGGCCGACGGCGATGGCGGCCAGCAGAAACAAGGGGGTCAACGGCGACTTGATGGTCGCCCGGGTGAGCCGCCCGGAGAGGCCGAGGTTCATCGACCGGCTCCGGCAGGCACGAGGACGTCGCCCGGACGCACGCCGGACAGCAGCTCGACATCGCTCGCCGTGGTCGTCGCGGTCGTCTGCACGGGCGTCTCGGAGACCGTGCCGTCCTTTGTGACCAGCCGGACGTAGTCGATGCCGAAGCGGGTCGAGAGATAGCGGCGCGGGACCACCAGCGCCTGGCGCAGACCAATGCGGATGCCGACGCGGACGCGCTGTCCGATCAGGTCCTCCGGAAGTCCGGGGGCGCTGACGTCCGCGACGACCTGGCCGGCGGTAACGGATGGATAGATCTGTGTGACCCGACCTCTGGTGGCAATGCCGCGCAGGTCCTCGGCGGCCAGCTGGACCTCGTCGCCGACCTTCAGGGCCTGGACCTGGGCTTCGGGCAGTTCGATGCGCACGACGGTCGGCCCGGCGGTGACCCTGGCCACGGACTGGCCGGCCATGACCACCGAGCCCGGCGGCACATCGGCGGTCAGCACCCGCCCCGACGCCGGCGCCAGAATGGCGCCCTGGGCGCCGAGCTCGGCGCTGGCGGCGCGCTGCGCCTTCGCCGCAGCCAGGGTGGCGTTGGCGGCCTTGGCCATCGCCTCGACCTGGTCCATGCGGGCCTGGGCGTAGATGCCCTGGTTGAACAGGGTGCGGGTGCGGGCAAGGTCGCCCTGGGCGCGGGCGGCGTCCGCGGCGGCGGCCGCGACCTGGGCGTCGTAGGAGGCCGTCACCAGCGCCAGCCGGTCATCCCGGACCGTGGCGATCAGCTGGCCCTGACGGACCATGTCGCCCTCCTTGACCAGCAGGGACACCAGAACGCCCGAAATCCGCGCCCTGGCCTCGCCCATGTCCCGCGTCGTCAGGGTGGCCGAGACCGGCTTGATGTCCGCGACCGTCGCGTAGGCGAGCGTCAGGCGGCCGGCCGCCGGCGCCTGCGCGGCGACCGGCCGTTCGGGCGCGGACTCACCGCAGGCCGACAACAGCAGAACGGCGCCGAGTGCGCCCGGGAGGAAAGGAAGTCTGGCCATGGTCTGCCCGTTCGTGGGTTCTGGTTTCGGGCGACTAGCGCGCGTCGAGGACTTGGCCCGTTTCGGAGTCGATGGCGACGGTCGGAAGACCGGCGGCCTTCCAGGCGGCGATGCCGCCGGCCAGGTGAGAGTCGATGCTGTGGCCGGCCTTGAGGCTGTGCCCAACCGCTGTGGCCGACCGCTTGCCCGACCCGCACTGGAAGACGATCAGCCTGTCGCCGGCGGCGGGCAGGGCGCCCGGGTCAAACGTCGAGAGCGGGAAGTTGAGCGCCCCGTGAATGCGTTCCGCCGCGAACTCCGCTGGCTCGCGCACGTCAATCAGCAGGATCTCGTGCGCCTCGAGGGACGCCTTGACCTGCTGAGGGGTCAGGTCCTTGGTCTTGGGAGAGCCGAACATCGGGTGGTCCTTTCAGGCGGTCGGTCAGGCGACCGGGCAGAATTGTTTGGACAGGGTTTCCACCACGGCGCGGGCATGGCCGCTCCGGAGCGCGTAATAGATGGTTTGACCGTCACGACGGGTAGAGACGAGCCCGTCCCGACGCAGCAAACCCAGGTGCTGGGACGCCAGGGTCTCGCGAACGCCCAGGCGCTGCGCCAGGGCGCCGACAGACTGCTCGCCGTCAAGCAGGACGCAGACGATCATCAGCCGATGCGGACTGGCGAGCGCCTTGAGGAGGGCGCAGGCCTGGTCAGCGGAGGCCTTCAGGGCGTGGTCTTCGAAATTCATAGTTGCGAATATTCATCTATTCAAATATGAAGTCAAGCGCACTGAGGGTCTGCCTACGCCGACTGCCGGCGTCCTGGCGTGATCCTGATCAAGGCCGGTCATCCGGAAATGGCGGATCGTTCGCCAGCAACCGGGGGCCTTTGGAAGGAAACGGACCATGGCCAATCCGCGTATCGTCATCCTCGGCGCAGGCCTGGGCGGCGCGATCGCCGCCTTCGAAATCAGGAATGCGGTCGGCGACAGGGCCGATGTCAGCGTGGTGACGCAGGGCGACACCTTCCACTTCGTGCCTTCCAACCCCTGGGTGGCCGTCCACTGGCGGAAACGCGAAGCCATCGAGGTCAAGCTGCCCCCGGTCTTTATGAAGAAGGGGATCAGCTTCTCGGGCGTGGGCGCCAAGCGGGTCTCGCCGACCGACAACCGCATCGAGCTGAACGACGGCAGTTCGCTGACCTATGACTACCTGGTCATCGCCACCGGTCCCGAGCTGGCCTTCGATGAGATCCAGGGCCTGGGGCCGCATGGCGGCTTCACCCAGTCGATCTGCCATGTCGATCACGCCGAGACCGCCGCGACGGCGTTTGACCGCTTCGTCGAGAACCCCGGCCCCATCGTGGTCGGCGCTGTCCAGGGCGCGTCCTGTTTCGGCCCCGCCTACGAATTCGCGATGATCCTCGATACCGAGCTCAAGCGTCGCAAGATCCGCGACAAGGTGCCGATGACGTTTGTCACGTCAGAGCCCTACGTCGGCCATCTGGGCCTGGACGGTGTCGGCGACACCAAGGGTCTGCTCGAAAGCGAGATGCGCAATCGGCACATCAAATGGATCACCAACGCGCGGGTGACCTCCGTCGAGGCAGGGATGATGCATGTCGAGGAGGTCGCCGAGGACGGGGCGGTCAAGGCCGCGCACGATGTTCCGTTCAGCTACTCCATGATGCTGCCGGCGTTTCGCGGCGTGGAAGCTGTGCGCGGGATCGAGGGCCTGACCAATCCTCGCGGCTTCATCATCGTGGACAAGCACCAGCGAAACCCGGCGTTCCCGAACGTCTTCGCCCTGGGCGTCTGTGTCGCCATCGCCCCGACCGGCAAGACCCCGGTCCCGGTGGGCGTGCCCAAGACCGGCTTCATGATCGAGAGCATGGTCACGGCTATCGCCCACAATCTGGGTGACATGGTCGCCGGCCGGCCGTCGACCCACGAGGCGACCTGGAACGCCATCTGCCTGGCCGATTTCGGCGACGGCGGGGTGGCCTTCGTCGCCCAGCCTCAGATCCCGCCGCGTAACGTCAACTGGTCCGCCAGCGGCAAATGGGTCCACCTGGCCAAGGTCGGATTCGAGAAATACTTCCTCGCCAAGGTCAAGCGCGGCGAGAGCGAGCCCTTCTACGAAAAGCTGGCGCTGGACGTGATGGGCATCCGCAAGATCAAGCCGTGAGGTCACGGCCATGACCATGAGACAGTTCGTTTGTCCGTCCTGCGGCGCGACCAACCGGTCACCTGCCGAGCGTGACGCCCTGAAGGCGAAATGTGGCCGGTGCGGAGAGCTGCTGTTCACCGGCCATCCGGTCGACGTCAACGGCCCGACTTTCAAGGCCCATCGCCAGGCGACACAGGGCGCGGCCGTGCTGGTCGACGTCTGGGCGCCCTGGTGTGGACCCTGTCTAACCATGGGTCCCCAGTTCGCCGCCGCCGCCGCCAGGCTCGAGCCCGATATCCGGCTGCTGAAGCTCAACGCGGACGAAAACGGACCCCTGACCGCCGAACTCGGCGTGTCGGGAATCCCGGCCCTGATCCTGTTCCGCGACGGCCAGATCGTCGCCCGTCAGGCCGGCGGCATGACTGCAAACCAGATCGTCGCCTGGACCACGCAGGCGCTCGCCCGGGCTCCGGCCTGACTCCCCTTGAAGGAACATCCCATGACCGTTGATCGCGCTGTCTTCATCTTCGCCGGCCTGGTCGTGCTGGCCGGCGTCACGCTTGGCCATTGCGTGAGCCCCTGGTGGCTCCTGCTCAGCGCCTTCGCCGGCGTCAACATGATCCAGGCGGCCTTCACCGGCTTCTGCCCCGCCGCGATGGTTTTCAGGACGCTCGGCGTCCGGCCGGGCGCGGCGTTCCGCTGATCCGACCCATTCCTTCATCAATCGGCGCTGGCGTTTGCCCTCGCCATTCGAGGAGACATTCCATGAAACTCAATGAAGGCGCCGTCGACCGCATCCTGCGAGTCCTTGTCGGCATCGCCATACTGTCCCTGGCCTTCGTCGGTCCCAGGACGCCCTGGGCGTACCTCGGAATCGTGCCGTTGCTGACCGGCATCGTCGGCTTCTGCCCTCTCTACGCGATCCTGGGCATCAACACCTGCGGCGGCTCCAGGCCGAAGTAGCGCCGGTGACCCGACCCGACCGGCGCGTTCGCGCTCACAATACCTTGCAGGAGCTTGCGGCTGCCGGCGGCGGCCGGAGCCAGACGCGCGGGGTCGATGGCGGTGGAGGAAGGCGCCCCTGAACTGGTCTCCGGTCTCCGGCCTGTTCGCCATCGAGGTGAGTCGGTGGTCCGGGCTTTCGGCATATGAATTCCCGCGGCTCGTGGCGGACGTGGCGGTGATCGCGATGTCGGAAGGTCTTGCCTCCCGAGGGGCATTGCGGGAGTGGTGGCCCAGGCAGCTGCCTCAGGCCAACACGAGCGACTGGACCCGACCATGACTGATCACGCCTCGCCCCAGGGCGTCCGGCCCGGGCCGCTCTCGGGGGTCCGGATCATCGACCTGACGCAGTTCATCCTGGGTCCCTACGCCACCCAGACCCTGGGCGATCTGGGCGCTGACGTCATCAAGGTCGAGGAGCCTTCGGGCGATCGCCAGCGCAATTCGGGCAAGGCGCCGAATTCGAAGGAGATGGGTCCGGGCTATGTCGCCTTCAATCGCAACAAGCGCTCGGTCAGCCTGGATCTGAAGACGGACGAGGGGCGCGAGACCCTTCGGAAGCTGGTCTCGACGGGCGACGTCTTTATCCACAACATGCGCCCTGCCGCAGTCGCCCGGCTGGGCTTCTCCTATGAGCAGGTCGCGGCCATCAAGCCCGACATCGTCTACGTCGAGGCAATGGGCTACGACGAGGCGGGCCCCTACGCCGGACTGCAGGCGTTCGATGACCTGATCCAGTCGGCCAGCGGCGCCTGTGGTCTCGGGCAGCTGGTGGATCCGGAGGCCGAGTTGCGGCCGCTGCCGTCCTTCCTGGCCGACAAGACCTGCGGCCTGTTCGCGGTGATCGCCACCCTGGCGGCCCTGCGCCACAAGGAGCAGACCGGCGAAGGCCAGTTCGTGGCGGTGCCGATGCTGGAGACCTTCACCGGTTTCCTGATGGCCGAGCATCTTTACGGGGAGACCTTCATCCCCCCGACCAGCAGTTTTGGCTTCACGACCGCCATCACGCCGCATCGCAAGCCGATGAAGACGAAGGATGGCTATCTGACGGTCATGCCGGCGAATGCCGGCCAGTCAGCGAAGTTCATGGAACTGGGCGGCCTGCCGGGCGCCTACGAGAGCGAGCGCTTCACGTCAAAGACCAGCGGCAAGGAAAAGGTCGCGGAGTACTACGCCATGATGGGCGAGGCGGCTGCCAGCCATACGACCGACGATGGATGGAGCTCGGCGCCGCCAACTCCATCCCGGTCATGCGGGCCAACACGCCGACCATGATCTTCGAGGACGCCCAGCTCAGCCAGACCCTGTTCGAGGAACGAACCCTGGCGGGCGAGGGGACCTATCGGGCGATGAGGCCCGGTCTGCGGTTCTCGAAGACCCCGGCCACCATTCTGCGCGATCCGCCCAGGATTGGTCAGGATACGGACGATGTGCTGGCGGAACTCGCTGACTGGCCGGTGACCGCCAAATCCTGAGCGCTCCGGCTACATGAAGTTGCGCGTGTGCATGTCGGCAAGGCGCTGCGCCTCGACCGCGCTGAAGCCCAGCCGCAAGAGGCGCGCTCTTCGTCCGGCGGCCATGTCCAGCTTGAGCTGCTGCACGGCCGCATGACCCCGCGACACGGCGGCTGGGGTCAGATCGCCCGCCGCCAGTAGAACGAGGGAGTCGAACACCTCCTCGTTCAGCCCGGCCGTTGGAGCCAGCTCTTCATGCCGCTGCTCGACCGCATTCTGAAGGCGGGTCTGGTAGTCAGGCTGGGCAGCCAGCCGGTGCTCCAGATGGGCCATGGCGAAGGCCACGTGCCGGGCTTCGTCCCGGGCGGCGAGCCGGCAGATCTGGCCCGTCACCGGGTCAGGCGCATGGGCGTGCAGGAAGTTCAGCAGGGTGATGAAGCTGCCTTCGCCGAGGACCGAGAGCAGGAAGGTCGCCGATGAGAAGTCCGGCGCCTGCAGGAGGGTGTTCAGCGACGCCTGACCGCCGGCCGTGGACAGCATCGGCTCATGGCCCCGCAGGCCGAGACGCCGGGTGAAGACCTCGATGTGCCGGGCCTCGTCGGCGCACTGCAGGGCCAGAAACTGCTGCACCTCGCGGAAGTGCGGATGGACCTGACCCAGATGCCGGGCCGGGACCACCAGCGCGGCGTTCTCGTTCTCGACCAGATAGGTCATGACCTGAACCACCGCCGCCTCGATGGCGGGGGGCAGGTCGAACGGCGCGTCCCAGTCGATGGCTGTCTGCGGGTCCCACTGCGCAGCAGCGGCCTGTCGGTAGAGCTCTCCGGCGGTCGTGGCCCAGAGATCATCGCGTCGGCTCAGTCCAAAGCCGATGGACGGCCCGCCCGCCTCCACGGTCGCGCCACGGGCGGCCAGGCCCCAGGCCGGGTCGGCGAGCTCGGCCGGCAGTTCATCATCAGCCAGCCGGGAATGGCCGCTGCCGAGTGCATCGCGCCAGCGACCCTCGGCCCAGGGGCCGCGCGTCATCACCGCTTCGATATCGCCGCTCGCCAGGCGACGGGTTTCGAGGTCATGACCCTGCTGCCGGCACCAGGCGGTCAGGTGCAGGTCCCACCCGGGCGGTCCGCCGCGCACGCGCAGACTCTCTCCGGCGGACAGGTTCGCAAGGGCGCGCCGGACGAGCAGCAGGCCGCCTTCGTCCAGGCCGAGCCCCTCAATATCGATAGTCGGCACGGAGAATGCTTCCATCGGGGCCATAGAAGCCCTGCTCATCAACGGCCTCGGCCAGGGCCGGATAGAACTCGGTGCGCCCCGGCTTCCACTTTTTCAGGCCTTCCAGTTCCAGCAGCGGCCGGACCTGCGGATCGTCCCACTGCATGGACAGCAACAGTTCCACGAACCGGTCGATGGACGCCTGCGGTGCGTCCGGGCTGGTCGTGAAGTTGCAGTGGTCATAGGGCGCGGTACGCTCGATGATCCGCGTCGCGCCCGATGGCAGCGTGCCGTCGAGGCCAAAGCCCAGGTGGTTGCCGTCGATCATGCAGCAGGCGTCAACCTCGCCGGCCATCAAGGCCTTCGCGGCGTCGCGCTCCCCGCCGATGTGGTCGCCGTGCTTGCCGGACAGCACGTCGAAGCGGCGCACGGTGAAGTCCTCCCCGCCGACCAGCCCGGCCTGCCGAAGATGATGCAGCGGCAGGAGCGTAGCCTGCGGCGAGTCGATCGCGCCCACGCCCAGCGTCAGGCCGCGCAGGTCGGCGGCGCACTGCAGCGGGCTGTCGGCGCGGACAACGATGACCGAACGCAGATTGCAGTCGGTATTGCGCATCGCCACCGCCTGCACCGACTGACCGCGGCTGCGCGCGATCCGGTCCGCCCGCACCCAGGCCAGCGGCGAGTTCCACGCCAGGTGCAGGGTCCCGTCGAACTGTGCCTCCACCTGGGCCTCGTAGTTGGAATAGAGGACGTAGTCGAAGGCGAAACCCTGCTGGGCGAACCAGGCTTTGAAGCCCTCCCAGATGGTGACCACCTTGGGGGCGTAGGCGACGGCGCCCATGATCAGCGTCGGTTCGGTCAACGGGACTTCCCTGAAACGAGGGCGAGCCGGAGCGGCCCTTTCGACGCGGCTATAGCACGG
>CAIOHT010000078.1 GCA_903858185.1 uncultured Caulobacterales bacterium
GAGATTGCGACCAAAGGCGGAAACACTCCAGCTGCCATCGGGCGCAGTCCAGGAAAGGGCCAGATCAAGTCGCCCGTAACTGTCCTGCGAGGCGTCGGCCGTGTTGAACTCTGTGAAGAAATACTCGGACCGCCAGGAGTAGTTTCCAGTGATGGCGAGATCCCCGCCGCCGGGCGCCACCCACTCGTAAGAGGCCAGTGCGCCGAACTGCCACTCGCTTGTCAGCGGCAGCTGGTTGTCTGTCAGATTGAACAGCGTGAACCCGCGCCGCTGATCGGTTGCCGAGAACTCGTCAAAGGTTGCGTCGAGCCAGGATGCGGTCAGGCCCACACGCAGGCCATCGACCGGGCGGAGGACGCTTTCGAATTCCACTCCGGTTATGGAGGCTTGCGCCGCGTTCGCGAGAATCTGGCTGAGCGGGCCAATCTGCACAACTTGCAGATCAGAGTAGTCGCTGGTGAATGCAGCGGCCGAAAGGTCAAGAAAGCTGTCTGGCGTCGAGTATTTGGCGCCGATTTCGTAGTTCAGGATGATCTCGGGATCGACCGCCGGTGTGAAGGCGCCGACGTTGAGGGCGCCGGCTTTGAAACCGCGCGAGGCTGTGGCGTACACGAGGAGATCGTCGGCGGGCCTGTATTCCAGTCCGACGCGTCCGCTCCATTCTTCCCATGAAGCTTCCTGACTCCCTGTCACCGGACCAAAGAAGTTCAGGAACTCATCAGCCGCCTTTTTGTCAGAGTTATACCGCAGCCCCAGTCGCGCAGTCAGCTGAGGCGTGAGCGAGAGTGAGCCCTCGCCGTAAACTGCCCAGGCGCGCGATTCCAGGTCCCCCCCGCCTTCAAACAGGAAAGGCACGGGTGTCGTCAGGGGCAGAAGCGGATTGAGGAATGCTCCCGGAAGAAAGCCGCTTACCGTTGTCGTCCGCGACTGATCGAACGCGATGTAGGACGCTCCCGCGAGCCATTGAATGGCGCCGTTTCCATTGGAGGTCAGATAGGCTTCGAGGCTCGACTGGTCGCTGTCTGTGTCGAGCGTGGTAACGGATTGGGTTTCGATCGTTCCATCCTGATCATAAGTGATTGCGCGGTCGCTCGTGCGGTGGTCCGCGACAACTGTCAGGTCCGCGCCATCGAGTTCCTTGCGCCATTGCGCTGTCAGGGATGAGACGTCACGCGTGTTGAACGAGATCTGACTGATATAGTCTCGCGAGGCAGAACTTGGCCGGACGCCGTAAAGCAGTTCGGCGGGTTGCGGTGTTGAATCCGGCAGGATCTTCAGTCCTGGGCCCACATCATCCTGTTGGAGCACGTTCAGTAGAAGGGATAGCTCGCCCCCTGCAAAATCCGCGACCATGCCAAGGCGTGCGG
This sequence comes from uncultured Caulobacterales bacterium, assembly GCA_903858185.1. Lineage (GTDB taxonomy): Bacteria > Pseudomonadota > Alphaproteobacteria > Caulobacterales > Caulobacteraceae > Caulobacter > Caulobacter lacus. The sequence continues at coordinate 1,368 of CAIOHT010000078.1, forward strand.
CCAGGGTTTCCTCGCCATCCAGACTGTCTGGTCCAGCTGCAAACTCGTTCCTGGCGAAGCCATCAAGCTTGCGGTACTGAACCGCCATACGCCCAGCGACGCCGTCAGCTAGCGGCCCGGAGAGTATCGCGTCCGCCTGGACCCGACCAAAGTCACCAGCGGTAACTGAAACTTCGCCCTCGGGATCGGAGTTGGGCCTGCGCGAGATGATGTTCACTGCGCCGCCGGTAGCGTTACGTCCGTAGAGGGCGCCTTGAGGTCCGCGGAGCACTTCGATCCGTTCGACATCAAGAAAAGCCACGCCCGTCGCTTCCTGGTCCGAGAGATAGACGCCGTCTGCATACATTGCGACGCCTGGGTCGCCGCCCGGGCTGAAGAAGCTGTTGCCGACGCCGCGAATGAATACCTGTGAAATGCCGAAGTTTTCGCTGTAGGAAAGTGACGGCGTGAGGGCGGCAATGTCGGCAAGACCCTCGCCACCTGTAGCCTTGATTGCATCACCATCGAGCGCCGTGATCGCTTCGGGCGTGTCCATTATGGCGGTTTCGCGCCGTTGCGCGGTGACGACAACCACGTCGCTTCCCGAGGGGGTCGGGTCAGTCGCCGTGGTCGTCTGAGCGAAGCCTGGCGCCGAAAGCGCAAGCAGAGACGTGCCAGTGACGGCGAGGCAGTACACAGCCCGCGAGATCCGCCAGCAAGCTGCCTGTGGAAAGTTCTTCATGGACACCCTCTCCTGTTTTTTGGAGGAGGGGATATCGACCGATGGCGTTCGCCAAGGACCGCCGCATTCAACCTGAGGCGGACTTATTCGCTCAGGACTCGGGCGCGGCGTCAGCAACGCCATCTGCGCCCGTCCAGCGATTGCGCGCCCGGCGAAGGCTCCGGCTGTCGGAATAGCCAACACTTTCCGCGATCATTTCGAGGCTGCCAGATGTTGCGCTCAAACGCTCAAAGTACTGCTGGCGATGCTCGTCGACGATGTCCCGGAAGCACGTTCCTTCCAGCGTCAGTTTTCTGCGCAGGTGAGCGGGGCTCATGTTGAGCCGGATACAGACATCAGCCTGACGCGTGAATCCCGAAGACAACTCTCGCCTGACCCTGTCGGCGACTGGCATCGGCTGTCTCGGGCGCTCGCGGGTCTGGAAGTCGGAGACCAGACGCAGATACTGGAGAAACGTCTCTGCCTCCAGGGTGCGAATATCTACCGGCAGGAATGGCCTCGCGCACTGGTCCTGACCATATACCAGGGTGAACTGTCGCGCGTCTCTAGCCACAGGGCATTGCAGCAAGCGCAAGGCTTCAATGCTCCGCGATGACGCGCGGGATGGCAGCTTCACGAGATCGGGTTGCAGGTCGTTTTTCGTCAGCCAGCGAAGGAGACAATGGAACACGAGCGCCCAGAGCGAGAGGTAGAGCGAGCAGGCTGGCTCCTTGAGGTCTCGCGAATGCAGCATCACGCTGCACTTGCCGCTGCTGCGGCGGATGCTGATGTCGAACGGCGCCTTGATCAGCTGTGATGCCCGCGCCACCCTGTCCAGGCCCTCGCCAACTGTTTCGGCCTGGTGGAGGGTCGACGCCAGGAGTTCAAATGTCCCGACGGGCATTGTCGAGCTGGCGAGCCTGTGCCCCTCGTCTCCGGTCGCATGGATGTGACGATTGGAGACGAGCCAAAGGTCCCGGTAACCGACAAATGTAGTGTCGTTTTCGCATTGAACGACCGGGCCAAATAGTCTCTGCGCCTTCTGAGCGCCAAGCATCGCGCGAAGGTATGCGAGTGAGATTCCTTCGTCTCGAACGGCAGGTGTCTGCACGGGAATTCATTTCCTGTGGCGCGATCAGTTTGCAAATGGGTACCCGGTCGATAGCCATTTTCAAGAACAGAGAATGACCTGCTCCAAGATTTCAGGACCACCAGTGGCACGCCCATGATGGAGGCGTAAAATACCTCAATCGTTTGAGATACTTACGAGGTTTGTGTCACGCAGGGGTCACACTGAAATCCCGCGCGCGCGTTCTGAAATATGGGGCAACACGGAGCAATTGCGGACGACATCAGGAAGCGTCTGGCGGCCGGCAGATTTGATCCGTTGCGTTCAGCCAGGATCACTTAGCACGTGACACAAGCTGATGTCCCCAGACCTCTCTTGGCCGCGTTCGCACTGTTTACTTTGATTGCGCTGCGATTGCATGCGGCATGAGAAAAGCCGAAAGGTCAACGAGGATGGTGGCGAGATCCCCAGGATCGACATCGACCGTTTCGACAAAAGCTATCCATTGCGCGCGCTTCCGGTCGTCCGCCGCGAAGGCAGGCGTCAGGGCGTCGGGCGGCGCTGTCGGGATTGGGGTCCCGCGGCGAGCGAACGTCGCGGTTATGGCACGCGCCAAGCGGTCACCGGTAAAGCTGAAGGCCCGGCTGAGAATCCAGATGTCATGGAAGTCCTTCATGCGAGTGTTGTCGCGGCCTAGCGACGTGATTGCCTCGAATTTCTCGGCAATCACGGTCTCTCGGGCATAGCCGCGGAGCTGCGGCGCCGGCATGCCGAGCAGAACGGGGTAGTTGAGTGTCTCGGGCTCTGGCTCCAGCGCGTCGCCGAAGCCGATGTCTATCGAAATCTTGAGTCGCGCACCGCCGATTTCGGCTGTGGTGACGAGGCGAAGACCACCATAGGCGAGATGCTCGCGGATGCGCTCGACCTTGAGTGCTGCCACGTCGAAGACAATGCCATCGTCACCGTCGGTCGCCATTATCTCACGGAAGACGGCAAGCATGTTTTCCCCATCGGGATCGCCGAAACCCAGCAGGTCGAGGTCGCGCGTGCCGCGGTGGGGAGCATCTAGCCAGGTCATTAGCAGGGTGGCGCCCTTGAGAACGAAGCGTCGGGCGTACGCCGATACACTGAGCCTGTAGAGCAGTCGCTCGACCGCATATCGGTTGAGGACGAGGTCAAAGACCTGACCGCTAGCTTTGGAGATCGCCAACAGGCGCGCGCGGACCGAGGCGCCCATATTCTTCTTCTGCTCAGGCTGCTTTGGATCAGGCATTGGCAGTCAGCGCTTCCAGGTAGGGTCGCACGACGGTCGCGACGCCGCTCTTCATCGCTTGTCGCGACATAGTAGCGGGCGTCACCTTGCGCTGCCGCAGGGCCTCCTGCAGTCCCTCGAGCGCGATGCTGAGACCGACGGAGCGGCGGTGGCGGAAGCAGTCGGCGATGGTCTTGGTGATGCTGAACACCTTCACCCGCACGCCTTCGATCGTATGCGTTTCGACGCCGTCGCCGAGCAGAGCGTTTGTCATGCGCACGATGCGCAGCGGCGGGGAAGAGGGCTCGGGCGCCCAGTCGCTGACGCCGATAGCGATCCAGACTTTACGTGGCAGCTGGTCGGTAAGGCCGTGGAAGGCCAGAGCGGAGGTCAGGCAGATGATCCCTTTGGACACGCGCGCCGCCGCTTCCGCGAGGCTGTGCTGGGCGTGGAGTTCGGCGTCGGCGAGCTGGTAGAGGCCGCGCGCCAGACGCACGACTTCACCGTCGTTTGCCATGCGTGTCATGGTCGCCGCGGTAACGCCGGCCGCGCGGAGGTCGGCCAGCCGCGCCATGCCACGCTCCGCTAGCAGTTTGCGGGCGATCGGCCGTTGTTGGCTGACGCGAGGCATTGATACAGAACCTCTGATTATGGCATCTATGTTCAGAGGAATTGTATCAATCGAATCCACTGCCCGGAAGGCCCAAATTAAGGCTGCCGCGATGCGTTAAAGCCAGCCACATGGTGAGGGGGTGCTGTCATCTGTGGACGGCCCCTGAGCTGCAAGGGGAAAGTTGAGCCGAGCTATAGCCCTATGTGCGCGCCAAAACTTACACGTGGGCGCGGACGCCCTGACCGGGAAAAGCGGAGCCGACGATCTGACCTTCATCGACGATTACCTGGCCTCCAACGATGACATAAGAAATGCCATCGGAGGGCGTTGTCGGTTTCTCGAAGGTCGCCCGGTCGATCACGCGAGCCGGATCGAACAGAACGATATCCGCGTCGGCTCCGGGCTGAAGCCTCCCCTTGCGTCTCATGGTGGGAGAGATCGTCTCGAGACGACGCGCCGGGAGAAGGGTCATCTTGCGGATCCCATCCATCAGGCTAAGCAGCCTTCGCTCCCGGACGTATCGTCCCAGAACGCGAGCGTAGGTCCCTGCGCCTCGCGGATGGCCTGATCCGCGGATGAACGGTGCTCCGTCGGAGGCGATGATGACATCCGGATCAGCGATGGCGCGGTCGACGGTCTCGTCTGTGATGTTGTGAATGATGGCCCATCCTTCCGGCTGCTCACGCCGGTAGCGGGTAAAACTCTCTTCTGTCAGGCGCTCTCCGGTCAGCGGCCATTCGATGTCGCGATAGTCCGCTCCCAGACGCTGGCGCCATCCCTCGTCAAAGAGCGCGCTGCCGATCAGAGTGCTGCCGGCCGTGTAGGGATAGACTTCGCTTGAGACATCAATGCCTCGGGCTCGGGCCCCGTTGATCAGGCGGAGGGCCGGGTCGATCATGCCCAGCGCCTTGCTGTTGATGTGACAGAGGTGCAGCGCTGCTCCCGTCGCTGCGGCATTGGCGAGCATTTCCTGGATGGGCTCCATAGGGGCGTCACCCAGGGCCGATGCGGTGCGACGCACGTGGACGAAGACCGGGGCTTTCAGCGCTGCGGCTTCTTCGAACACCTGAAGCACCTCCTCGCGGTCGGCTCCGGGAATGTACTCGGGAGCCAGTCCGATCCCGAGGCCTCCGGCCATGAACCCTTCCGTCAGCAGGGCGCGAAGTTTTTTGAGCTCGTCCGTCTTCAGATGGGCGTACGCCCAGTCCTGCACCCGCATCTGAATTCTGACCTGGGTCTCCGGCTCCGTCAGGGAGTGACCGGCTTCGATGCCTGTCGTGAGAAGGATGCGCGCCCCGCGATGCCCGGCGCTGGCACCGAAGTGAATGCGGGAGCGACCTTCCCGCCGTTTGTAAAAGGGAGCGATAGGGAAGACGCCCGATTCCAGTTCGAGCGCCGTGGTCACCCCGTCGCGAGCCTGAATGTCGCCATCCCCGAGGGTCTGTCCGTGCGCGTGCAGGTCTATGAAACCCGGCGCCGCCACGAGACCGCGTCCGTCAATGACTGTGCGGGCGCTGATGGTCTGGCGTGTGACCGCGGCGATTCGTCCGTTTCTCACTCCGATATGGGCGACATCGTCATGGCCGCTTTCGGGGTCCATGACCCGCGCTCCGAGGATCACAAGGTCGAAGGGCTCAAAGGAAGCGCCGGTCTGGCAGGCGCCCATCAGCAGGGCTGCGACCCCTCCGCCAAGGGCGAAATGACGTCGCGAGAGAGCAGAGCCGTGCGAAGAGGTCATGCCCGTGATCTTCCGTCATCGCTGATCGGTCAGCGTCCCGTCGTCGAAGTCCCTTCCCGCAGCCGACCTCTTTCGGGGTCACTGGCGGAGCGCCTATTAAAATATTTGATGTGTCCTATCCTGCCGTTGGTGTCGATCCGGTCAATCAATAAAGTGACCTGTAAACAGGTAATTCGTTCTGGTGATCAGGTGGTCCGTCCGGCATCGTCGTTCACTATCTTGACGATCTAATATGTTTATATATCCCACGGAGCTGCGGAGCAGGCAAGAAGGGGACGCTCATGACGGCAGCGAGACCCTGGAGGCGCTACTCGGGTCTTTCGCTCCTGCGGGCCGGCTTTGAGCGACAGCGCGGATGGCCTCCCGCGTTCATCGATGCGACGCCGCAGTCGTCTTATGACGTGGTGATTGTCGGCGGAGGAGGTCATGGACTTGCGACCGCCTATTACCTCGCGCGCCATCACGGGGTCCGGCGCATCTGCGTGCTTGAGAAGGGCTGGATCGGCGGAGGCAATACGGGGCGCAACACAACCGTCATCCGGTCAAACTATTTCTTCCCTGAAAGCGCAGCTCTTTATGATCTCTCCCTTCGTTTATACGAGGGGCTGAGCGCCGAGCTCAATTACAACATCATGTTCTCCCAGCGCGGCGTCTGGATGCTGGGTCACAGCCGGCATGACGAGGAAATCCTTCGTCGCTCAGCCAACGCCATGCTCCTCAACGGGGTCGATGCCGAATTCTACAATGATGCGGAAACGCACCGTCGTATCCGCGGGCTTCATCCCAATCCCAGTTTTCCGATCCGATGCGGACTTCTGCAGCCGCGCGGAGGCGTTGCGCGTCATGACGCCGTCGCCTGGGCATACGCCCGGGCGGCCAGCCGTCTGGGCGTCGACATCATTCAGAACTGCGAGGTTCTGGGATTTGAAATCTCCGATGGTCGGGTCCGTTCCGTCCGGACAAGCCGGGGCGATATCCGCGCACCCGTGGTCGGGCTGGCCGCAGCGGGCCATTCCAGTAATGTTGCGGGCCTTGCGGGCTTGTCTCTGCCTCTGACATCCTATGCGCTTCAGGCGTTCGTCTCCGAGCCGGTGAAGCCCGTTCTCGATACGGTTCTGATCACGTCTGCGACGGGGGTTTATCTCAGCCAGTCGGACAAGGGCGAGCTTGTCATCGGCGGTGGGCTCGATCTTTTCCCTTCCTATGCGCAGCGCGGAAGTCTGCCCAACATGGAGCGCTCGGCGGCCGGCGTCCTTGAGCTGTTCCCGCAGTTCTCGCGTCTGCGCTTTCTCCGGCAATGGGCCGGAATCTGCGACGTCTCGCATGACTCATCGCCCATTCTCTCGGCGACGGAGGTTGAGGGGCTTTACGTGAACTGTGGCTGGGGAACCGGTGGTTTCAAAGCCATACCGGCAGGAGGATGGTTGTTTTCCCATCTCCTCGCGACGGGGAGGAGTGAGGCGCGGGCACGAGCGTTCACGCTCGAGCGCTTCCTTACCGGGGCGATGATCGATGAAGCCGGCGCTGCCGCTATCGCGCACTGAAGGGAGAGGTCGATGCTGCTCATAGACTGTCCCGTCTGCGGCCAACGCTCGGAAGACGAGTTTCGATGCGCCGGGCAGGCGCATCTCGTCCGGCCCGGGCCGCCCGATGCGGTGACCGATGAAGCGTGGTCAGCCTATCTCTACCAGAGAACGAACCTCAAAGGCGTCAGCGCGGAGCGCTGGCTGCATGAGTTTGGCTGCCGACGCTGGTTCAACATCCTTCGCGATACGCTGACCCATCAGATCCTGCATGTCTATCCGGTTACCCAGGCGCGCAGGCCTGAGGAAACGGGAGGGGGCGAATGACCGGCTGGCGGCACGCCTCTCTCGGCCTCGTCGATCGCAGTCGTCCGATCTCTTTCCGATGGGAGGGGCGTAGCTATCGCGGGTTTCGTGGCGATACGCTCGCATCCGCCCTTCTGGCCAACGGGGTTTCGATCGTCGGGCGAAGCTTCAAGCACCACCGTCCGCGTGGTCTTCTTGCAGCAGGCCTTGAGGAGCCCAGCGCCATCGTTCAGACGGGTGCCGGGGCGAAAAGCCTTCCCAATCTGCGGGCGACAGAGGTCGATCTGGTCGAAGGGCTCGAAGCGCACGCCGTCAATGCCTGGCCCAGCGTTTCAACGGATGTTTTCGCCTCGCTTGGTCTGATGAAGCGGTTCATCCCGGCAGCCTTTTACTACAAGACCTTTATGTGGCCGGGATGGGAGCTGTTCGAGCCATGGATACGACGCCTCGCAGGGCTGGGGCATGCTCCGGATCAGCCGGATCCCGACACTTATGAGCACGCCCATGATCATGTCGATACGCTGATCATCGGGGCTGGTGTCGCCGGCCTTCAGGCGGCTCTCGCCTCCATCCGTTCAGGCGTCACCACGCTTCTGATCGAACATGACGCCGTCGCCGGCGGCCGGGCGCTTGGCGCAGAACAGAGCCTTTCCGGTACACCTGTCGGGTCCTGGATTGCAGAGGCGCTTGCCGAGATCGATGCGGCGCCTCATGGGCGCAGGCTCATGCGCTCCACCGCGATCGGCCTTTATGATCATGGTCTTGCAGCCATATACGAGCACTCTGATCCTGCAGGGCCTCCCGGAGATCACGGATCGCTTCGGGGACGATTGTGGAAGATCCGGGCCCGCAGGATCATTGTGGCTGCCGGCGCCATCGAGCGGCCTCTCGTGTTTTCCGGAAATGATTGCCCGGGCGTGATGCTGGCTTCGGCGGCCGAGACCTACCTGCATCGATACGGCGTTGTCAGCGGACGGCGCATTGTTCTGGCTGCGAACAATGACAGGGCCTATCGGGCCGCCTTCGCCCTGAATGACGCCGGCGCCGAGATCGTCGCGGTTCTCGATGCGCGTCCCGAGGCCGATATCGGCCTGCTCGAGATCGCCCGTGAGCGTTTCCCCGTGCACTCTGAAACCCTTCCTCTGCGTGTCGAGGGACGCGATCGTGTCAGGGCTGTGAGGCCGGCGCGCCTTGATGGATCAGGCGCGATGGCGTCTCTGTCCGATGAGATCGCCTGCGACACGGTTCTCGTCTCCGGGGGATGGACGCCCTCGGTCCATCTTCATTCGCATATCGGCGGACGACTCCGCTGGGATGACATGATCTCGTCGTTTGTTCCCGTTCAGCCGAGCGATGTCCTCAGCGTCGGGGAGGCGGCGGGCGAGTTTGCCGATCTCGGGCGCATCCGTCCGATCGTCTGTGTTGAGACCCCAGGCGGCCGCGAGGAGGAGACAGCGTTCGTTGATCTCCAGAATGATGTGACGCTGCTTGATGTGCGTCTGGCTGTCCGGGAGAATTTCCGGTCAGTGGAGCATCTCAAGCGTTACACCACGCTCGGCATGGCGACCGACCAGGGCAAGACCTCCAATATCAACGGTCTTGCGATCTTGGCCGCTGAACTCGGCCGGACGCCGGCAGAGGTCGGGGTTACGCGCTTCCGTCCGCCCTATCATCCAACGCCGATCGGGGCGTTCGCCGGCCACCGGATCGGGGACACACTCAGGCCGAGGCGACGCCTTGCTGCGGATGCGGCTCATGCGCGGATGGGCGCGCGAATGGAGGATTACGGACACTGGTCCCGGCCCGCTTTCTATCCGCAAGCGAGGGAGACTGAGCGTGAGGCCGTCCATCGGGAGGCTTGCGCTGTCCGGACCGCCGCCGGGCTTTTTGACGCCTCATCTCTCGGCAAGATTGAGGTGATCGGTCCGGACGCCGGCCTTTTCCTCGATCGCATCTATCCCGGGTCGATGGCCGCCATGAAGCCCGGGCGATGCAAGTATGCGGTCATGCTCTCCGAGCACGCAACCATCCTCGATGACGGCGTCGTCGCCCGACTGGATACGAACCGGTTTCTTGTGGGCGCGACCAGCGGGAATGCTGAAAAAGTCGCAGCTCATCTTGAAGACTGGCTCCAGTGCGAATGGCCTGAGCTTCGCGTGATGACAACCGATGTCACGATGGACTGGGCGGTGATGACGATCAGCGGACCGAAGGCGCGCCTGATCCTCGCTCAGCTGGGCGCATCCATCGATGTCTCCCGTGAGGCTTTCCCGCATCTCAGCGTCCGCGAGGGGACACTGCTCGGGGTTCCATGCCGCATTCAGAGGGTGAGCTTTACCGGCGAGGTGAGTTTCGAGATTTCGATCCCCTGGGCGTATGCCGAAGATCTTCACTCGCGTCTCATGGCGTCCGGGGCCTCTCTTGGTCTTACCCCTGTCGGCATCGAAGCGATCATGACGCTAAGGATCGAGAAGGGTTTCATTCATCTAGGATCCGAGACAGACGGTGTCACCCTGCCTGACGATCTGGGTCTGTCCGGACTTGTGTCCCGGAGAAAGGCGGATTTTGTCGGCAAGCGCTCGCTCAGCCGACCGGAGGCGCTGCGACAGGACAGGCGACAGCTGGTCGGGCTCGAGACGCTCGACGGGTCGGCGCCGCCGATTGGCGCTCATGTCGTCTCTGACCGGCCAGACAGTCTGCGGGGGGCCGCCCACTCCGAGGGCTGGGTGACTTCTTCGATCCTGTCTCCCACCCTGTCGCGTGGAATCGCTCTCGGGCTCGTTGAGGCGGGACGATCAAGGCATGGAGAGATCGTGATCCTTCGCGACGGGAACCGCGTCCTTAAGGCCCGTATCACGCCGCCGGGCGCGTACGATCCCTCAGGAGAGCGGATGCATGATTGACCTTGCGCGATCGCCTGTCTTCCCCTGCTCCTGCAAGGCCGCCTCCATGGTAGACGGCCTCGGCATATTCCGTATCCGTCATCTGCCGTCAGGCCCGTCCCCCGGGCGATCGGGCCCTGAAGCTCTGGCCGGGCTCCCGGATTGCCTCAGCGTTCAGGACAGGGGAGGGGCTTGGCTGGCGTCTGTCGCGCCCCTTGACTGGCTCCTCCTCGGGCCTGCCTCCTCGGCCCGCTCGTGTCTGGACCGGCTTGGTTCAGGTCTTGATCCCGCCCTGGCCCGCATCTACGACATCAGCGCCTCGAGGATTATTCTCGAACTGGATCCTGAGCGTGAGGAGAGGGTTCTGTCCGCTTATACGAGCCTTCCGCGTGAGCAGGCTCTAAGCGCATGGCGATGCGCGCCGACCCGGTTCGGAGACTGTCTCGTGACATTTATCCGGCGCCAGGCGGGGTCAGGGATTTTGATGGTTCTGGATCCCAGCCTCGCCTCCTATGTCGCGTCTCTTCTTAAGAGAATGGACTGAGCCGGAGGGCCCTGCCGGTGAGATGCGCCGGAAGGCTCGTCTGGATGATACATGCGGCAGGATGATCCGGTCGTTTGTGTTCGATCCGGCGCGTAGAGCTGTCCTCTCGGTGTTGTTCCTGCTCGGGCGGGCTGGCGGCCTGTATCTGGTCGCCAGCCCGCCCTTGCGCAGTTGTTAGGCCCCTCAGAAGGAGACGTCGAAGGAGATGCCGTAGAGGCGCGGTTCGTTCACGCTGGTCGAGAGACCGGCTCCGAACTTGATGAACTCGTCGGTGACGTTTCTGGCGAAGAGCTGCGCCTTCCAGTTATCCCGTTCGAGGCCGACCGAGGCGTTGAAGAGAGAGTAGTCGCCCTGCTTGACCGGGGCGGTCAGGCTGTAGATGACCTCGCTCTGATAGACGCCGTCGGCGTGAGCGGTCAGGATCAGGCCGTTGGACAGCGGATAGCGCGCATCGGCGTAGATGGCGCCCCTTGTGTCGGGCTCGCCGACGAGCGGCAGTCCGACGAAGGTCGGACGGGCCGAGCTGGTGATTTCGGTGTTGAGGACCGAAACGTTTCCGCCGATCGAGATGTTGTCCGTCACTGACAGATCAGCCACGAGTTCCGCGCCCGTGATCTTGGCCTGTCCGATGTTGTCCGCATACTGCTGGGTCGGGGGTGCCTGCGGGTTCACGACCTCCTGGCGGTCATTCCAGTCGGTCGAGAAGGCGGCGGCCGAAAGGGTCAGACGGTCGTCGAAGAAGGTTCCCTTCGATCCGATCTCATAGCTCCAGATCGTCTCTGCGCCGTAGATGTTGTTCCTTGCGCCTGAATTGTTGAAGTCTGTATTGCCGCCAGGACCGCGAAAGCCCCGGGTGGCGCTGGCGTAGACCTGAAGATTGTCAGTCGGGCGATACTGGATCGCGAACTTAGGCGTGACGATTTCGTAGTCGAAGTTGACAACGAACAGGCCGTCGGCGGGCAGAAAGACCACGGTGGGGAAGTCATCCTTCTGATCGTAGGTGATCGTCCGGCTTTCCTTCGTGTAGCGAAGACCGGCGACCAGGGTCCACTGCGGGGAAAAATCGTACTCCGTTTCCGCAAAAACCGCTTTCTGGTTGTAGTCCTCAAAACGCCTCAGACGAAGATAGGTGAAGTCGACCTTGGGGCGACCCAGGAAGTCGACGCCGACCGTATTGGTGGTGTCGAAGTAATAGGCCCCCGCCACCCATCGAAACGGTCCTTCATCCGTCGATACAAGCCTGATCTCCTGGTTGAAGGCGTCGTCGTCGATATTGAGTGTCTGGTAGAATTCGTCGAACTGGAAGCCGGAGGGAACCTTTCCGAGGCCGGTGAGCACGCCCGGAAGGAAGCCGTTGAAGGAGTTGAGGTTGAAGAGGCGCGAGGTTTCGCGCTTGAACATGTTGCTCGAGCTCGTCAGCTCCGCAAAGTCGAAGTCGTACTTTACCGTGACGTTGAACTGATCGATGTCGTCGGCGCGCGTCTCGTTAGTGTAGTTGATGGTCTGCTTGTAGCTGGTGTTGGCCTCCTGGCGTGACCCGTAGTCTGAACGCACGAAGGACCCGGTCGAAGAAATCTCCAGCCGATCGCTGGCTTTCCACAGAGCCTTTACCCGCCCGCTCCAGTAGTCCAGATCGTTGGCGTTCTCGCGGCCGTTGATCCCGATATTGTCGATCCATCCGCCTTCATCGCGCCGCGACAGGCTCGCGCGTACCGCAAACTTATCCTCGACGATCGGAATGTTGACGACGCCGTCGAAATTGTAGCCGGGGTCGCCGATCTCGGTCGACAGATAGGTGACCTTAGTGCGCGCCTCGAATTTGGACAGGTTGGGCTGCTTGGACAGAATGCGGATCACGCCCCCGAGTGCGCTTTCCCCGAAGAGGGTTCCCTGGGGGCCGCGCAGCACTTCGACGCGCTCGATGTCGAAGGTCTTGATATCCGGGGAGGCGACCGGATCGGAGACGACCGGGACATCGTCGATGTAAAAGCTGATCGGTGCTTTGGCGCGCTGGCCGCCGCCGCCGGAGACGCCCCGGATGGAGAGCTGGTTGAGGCCGGCCGACTGCTGTCTGAATGTCACGCCCGGCACCTGACGGATGTAGTCGGCCAGATCGTCCTGCGCGTTCTTCACCAGGTCATCGCCCTGGATGGCCGTTAGGCTGAGGGGGAGATCGCTCACTTCCGCTTCACGGCGGGTCGCCGTCACGATGACGACGTCCCTGTCCTCGCCGGCCTTCGCCTCGGGCGGGGACGCGGCGCTCTCCTGCGCGACTGCCGGCCCTGCGGAGGCAAGGAGCATCATGAGCGCCCCCGCCGATACGGTTAGCTGGAACTCCCTCTTAAATCGCATGGATCTCTCCCTTCTGGATCAGGCGCAACGTCGTGAGCTCATGCGATGCTGAAATATTAGATGAGTCAATTCATCCTTGTCTCATTTTGACTCGTTCTGACTCCTCGTACAAATCTCAGTAAGTACTGTGTTTTTTGGCGGATACTCGCAAGCCTTAAGGCTTTGCCTGTGAATTGCGTCGTCAGTATTTCCCTCTAAAATGTTAGAAATCCCTGTTTTGTGGCCGGGAAAACACACCCTGATCCTAATCAAAGGATGCCTGTTTCCTGTCCAGCAGCCCGGAACGCTGCGATTGCCAGATCGATCTGAGCCTCGTCATGGGCGGCGCTGGCCTGAAGCCGGACGCGGGCGGCGCCGCGCGGGACGACGGGAAATGAGAACCCTGTCGCATAGACCCCATGACGAAACAGGCTTGCCGACAGGGCGAGGGTGGCGGCCGCATCTCCGATCATCACCGGGATGATCGGATGCTCTCCCGGCAGTAGCGTGAAGCCGGCTTCGGTGAGGCCTGAGCGCAGTCGACCCGCATTGGCGTGCAGACGCGATCGGCGTTCGTCCTCGGTTCGTGCGATCCTGACCGCCTCGATCGCCGCCCCTGCGATCGCCGGGGCAAGCGTGTTGGAAAACAGGTAGGGACGCGCCCGCTGTCGCAGGAGCCGGATCACCGGCGCTCGCGCGCACACAAATCCTCCCATGCCTCCTCCCAGCGCCTTGCCCAGGGTGCCGGTCAGAATGTCGATCCTGTCTGAAACCCCGCGATAGGCGCCGCTGCCGCGGCCTTCCGGGCCGATGAGCCCGGTTGCATGACAGTCGTCGACCATGACCAGCGCGCCGTGCGCGCGCGCGATGTCGGTCAGGGAGATCAGGTCGGGTATCGCCCCGTCCATGGAGAAGACCCCGTCGGTGACCACGAGGCAGGTACGCGCGCCGTCCTCCCTGGCTCTCGTCAGCGCGGAGACAAGGTCGCTCATGTCGCCGTTCCGGTAGACATAGCGGCGGGCTTTGCTCAGACGTATGCCGTCAATGATGGATGCATGATTGAGGCTGTCGGAGATGACGGCGTCTTCGCCGCCGAGAAGAGGCTCGAAGACAGCCCCATTGGCGTCGAAGCAGGCCGCGAACAGAAGGGCGTCCTCATAGCCGAGCCAGGCGCTGATGTCGTGCTCCAGCTGCTTATGAAGCGTCTGCGTGCCGCAAATGAATCGCACAGACGCCAGCCCTGCTCCCCATTCCTCCATGGCCGATCGGGCCGCGGCGATGATGCGGGGATCATTGGCGAGACCGAGATAATTGTTGGAGCAGAGATTGATGACCCGTTTCTCACCCTCTGGGGTCGAGACGCCCACCTCGGAAGATTGAGGCGTCGTCATGATACGCTCGATCTTGGTCAGGCCTTCCGTCTCGATCGCCTCTAGGGCGGCGTCGATCCTCGAGAAGAAGTCGGTATCGCTCATCAGGGTCTGCTTTTCTTCACGGACGTTGACGGTTCCAGCAGGCGACGGCGTGGCCTCGTCCCCCGTTCTCAAGGAGCGGTCTTTGTGCAAGACAGGTCGGCGTCGCCTCCGGGCACTGGCCCGCGAAGGCGCATCCTCTCTCTGCGCCCGGGCTCGGCGCCGGGTTCGCGCCGGGAAGTGATACAGGACTGCATCCGCCGGCGCTCTCCAGAAGAGCCCTCGAATAGGGGTGGCCCGGCCCGGCGAAGAAGATCTCAGCGGGTGCATCCTCGATCAGACGCCCCTGGTAGAGAACAAGGACGCGGTCGCACATGTGTCGGACGGCGGCGAGGTCGTGGCTGATGAAGAGGATCGCCATGCCGAAGCGTTCACGCAGGTCGGCGAGAAGGTTGAGGATCTGCGCCTGGATGGAGGCGTCGAGGGCGCTGACGGCTTCATCGCATATCAGGATGTCCGGTCGGACAAGGACGTTGCGAGCGATGGCGATCCGCTGAAGCTGGCCGCCGGAGAACTCATGGGGAAACCTGTCCGCGCACGCTGCTGCCAGGCCGACGAGTTCCAGCGCCCCGGCGATGCGGCGATCGCGGTCAGCGGCCTCCAGCCGGGTGTCCCTGATCATAAGTGGCTCGCGAAGGCTCGCGGAGATGGTCAGGCGAGGGTTCAGGCTGTCGAGAGGATTCTGGAACACCATCTGCATGGGCACCCGACCCCGTCTCAGCGCGGCCCCGGACAGGGTGTGCAGAGGCATGCCGTTCAGCCAGACTGCGCCGGAGCGCGCGGGACCCAGCTGCAGTATACCGCGTGCGAGAGATGATTTCCCCGATCCGCTCTCACCTATGAGTCCGCAGACCTCTCCGGCGCCGATGTCGAAGGATACATCCTCCACCGCCGCCCTTCGCTGTCGGTGTGCGCCAGCGCCGGGATAGCGGACGGTGAGGCCGGATACGCGCAGCACGATCCCTTGGGCATCGCTCATGCAACGATCTCCGCAGTTTCGATCCAGCATGCGCTCAGGCGTCCGGGGCCTACGGGTCGAAGATCGGGCGCTGTGGTCCGGCAGGCCGTTCTCACTGTCGGGCACCGGTCGGCGAAGGGGCAGCCGTCAAGCGCCAGGCCGGCGGGGGGCGGCCCGCCGGGGAGCGCCTGCAGGCGGGGCTGTCGGGCCCCGGTCAGTTTCGGCGCCGCCGCGATGAGGCCGCGCGTATAGGGGTGAGCGGGACTGGCCAGGATCGAGGCGGCGGGACCTGTCTCGATCACGCGACCTGCGTACATGACCGCAATGGCGTCTGCGAGCCCGGCCGCCGCTCCGATATCGTGCGTGATGATGATCAGTCCTGCGCCCCGACGATCAACCGCCTCGCGCAGCAGTTTGAGGACGCTGTTGCGGACGGATGCGTCAAGAGCGGTGGTCGGCTCATCGGCGATCACAAGGTCCGGGGCGTTGATCATGGCGATGGCGATCATCACGCGCTGCGCCATGCCGCCTGAGATTTCGAATGGAAAGGACTGAAGGACCCGCTCGGGGTCCTCAATTCTCACCGATGACAGCGCCACGCGGGCGGCAAGGCGCTGCTCCGACCGGTTCATCGCGCCCCGGCCTCTCAGAGCCTCGAGCATCTGGCTTTCGATGCGCAGATGAGGCGCCAGAAAGGAGTGCGGGTTCTGGAAGACAAAGCCGATGCGATCGCCCCGCAGCGCGTTGAGGTCCTTTTTCGGCATGTTGATCAGATCGTGACCCCGGAAGAGGGCCGCGCCCTGGATCTCCGGGACCGAAGAGGTCAGGCCGAGGGCGGAGAGGAAACTCTGGCTTTTGCCCGAGCCGGATTCTCCGACAATCGCGAGACAGGTCCCCTGTTCGACGGTCAGGGACACGCCCGATACGACCTCTACACGCCCCTGGACGCCCTTATACCGCACGATCAGGTCGCGCAGTTCGAAGAGCGGCAATGCGTTCACGGTGACGCATCCTTCGGATCAAGCGCACTTCGAAGACCGTCCCCGATCAGGTTGAGGCTGATCAGGCAGGTCGTCAGCGTCACAACGGGGGCTGCAAGAAGCCAGGGGGCAGTGTAGATTTCTTTCGCCCCGTCCGAGATCAGAACGCCAAGACTGGTCAGGGGCTCCTGAACCCCCATGCCCAGAAAGCTCAGAAAACTCTCGATCAGAATGATCTCGGGAATGGTCAGTGTCAGGTAGACAACGATCAGGCCTCCAAGATTGGGAGCAATGTGCCGGAGGATTACCAGGGCGGGGTGCAGGCCAGCCAGCTCGGCGGCGATAATGAACCCGCGCTGCCTGAGGATACGGGTCTGGGCGCAGGTGATACGCGCCATGGTCAGCCACTGAATGGCGGCGATGGCGACGAACAGAAGAAAGAAGTTTCGTCCGAACACGACCATGACCAGAATGACCACGAACATGAAGGGAATGGCGAACAGGCCATCAACGACCCGCATCATGATCTGTTCGGTCGCGCCGCCTGTATAGCCGGCGATAGCCCCGTAGGCGGCCCCGATGAGGACGCTCACCGATGCGGCGCTGAGGCCTACGACAAGCGATACCGCGAGCCCCAGCATCGTTCTGACAAAGACATCCCGTCCGACAAAATCCGTGCCCATGATGTGACCGGAGGCGATGTCCGGACTCTTGCCGATCCGGTCCCAGAGAACCTCATCATAGGAGAAGGGCGAGATGAGAGGCGTCAGAAACGCTGCGGCGGCGAGGATCAGAAGCATGATTGCGCCCGCCATGGCGCCGCGACGGCGGGCGAACCGGGTCCAGGCGGCGGGGCGCGTTCGTCGAATTGCGCTCTCAGGTTTCTGGTTCATTGTCCTGCCCGCAGCCTTGGGTTGAGGGCGCCGGCCAGTATGTCGGTCAGGAGATTGAGCAGGATGACCAGCGTTGCGAACACGATCACCAGACCCAGCACCAGCGTGTAGTCACGGTTGAGAGAGGCGTCGATGAAGGCCTGCCCGGCACCGGGAAGGGCGAAGAGCTGTTCGATGACCACCGATCCGGTGAGAATGCTGGCGCTGGCCGGTCCGAGATAGCTGACAACCGGAATGAGGGCGGGCTGGAGGATGTGGCGGAGGATGATCCGCCGTGGGGAGGCCCCTCGGGCCCGTGCCGCGAGAATGGACTCGGAGGTCATCTGTTCGAGCATGCTCGCCCGCATCAGACGGGCCACGAAGGCGGCGTTGGGAACGCCGAGGACGATCATCGGAAGGATGAGATGTTCGGCGCGGCCGCCTCCCCAGCCGGCGACCGGCAGGATGTCCAGCATCACCCCGAAGATGAGCGCGAGGATCGGAGCGCTGACAAAACTGGGAACGGCAATGCCGACCGAAATCGCGACGGACAGCGCCGTCGCGAGCGCCGGTCCGCGGGCCAGGGCCGATGCGGCTCCTACGCCGATGCCGAGGATCAAGGTCACAGAAAGTCCCAGGCCGCCGATGGCGAGACTGACGGGCAGGGCGTCGGCCACGATGTCGCTCACCTGAACGTCCCGATATCGGTAGGATGGCCCGAAATCGCCCCTCAGAACCCCGCCGACATAGGATGTGAACTGTTCGGTCAACGGACGATCCAGCCCGTAGAGGGCGTTGAGATTGGCCTCGATTTCCGGGGGCAGGGCGCGTGTGCTGTCGAACGGGCCGCCAGGAGCTGCGCGCAGAAGGAAGAAGCTGAGCGTCACCACCGCCAGAAGGGTTGGCGCGGCGATGCCGAGGCGGCCGAAGATATAGCGGATCATAGGTCGTCCCGCTGCAGGCGCGCTCCCGGACCCGTCAGATACCGGCCCTCGAGATGGCGGAAGAAGGCGTCGGCGCCGAGCGGGCGTCCCGTTGCGGCGTTGACCACGTCCGCCGCCGATGATCGCCGGGCCTTGCTGTAGACAGTCCGCCCAAGCCAGGATCTGAGCCCGGCGATGTCGCCGCACGCGAGACAAGGCGCTATCGCCGGGTCGGTCAGGATCGCGGCTTCATGGAGCTGAGCTGCGATCAGATAGCCAAGGCCGTAGCTCTGGAAGTATCCATATAGCCCGCGATACCAGTGAATGTCCTGAAGGCATCCCTCCGCAGGGGCCTTCGGGCGGAGATTGAAGATCTTCTCGCAACCCTCCTCCCACGCCGAGGGAAGGTCGGAGACCTCGAGACGGCCGTTGATCAGATCCTTCTCGATCCGGTAGCGAAGGACGATGTGGAGCGGATAGCTCGCCTCGTCCGCCTGCTGCCGCATCAGCCCCAGCTTCAGGGGTCTGAGCCCACTGTCGGATGCCGGATTTCCGGTGATGGCCGACAGGGTGGCGGCGTAGAAGTCGGGGGCGCCCATGACGATCTTCTCGAACAGGATCGCCTGGCTCTCCTGCATGGCCGCCGAGCAGGGCCGTCCCACGGGCTGGTATCGCCAGCGGGCAGGAAGTCGGTTCTCGTAGAATGAGTGTCCGATCTCGTGTGCGGCGCCATAAAGCGCGCGCCGAAAGTCCTCAGGGTCGGGCGACACGGTGATGCGCACATCGTCCGGGCAGTCGTCCGCGAAACACGCCTGAGCGCTCGTATCCACGCGGCCATATCGGAAATCATACCCCAGGTGATCCGCCAGGCGACGGCAGAGCTCGAGCTGTTCGGTGATCGGGAGGCCTCTGGCCGGATCCCTCCGGTACTCGCCGTCTGCGGCTCCCGCTCTCACCAGGTCGGGCAGGCGGTTTACAAGAGTGTCGAACAGGGCGTCGATATCTCTCGACCTGATCCCCGGATCGTGAAGATCCATCAGAGCTTCATGAGGCTCAACGCCCAGTATCTCAGCGCGAGCCTTTGCCACCTCCCGGGTCAGGCTGAGGAGCCTCGCGGCCGGATGCAGTACGCGTGCGAAGTCGCCTTCTTTGCGAGCCTCGATCCAGATCCCTTCACATTCGGACTGAAGGCGGATCAGTTCCGACTGCAGGCAAGCAGGAATGGCGTTCGCCTGGAGGACCTCGCGTGTCATCTCACGCAGATTGGCGCTCTCCCAGTCGTCTGACGGCCGGGCGGCGGCGAGCCGTGTTGTCACCTCATCCTCGAGAAGGAGGTTGGCGACCATCCCTTCGATCTCGGCGAGCTGTTCTCCACGGACCGCTCGCGCCCCGTCTGGCATAACAGCTGCGGCGTCCCAGCGCAAAACACCCAGGGTGCTGCGGAGGATTCCGATGCGACGGAACCGAGCTTCAAGCCAAGCGTAGTCTGAGGTCATCGGATATCTAAAATCAATATTTCAGTATGTTAAACGAGATTACGGCCGAATTTCAGGGACGCTGCGTCCTGCAAAGCCAATTCACTCAATTAGCACCCCACCGTCTTAACACCCAATGCTGATATGTTAATAGGGGTAACCCGGCATCGGGGTTAGAGGCGGTTGGAGGCCGGTGGCTGTATGGGCGCGTTTGGGGCGGCTCGGGAGTTTCGGGTCTGGGATAATCATGGATGTCTGCCGATGGCGCCGGATGAGAATATCCGGTGGCTGCCTGCCATCGAGCGCTATCGTCAGGCGGGGTGTTCGGTCGCCAGTCTCAATACCGGTTATGGAACAATGAGCCTTGAGGAGCATGTCGTGCTTCTCGATCAGATGCGCGCATGGATCGGCGCACATCCCCATGCCTATCGCCTGATCGACAGCGTCAGGGATATCGAGGAGGCCCGCGAGGCCGGCCTGCTTGCCATCTGTTTTGATATTGAAGGGGCGGCACCCATTCAGGACCTCACGCTTGTGGAGGCCTTCTATCGACGAGGCGTGCGGTGGATGTCTCTTGCCTACAACTCAAACAACCGCGCGGCTGGGGGATGCCACGACGAAGATGCCGGCCTCAGCGGCTACGGCCGGGAGCTGGTTGCCGAGATGCAGAGGGTCGGCATGGTCGTCTGCTGCTCGCACGTGGGCTACCGGACCGTCTCAGATGTTCTCGCCTGTGCCCGTTTCCCGGTCATCTTCTCGCACTCCAATCCCCGAACCCTGTGCGACCATCCGCGAAATGTTCCCGATGAACTGATCGCCGAGTGCGCGCAGCGGGGGGGTGTGGTCGGCGTCAATGGCCTGGATCTCTTCCTTGGAGGCCGCGCCACGCCGCAACGTATCTGCGATCACATCGATTATCTCATGGAGTTCATCGGTCCGCGTCATGTGGCCCTCGGGCTCGATCATGTCTTCGACCTTGAGGCGATCAATCTGGAAAAAGCCTCGATGGGAGCCACGTTTCCCCCGGGGCTTGGCTATGAGGAGCCGGTCGACTGCTTCAACATCGACGACATCCCCGCCATTCCTGCCGAACTCCTCCGTCGGGGCCATGGCGCCAATGACGTTGCAGATGTTCTTGAGGGAAACTGGATGCGGATTGCGCGAACATGCTGGCGTTAGGCCGCCGCGCCTTTCTGGCTGTCCCGGCAGCCCTGATGCTGCCCGCTGAGGCCGCTCCGGCCGGCGCTTCACACAGGCTCAGGCGCATCATCAACGGTGAGCCCCTCTCGATCGATCCTCACGCCGTTTTTGACGAGGCGGGAGGAGCCCTGACCTATGATCTTTTCGAGGGTCTGATCAGCTTTTCGGCGGATGGGCGGACCATCCCCGGGGTCGCTGAGAGCTGGAGCATCAGCGCGGATGGCCGCACCTGCGTTTTCACGCTGCGGGCGGCTGCCCGGTGGTCGGACGGGCGACCTCTTCTGGCAAGGGATTTTGTCTTTTCATGGCGACGTCTCGCGGATCCGAAAACCGCTGCGCAGTTTGCCTCGATGCTGGATGCGGTTGAGAATGCGCCCTCGGTCATCAGGGGGGATATGCCGCCGGAGCGTCTGGGCGTTTCAGCTAGAGATGAGCGGACTTTTGAGGTGCGCCTGACGGAGCCGACCGCTTATTTTCTGAAGCAGGTCGCTCACTACAGTCTTGTTCCTGTTCCTGAGCATGTCGTCTCGTCTGCCCCCAGGCGATGGACCGAGGCGGGGGTTCTGGTCTCGAACGGGGCTTTTCGTCTCGTGGATCGTCGACGCGGGCAGTATCTGCGGCTGGAGAGGAACCCGCATTTCCACGACGCCGGGTCTGTCCGCCTCACCGAGATCGATTATCTCCCATCGGGAGATCGTCAGCTGGACGTCATGCGATATCGCGCCGGCGAAGCGGATGTCACCTATTCCTCGCCAAGCTCGCAGATCGGATGGCTGCAGGACCGGCTCGGGGCAGCGCAGAGGCTGACCAGCCGGCTCGCGGTCAACTTCCTGACCATCAATCTCGACCATCCGCCTCTGCAGAATCGATCTGTCAGGCAGGCGCTCATGATGACTGTTGAACGCGATATCCTCGCCGGCCGGATTGTGCGGGGCGGGGAGAAGGCCACCTATGGGATGGTTCCCTCTGCCCTCTGGTCCCAGGCGGGTTATCGTCCGAGGTGGGCCGGCGAGGGGAGGCGTCTTCGTGAAGAAAGCGCGCGCCGGATGATGGAGGAGGCCGGTTATTCCGGCAGCCGCCCGCTTATTCTGGATGTCCTTTATGACACCAGCGAGGATAACAAGCGGGTTCTGGTTGCGGTCTCTGCGATGTGGAAGGCTATCCATGTTCGGACGCGACTGATCAATGTCGAGCCCAGAGCGATGAACGACTATCGCCGTAAACGCGCCTTTCATCTGGCGCGTACGACCTGGGTGGCCGACTACGATCATCCCTACAATTTTCTGGAGCTGTTCCGATCGGACGCGGGACCGCTCAACTTTCCAAACTACCGGAACGACGTTTTCGATGATCTTCTGGGGCGTGCGAGATCTGCCCCGCCGCCCGCAGCAGAGCGACTATACGCCAATGCTGAGCGTTTGCTGATGAATGATGCGCCCGTCCTGCCTCTGTTCATCGACGCCAGTCGTCAGCTGGTGCGAACAGACCTAAAGGGATGGAAGGATAATCCGATGAACGTTCATCTCGGCCGCTGGATGTCCTTCTCTCAGATCGCGCCTTAACGCGTCTGAGGACTGAAGCTCCCTTACCTTACTGAGAGATCCGTGTTCAGAGCCCGCCCCGGTGACGGCTCGACGCGGCAACAGGCGTCACGCTATTCTTCTGTACAAGGTCTTCAGGATCGCCTCCGTGCAAGCTGAGTCTATGCTGACCGCCGCACGAAGCTTCCTGGCAACCCGCTGGCGGCGAGGGATGGTCCATGACCGGGCATCCTGAAAGCGATATCAGATCAGACAGATGGCGGCGCTTCAGAGGCATCTCGATGCGCATAGATGAACTGGCCGGGATCGATGCATCCGCCATTCGCCATGACCTCGCCGGAGGCGCTGAGCGTGTGCGCCGGTTCGTCGTCGGGCAGAGCACAGGGACCAGCGGAAAGCAGGGCTGTTAGCTCATCAGCGCGGCTGAACGATTTGTCTGGCTGGGCATGATCTTCGCCAAGGCGCTGCCGGATGCTCTCCTGCGCCGTCATCGCGTGGCGCTCGCGCTGCCGGGTCTGTCCTCACTGTATCGGTCGGCAACTGACGGGAGCCGGATCGCCCCTGTGGGGGCTTATCCACAGGGTAGGCCGATCTGCGGGCGAGGGGGCCTTCAGCAGTGCGACACCCGGACCGCGCTCCTACGCGCTTTACTGACGGTTTACGCCCGACAGGGTGGCTGGAAGGGCTCCTTTGAGCATGCTGCGCGGAGGGGTCGGGTTCGCCGCCGGCGGAAGCGGACGGTTCATGCCCTCATAGAAATCGAAGCTTATCGGAGGCAGTGCAAGGGCTTCAGCGGCCGCCACCAGCTCTGCAGGTTCCAGGTTTTCGCCGACGACAAGCCTCATACGAAATTCGTGTACACCCTGGTCGGTATGGTCGTCGCGGCCATGATAAATCGCCGGCGTGTTTCCTGCGCTTGCCATAACCGGCGCGCGCAGGAGAGAGATAATGCTTGCGTCTTCACGATGGCTCAGACTGTAGGCGTCATGGGAGAGGAGGGCGGCCTCAACACCGGTCATCCTTTGAAGGCTGAAGGCCTGAAAGGGCCATTCGGTTTCTGTCCGGGAACGTTCAATCCATCCGCCCGGGAGGCCATCGATGATCGAGATCGCCGGGCGGGACCAGTGCAGGCAGGCCTGAAGCAGACGATGGCGTTCGTCAAAATTGACCATGAGGGAGATATCAATCGCCGGGGATGAGCGTTCGAGGCTGACCTGCAGGCGCACCCTCGAGGTTCCGATCCGTCCCTCAAGGCGCGCCTGGGCTCGGAGCGGACCGGTTTCTTCAATGACCCAGTTATTTGCGTTCCAACGTTCCGCGATCTCGCCTGTATGTCTGTCGGAGGTCATTCCCCAGCAGTCCAGCGGATCGTCCCGGAGAATGAGCTGAAAGCCGCGGTTCGACAGGATCGGCTCTCCGTCGAGCATGATGGCGCCCAGTCCGCCGTCGCCGAGCATGACCCGCAGGCGCGAGTTGGCGAGTACGCCCTCGCCCGCCGTCGCGGCGGGTATGGGAGACGGCTTGTAAGCTGACGCCGGCGGCGGTCCTGGCTGAATAAGAAGCGTCTCGTGCTGGAACGGGCCCAGATCGATCGGCGCCAGGATGCGGGAGCGAATGTTGGCTTCGGGTTGAATGAGCTGGAATTCAATCGGCTCACCGACTGAATTCGAGACCCATCGATCGTCCCAGTTGGCGTAGTCTTCGAGCCAGGGCTCGATCTCGATCATGCCGGTCCGCCGGTAAGGGGCGGGATTGAGAACGATATGCCGATGCTCTCTAGAGAGACCCAGGCGGCGGCGCGCCCATCTGCGACTCGCCAGATGGGATACCTCTTCCGCCGTAATCAGTGCGCGCCCCTGCATGGCGCGCACCGAGCCCCAGGAACGACGTACCGACGTTCCGGCGAGGATGTCGTGAAACGCTGTGAACAGGAGATCATCCCATGCCCGGTCGAGGCGTCGTGCGTAATCTGCGCGCTCCGCCGGCTCGGTGCAGAGCCACTCGGCCAGCCTCTGGCTCTGCACGAGCTGCAGTTCGCCCAGGCGCTGGGTCTGATGAATGTCATGCATGACCGAATAGCAGCCAGGGAAGCAGTGCTGGAGGTCGCCCTTGATCACCGTCATGCGGTCTTTGTCGGCGCGCATAGACTCGAAGTAGCGGTCGGGTGTGCTGAACACGAGCTCTACGCCTTCTCTGAAGCGCCTGTGCTCAAGAATCCATTCGATCTGCGCCTTGCTGGGTCCGCCGCCGTGGTTGCCGATCCCGTAGAAGCACATGGTGTGCGACAGGCCGGGACCGGTGTCCCGGATCGCCGCCTCAACCGCCGCACTTAGCTCGCCGGTCGTCATTGAGGTGTAGGGCATGGACATGCGGAAGGTGATCAGCTCGCCGCCTTCGCAGCCCCGCCAGAGGAAGACCTGAGGCAGGTCCATCTGATAAGCCTTGGGTCTCTGGATTGAGTATCCCTCGATGCCGAAGGGAGCGAGAATGTCCGGATAGCTCGCCGGATGTCCGAAGCTGTCGACATTGAGCGCTGAGCGCGGTTGGACGCCGAAGTGTTTTTCGAAAAAGCTGAGACCCCGGGAGAACTGACGCCGGTGGCTCTCAGCGGTCGGCCCATTAAGGTCCGGCTGAATGAACTGGCCCCCGGCGACACACCACTGTCCTGCCGCCGCTAGTCGGCGCACGCGTTCGAAAAGTTCCGGATCGATCTCAAGAAGCTTCTCGTACTGCCATGCCTCGCCGCGGGTGAATATGAACTCCGGGTACTCCTCGCAGCGGTCCGCTGCGGACCGGAATGTCGCCAGCGCTTCGTCGAGGCCTTCCTGCCAGGGCCACAGCCAGACCGGGTCGAGGTGAGCATTTCCGATCATATGAACGGTCAGCGTCATGTCGGATTGCTCACTCGTTTTTTGTCTTGCTAACATGTTAGATGTGGGGTCTTTGATTAGTCGTGTCCAGACTGTTCGCCAATAGGAGAAAGGCTTTGTCCCAGTTTTCCGGACGCACGGCCCTGGTGACGGGCGCGGCCAGCGGCATCGGGCGGGCGATCGCTCTGGACCTCGCAGAACGAGGGGCTAGACTTGTCCTCGCCGATCTCAATCGCTTGGCTGTGGAGCGTCTGGCAGCCGACCTGAACTCAGCCAGCGCGGACGCCGCCCTGGCGGTCGAAGTCGATGTCGCCTCCAGCCTCAGCGTTGACGCTATGGTGCGCGCAGGCCTGGATCGTTTTGAGACCCTCGATATTCTGATCCATAGTGCGGGGGTCGGACTCGAGCGACGCTTTCTCGAGACATCGGATGAGGACTGGGACCGTCTCATCCGGATCGATCTTACCGGCACCTTCTATTGCAATCGCTCTGCCGGAAGGGTGATGAAGGACAGGGGTTATGGCCGGATTGTGAACATCGCATCGACAGCGGGGGTGGCCGGAGGCACCGGTCGGGCCGCCTACGGGGCGGCCAAGGGTGGGGTGATCATGCTGACACGGGTCCTCGCCGTGGAGCTGGCGGAGTATGGCGTCACCGTGAACGCGCTCGCGCCCGGCGCCATCGAGACGGACCTCGTGGCGCGCATGCACTCGGCGGAGACCCGGCGGGTCTATCGGGCCGCCATCCCCGTCGACCGATACGGCTCGCCTGAAGAGGTGGCGGCCGCCGCCCGCTTCCTGGCCAGCGAGGAGGCCAGTTATATCAACGGTCACATTCTTGCGGTGGACGGGGGATTTCTTGCAGCCGGGGTTCTCCATAAGAGGACGTCCTGAGAGATCCGTATTCGGATCGCGTCTGCGACCAAAAACATGTCAGTCTGCGGGGTGCTGGCCGGTCTGATGATGGCGGCGGCTCTGATCGCCCCCGGCGCCGGGGGCGGGTTCTGAGGAAGGAAGAGGAAGATGGCGAGGCAGGATGCGCATGATGGCGGGAGCTATCTCAAGGGGCTGCCCGACCGCGTCGCCTCAGGAGAGGGTGGGGTGATTGCATCCTCGGGGCTGCGTCTGCTGGCGGATGAGCTTCTCCTGCCTGCCGCTGTGCTGAAACGCTCTGCCCTTGAGACCAACCGACGGTGGATGCGGGAGTTCCTTCAGAAAACCGGGGTGCTGCTTTGCCCTCACGGCAAGACAACCATGAGCCCTGAACTCTTCGCCATGCAGCTGGAGGATGGCGCGTGGGGGCTGACGGCCGCAACCGCCCATCACGTGCGCCTCTATGTGCGCATGGGCGTGAAGCGGATACTCATGGCCAATCAGCTTGTCGGTCGCGCCAATATCGAGGCGGTGGCCTCGATCATCGCTGAACGTCCGGACGTCGAATTCTACTGTCTCGTGGACAGCGTCCGCGGCGTGGTTCAGCTGAGTGAGGGCATGCGGCGCTGCGCTCCCGGCAGGCGGGTCAGCGTTCTCCTCGAAGTGGGCGCGCCGGGGCAGAGAACGGGCGCCAGAGACCTCGAAGCCGTTCTTGAGATTGCGTCCTGCTGCGCGGCGAACCGGGATGCAGTTCGATTGTCCGGCGTTGAGACGTTCGAGGGCGTGTTCACCGCGATGGCGGATCCCGACGCCGCCGTTTGCGGTCTGCTCGATTTTCTGGGTGAGGCCGCCCGGGAGATTGATCGACGCGGTCTCTTTGACAGCGATGAGGTCATGATCACGGCGGGCGGAACGGCGTTCTTCGATCTTGCTGCTGGCGCCATTCGGGATCCCCGTCTCTCCCGCCCGGTCCTGCAGGTGATCCGAAGCGGGTGCTACCTCACGCACGACAGCAGCCTTTATGAGCGATCCTTCACGCGCATCCTCGAGCGCTCCGGCCATCTCGGCGCACTGGGTCGGTTCGAGCCGGCCCTTGAGGTCTGGGGCCATGTGCAGTCGCGACCGGAAGCGACGCGTCTCATCGCATCGGTTGGCAAGAGGGATATCGGATCTGACGCCGGTTTCCCTGTTCCGGTATGGGTGTTCTCACCGGGGCGCGACGCCTCGCCCCGTTCCTGTCAGGGCGAGGCGAGCGTCGCCGCGCTCTATGATCAGCACGCCTGTCTGGATGTACCCGCGGATTTCAAGGCGGAGGTCGGCGATCTGATCGCGTTCGGCGTCTCGCATCCGTGCACCACCTTTGACAAGTGGAAAGCGATTGTCGTGGTGGACGACGATTACCGGGTCATCGATATGGTGAGCACCGCATTCTGAGCCGGCGCAGAGGCCGGTCCTGAATACGATCTCAGGGCCTGGCGGCTGCCGAGTGTCAAATCTGGGTGAGATCCGTCAGGCCTGTCGCCCCCATGAAAAGAGCAATGCAGGCGGATCCGGCAAGCCCTGCCAGAGCAAGGATCGACCACAGCGTCTTGCGGGTCTGCAGAGCGCAGGCGAGGTGAACGCCGACAAGGGCTGCCGCAGCGATGGAGAGCCATGCGCAGGCCGTTATGACGGACACACGCAGGCTTTCTCCGGCGATCAGATCATTGAAGATCGACTGACCGCTGGGCCAGAAGAGAAAGATCGCCGAAAGGGCACCGCCCACGGCGGCTAGACCAAGGTGGGGCGACCACATCGTGATCCGGTCGGTCAGATTAAGGGCCCCGCGGATGCGGAAGGCGCCCAGACTGCCCAGGCCCAGCAGAATGACGCCTGCGATCAGAAGGCGTTCGAGACTGACGGGTGTTTCGAGAGGGCCCGCACGACGCGCCCGATCCACGTTCATGCGGAAATATCCGTTATCCGGCGTGGGCAGGCTGTAACGCGTCGGTGCCTTAACGCCGTCGCCCGCGACAGCGACCAGGCTTTCACCGACGAGGCCAAACGGACCGGCACCGTTGATGGTCAGAAAGCCGTCATCCGTCGCTTCTACCCGCATGGGCGTTCTCAGCTGCATCATTCCGGGAACGCCGCGGGTGAATCGGCGGTCATTGATGTAAAGGCCTTCATAAGCCCGCGCATCGGTCAGCGGCTTCGGGCTGTAGGTTCTGGCGGGGCGTCCCGTGATCGCCCGCGAGAGCAGGGCTGCGCCGTCCGAGTAGCCGATATAGGCGGGGGTCTCCTTGTCCGCCGGTCGGCCGGCGACGGCGATAAAGGCGGCGAGACCTGTGTCCGGAGAGATCGCCATATAGGCTGAGTATCCTGCGAAGGCACCTGTGTGATCGAACAGAGGCGCGCCGTTCCAGTCGGTGAGGAAGATTCCAAGGCCGATGCCGGACCCTTCCGGGAAATTACGCGCCTGCTCGGTTATGGCTTCCTGAAATGTCGCAGCCGAGAGGATCTGCGATGACCAGGTCCGGCCGCGATCCATCCAGAGCGACAGATAACGCGCCATATCGTCCGCGGTGACCATCATGGATCCGGCCGGCGCCATGAAGGGGGTATTGGCCTCGAAGGGGGCTTTGACGAGTTCTCCTTCGCCGATGGAGTAGGCGCGGGCCGCGCCCGCGGGCTCTGTGATCGAATAGTTCAGGATGGAGCGGCTCATTCCAAGCGGGTTCAGGATCTCGGCCTCCAGATACCTCTGAAGCGTCATACCTGTGATATCCTCAACCATCATGCCCAGAAGCGCGATGCCCTCATTCGAATAGATGATCGCCTCGCCGGGTCTGCGCACGAGTTTGGGGGTGTGCGCACGGACAAAGGCCGCTGAGGCCGGAGCGGTCATCTGATAGTGCCGGATGATCCCAAATCCCATGGTTTCAAGACCGCTCCGGTGGCTGAGAAGATGGCGGATGGTGACCTCTTCGCCTTTCCAGTCGGGCAGCTGCGTTCGCTTGAGGTAGGTGTTAGCGGGATCATCGAGGGAGGCGATTTTCCCGCGGTCGTAGAGCTGGAGGACGCTGAGTGCGGTGAAGGTCTTGGTCAGTGAGGCGATCAGAAATGTCGTGTCTGATGCGCTGGCGCTCACGCCGGCGTCCGCATCCGCCACGCCGTAGGCGCGTGTGAAGGTGTCGCCGCTTTCCGTAACGAGGGTGACCGCCGCCGATGAGAACCGGTTGTCCTTAAAGGCCGACTGCAGTGCTGCATCAATCTTCTGCGCACGGGCGGCGAAATCTGGTGCGGTCAGCGCCGGCGCCTCTGCGGTCCTGCCGTCTGCCTGCTGCGCTTCAGCCGGCCAGGCGATGAAAAGCGCCAGGGCGGGAATGGTCATCCGCCAGAAGGAAGCCCCGATCGACCTGAGAGGGGTCAGGCGGTTGATGGAGTGCCAGAGTGTTTTCAGCCTGCGATCAGAACCGGACCCTTTGAGCATTGATCTAACCTTTTCAGCTGATCCGCCGCGCACGGCGTGTCCTGTTACGAATGAGACTGCCGCCATACGCCGTCAGGAAGTCGGGGTGTCGAGCCTATCAGGGCCTGCGTATAGGGATTGCGCGGCCGCTTCAGAACCTCAGCGGCCAGTCCCTCCTCAATCACCTGGCCTGTCTTCATGACTGCGATCCGATCGCTCAGGTGAGCCACGATGGACATGTCGTGAGTGACGAGTATGTAGGTCAGTCCGCGCTCATCCTGCAGGTCCAGAAGCAGATTTAGAATCCGGGCCTGAACCGACACATCGAGCGCTGAGGTCGGCTCGTCGAGAAAGAGAATGTCGGGATCCGTGCTGAGGGCGCGAGCAATCGCAAGTCTCTGGCGCTGTCCTCCCGAAAACTCACGCGGCCCCCGATCGAGGGCGTCAGCGGGAAGGCCTGTGCGCGCCAGAAGCTCGGCTGCTCTGGCACGAAGGCCATGCCGCTCGCCGTGCAGATACAGCGGCTCTGTAACCAGACGCCAGGCGGGAAGCCTTGGGCTCAGAGATGTCCGCGGGTCCTGAAAGATCATCTGAAGCCGTCCCGACCGGGCGGCCTGACGCGGCGGCTGGCCCAGGACCTCGACGCTTCCCGAGGTCGGCACCTGAAGGCCGACGAGGGTGCGAGCCAGCGTTGTCTTGCCCGATCCGGATTCTCCGATGATGCTCAGCGTCTCGCCTTTGCGGATCCCGAATGTCACCCCGCTGACTGCTAGAAGAGCGGATCGGGAGATCCAGGGCGCAGAGCCCCCGATCTTGAAGCTGACGGACAGGTCCCGGGCCTCCACCACAATGGCGCCATTGCCTTCGCGAGACTTGTCGGCATCAGGCGCCAGAACTCGGGGCGCGGTGCCTGATGCGCTCACAGTGATCTCCAAGGGCAGACGGGCCCTGTTGGGAAGGTTGTCGGGAAGGGAGGAGAGAAGAAGGCGCGTATAGGGATGGGCTGGTTGCAGCAGAGTCTCGGGGACCGGGCCGCTCTCAACGATCCTCCCCTCGCGCATCACATGAATCGTGCGGCAGATCCCGGATATGACCGCAAGATCATGAGAAATCATGAGAATGGCGCATCCGGTCTCGCCCGCGAGATCTTTGAGCAGGCTGAGGATGTCCGCCTGAATCGACACATCCAGCGAGGTGGTCGGCTCGTCAGCAATCAGGACCTTCGGGGAATTGCAGAACGCCATCGCGATCATGACCCTCTGTCTCATGCCGCCGCTGAGCTGATGAGGGAAGGCGCGCAGTATCCGTTCGGGGTCGTCCAGACGAACGCGTCTCAGGCTCTCGATCGCGGCTCTGCGGATAGCGCCGGGATCCCTCTCCCGCCGACGATGCATCGTCTCGGCCAGAAGATCGCCGATCCTCATTGAGGGATTGAGCGAGGACATGGGCTCCTGAAAGATCATGCTGATGTCAGAGCCGCGACGCTGTCTCATCGCCTCATCCGACAGCCGGCTTGTCTCCACGCCTGCCAGGCGCATTGATCGCGCCTCGACCCTGAACGATCGGGGCGATAGCAGACGCATGGTTGCCAGCGCCGTTAGTGATTTGCCCGATCCGCTTTCGCCGGCAAGGCCGGCGATCTCTCCGGGATCCAGTCTGAGCGAGAGTGATTTCACGATGGGTGCCGGAGGATTGCCGGCGGACAGAAGCGAGATATCGAGGTTGTCGATTTCGAGTGCCGGGATCATTAGAGCTGGCCCTCCCGCCTTGGGTTGAGGGCGTCGTTCAGGCCATCGCCGAGGAGGTTGAAGGATACAGCCGTCACGAGGATCGCGAGGCCAGGGGCCAGAGGATAGAGGGGCTGAATGGTGAGGAAGTTGCGCCCGGATGCGACCATTGCGCCCCATTCGGCTGTCGGAGGCTGGGCTCCAAGCCCCAGAAAGCTCAGCGCAGCTGCGGCCAGGATGATCGCTCCCACCGACAACGTCGTCTGAACGATGATGGCCGGCGCCGCATTTGGGATCACGTGCGTGATCATCACATGCCATCTGGATCCGCCGTAAAGGAGCGAGGCCTCCACATAGGGCTCATTGCGCAGCATCAGGGCCTGACCCCGTGCAAGACGAACGAGCCCGGGAGTGGTGATCAGGGTCAGCGCGAGGGTTGCATTGGTCAGGCTTGGGCCCAGAGCCGCCGTGAAGGCCATGGCGAGGACAAGCCCGGGAAGTGAGAGCAGGATATCCACCGCCCGCATGGCGACGGTGTCCAGCCAGCCGCCACGAAGGCCGACATAGCATCCGGTAATCGTCCCGAGGACGCAGCTGATCAGCGCGATCGAAACCCCGAGGGTGAGCGATATGCGCGCCCCGCTCAGAACGCGCGCAAGGATGTCCCTGCCCAGCTCGTCGGTGCCGAGCCAGTGACGAAGGGTGGGTCCGCTGAGGCGCGCAGAGAGGTCAATCGTATCGGGATCATGGCTGATCAGAAACGGGCCGATCAGCGCCGCACTGAACACCAGAATAAGGCCGAACAGGCCTGTGCGCATGAGAAGCGAGACGGCCAGCTCGCGCCGGATCAGGGCAAGAGCCCCGCTACCGGAAGGACCGGCGGTCTCCTGTGCGGACGGCACCGGCGTCATGACCTGTGCTCCTCTCTCAGTCGGGGATCGAGGAGAAGGTAACAAAGGTCGATGACAAGGTTGAGGATGGCGTAAATCACCCCGACGACGAGGGTGAAGCCCATGATCGCCGGAAAGTCGAGCGTCTCGGTCGCCTGCAGAATGTATCCACCCATGCCCGGCCAACCGAACATGCTCTCGGTGACAACCGCTCCGGTCAGCATGCCGGCAAAGCTCAGTCCAAGCTGTGTGACGAACGGGGTGAGCGCGTTGGGAAGGGCGTGACGAAGGACCGTACGCCATCGTGTCAGGCCTATAGCCCTCGCCGTGCGCACATAGGAGCGGCCCAGCTCCTCCAGAAGGGAGGCCCGGATCAGCCGGGCGAAGCCGCCCATGGTGATCAGCGCGAGGCACAGTGATGGCAGAAAGAGATGGGCGAGAGCGCTCGAAAGGACATCGACGCGCAGGGCCAGAGCGCCGTCGATCATGTACAGGCCCGTTGGCTGCGGTACAGCGGCGAGCTCAGGATCGATCCGCCCTCCGGCGGGGAAGAGATCCAGCTGCCCATAAAAGAACAGCAGCAACAGCAGGGCGAGCCAGAATGACGGGGTCGATACGCCCACCATGGCGATAAGCCTCACGAGCTGGTCAATCCATGAGTCCTTATAGACGGCGGACAGAACCCCGAAGATCAGTCCCCCGGCGACCGAGAGCGTCATCGCGGACAGGGCCAGTTCAATGGTTGCCGGCGAGAAGCGTGCAAGATCGTCGATGACGGGTCGACGCGAGGTGATGGATGTCCCGAGATCGCCTCGCAGGAGACCTTCCAGATAGATCCGGAACTGATCGATCAGAGGCTTGTCCAGGCCGAGCTCCTGACGGATCGCCGCCACGACGTCGGGGCTTGCGTAATCTCCGGCGATCAGTCGCGCCGGATCGGTAGGGATCAGTCTCGATATGATGAAGGTGATGAGGATCAGTCCTGCGAGGACAAATCCCATGAGCGCGAGACGCAGGGCGATCGTACGAATAATCACGCCGCTTTCTCCCCGGCAGGGTCGCGGCGATACTCCCGCCCCCTGAAATTGAGAACGCTTGCCCGGCCGCTCTCATCAAACTCGACGAAGCGCTGGAGAAGTCCAAAGGTTCGCCCCGGAAAGGAGGCCAGGAAGCGTTGATCGTCGACAGGCTTTAGGTCCACGGCCATGGCAAGGACCCCGCCAAGGCCGCGACGGCCCGGCGCGAGGGTCAGGCGCAGCCCGCCGTCCTTTTCTTCGACATCCAGGCGCGCTCCCTGTGTCGAATAGACCCCGCAATAGTCCGACAGGGGACGTCGCGCTTCCGACACGGTCGGGGCCGCCTGCGGATCCGCCCCGATCATCCTGCAAAAGCTCTCACGAACGATCGCATCGGCGAACCCGTCCGCTTCTCCGCCATTAGTCATGATGCAGATCGCTGTCCGGGTCGGGGCGTGCGCACGCAGATAGGTGGTTTGTCCTGGGACGGCGCCATCATGGCCGAACAGGGTCTGCCCCCCCGTCCAGTCGTGCAGCATCGTTCCCAGTCCCCAGGCGCTCGCGAAGGTGGAGCAGGGGCCTTCGATCTCCCGATGAAGCATGGCGGCCGCCGATTGCCTTGACAGGACGCGCGCCCCGGTGGGAGCCACACCCCCGTTCATCAGCATGGATATGAAGGAGAGAAGATCCGTGCTCGTGCAGACGGGACCGCCCCCGCAGGGAGCGAGACAGCAGTGCTCGTAGGGAGGCGACGGGATAGTCTGACCATCGCTCGTGCGGGTATGACCCCAGGCGATCGCGGTGTGCGGAAGAGGCGCCGACGGCGATGGGAAAAAGTGTGTCATACCGGCAGGACGTGCGATCACTTCGACAACGAGACGCAGCCACTCCGCCTCGAGGATCTGCTCACACATGTGCGCGAGGATGGCGAAACCGGCGTTCGAATAGGAGTGCCGGACTCCGGGCGGCGTGATCTGCTCGAGATCGGCACATGCCCGGACATAGGTTCCGATGCATCCGGGATCGCACCCGGTGTCGAGATAGTAGTCTCCGTCAAAGCCTCCGGTGTGGGTGAGGAGGTGGCGGGCTGTGATCTGCGCCGCGGCATGGCGATCACCCAGTCGGAAGTCGGGCAGCACGTCCTTCACGCGCGTATCGAGACGGACCAGTCCCCGATCGACGGCGTGAAGGTAGAGTGCGGCCGTAAGCATTTTTGTGGACGATCCCATCTGAAACAGGGTTTCAGGGGAGACGCGGTCGCTGAGATCAGACCTTGAACGCCCGATCGCCAGGACAGAGACCCCCTCAGGCGTCAGAAGGGCTATCTGTCCTCCCGGCGTCCCGAAACGTTCAGCCAGCCTCTCCGCATGAGGACCCAGGCGTTCAGCTGACAAGGCGCTCACGGCTGTCCTCCGGCCGATCCGAATGGATCCGGGTCGAACGGCCACCGGGGGCGCTGAACATGACGAAAGGGCAGAGTGTCCAGCCGCGTGTCGAGGACGCCCGGCGGCTCTGCGTAAAGGATGCGACCCGCGAGGGGTTCAAACGCGCTTCGGAAGTGCTGGCTCGATTTGACCACGAGTATCGATTTGTCCTCGGGACGGATGCCTGCCTGACGGAACGCCTCCGGGGTGAAGCATTGAATGCGATTGGTCGTCAGAACGAGCTCGAACCCTCCGCCTTCCACAACGGCCGCTGGCCCTGTGTTCCAGGTGAGGCCCGCGAACACCTCTGAGAGATTTTCCATCACCCGTTTCACCGTCAGGCCCAGATCCAGCGGCGGTCCGCAGAGGACGGAGGTCTTGCCGCCGATCCGAATGGGCAGTCTTGCGCCTTCGCCAGCGCGATGGGCGATTGCGACGGCGCCGGGATCCCAGATGAAAGCGGCTGCTGCGTTAGTTACGCCCTTTTCCATCAGCGATCGGATCAGGCGCATGGAATCAGAGGGGGCGCCTCCGCCGGGATTGTCTGAGGAGTCGGCGATGACAAGCGGACGCTCGCTGGCACGCAGGGCCTCGCGGGTCGCCTCCTCTAGGGTGAGGAGCTTCCTCCCGGAGGAGTCGCGATGGGTGAACAGGTCCAGGCCGATCTCTCGGGCGATCCGTGCGCCCTTTTCCGGCGCTGCATCGGTAATTACCAGGACACGTGTTCCCATGTCGGGACTGTCTCCCCATGGAAATCCGTGAACGATAGAGATCGATAGTATGTCGGCCTCGGTCTGTTCGAGGGTCCGGATCCGGTCGATGATCGAGCGGACAGGCTCCTCTCGCGTATGAAGAATTGAAATCATCCGACAGTCGAAAACCGACTGAACCGGTTTGTGGCGGCCGTCCACGATGCGGACCAGAAGGTCCGCCATCTGGATCAGGCATTCCTCGACATCCGTGTGCGGGTATTCCTTGTAGCAGCTGATGGCGTCCGCATACTGCAGCATCTCCTCTGACAGGTGGCAGTGCGGATCGAGCACGACGCAGACCGGTATGTCGGGGCCTGTGCGTGCCCGAACCCTGCGCAGGATGTCGCCCTCACAGTCGAGATATCCGTCTGCGATCATCGCGCCGTGAAGGTTAAGCAGAACGCCGTCCACTTTCCCGGCCGCTGCGAGATCGTCCAGTAACTGTCCCCGAAGATGCTCGTAGGCCGCTCGGGTGGTGACGCCGCCGGGTTGTGCGCTTGCAGACAGTCCGTGGATGATCTCAATGGGCCTGTCCTGACGCACACTCAGGAGAGCCTGGCCCGCAGCGGAAGGCTCGCATCGACCCGATATGATGTCATCGCCCGACACACAGACAAGGTCTCGGAAGCTCTCGAGGTTCGTCGGAAGCGGTGCGAACGTATTGGTTTCGGTGCCGAGCGTGGCTGTGAAGATCCTCATTGCGACGATCCCTTCAGCCAGCTGGTTTGCGCCGCCTGGGCGGAGGCCTCTGAATCAAGGGGCCAGAGAGGGCGCCGGACAGACAAGTAATGCGCTGCACGAGGGTCGCAAATGGCAACTCCGGGCGTCGACATATAGAGGATATGGTTCGAGAGCGACGTAAAGGCGTCCCGGAAATGATGATTGGACTTCAGTACAAGAACGCGCTGCGCCTCGGGATCGATTCCGACACCGGTGAAGATCTCCGGGGTGAAGGCCTGATTGCGGACCGTCGACAAGGCGAGGAAGACATTGCCTGATTTCAGTCCGACCATGTCACCCATGGGCCAGATCGATCCGCCAAAGCACTGCGTTGCGCCCCGACGGATCTTTATCACTTCAACGTTCAGGTCGAGCGGTCGTCCCGACAGGGCGCAGGCCTTTCCCCCAATCCTCAGCTCAAACCTTGCACCGACCCCGCGGGCGAGGGCGATCTCGACGGCCAGGGGATCCCAGATCGGTCCCGCGGCGATCGGACCGACTCCGGCGCCCATCAGTGTACGGATCAGCTCCATTGAGTCTGATGGCGCCCCGCCACCTGAGTTGTCAGCGCCCTCCGCGAGGATCACTCGATCCGAGACTTTGCTGACGAATTCGATGGCCTCAGGACCTGTCATTCGTCTCGCGCCGCATGTCTCCTTCATCGCCCAGGCCATGTCGCGAAATCTGCAGGCGGACCGGATGGCCTGCTCCGGCGCGTTGTCGGTGATGACCCAGGCTCTGACGGTCATATCCGCGACATCGCCCGCGGCGAAGGAATGTCCTAGTGATGCGGACAGGACCTCTCCGCTGCGCTCGGCCGCCTTCATCGCGTTCACGAGGTTCAGCGCCGGTGCCTGCTTGGTGAAGACCTGAGCCGACATGCGCGCGTCGGCAACCGCCGTCACAGGCGTGATCTTCTTCTCGGAGGCGTCTCTGGCCAGCCTGACCAGATGGTCTGCCCGCTCCATAGCATCGGTATGGGGATATTCCTGAAACGCCGCCAGGAGGTCGGACGCCTCGACCATTTCCTCGGTGAGGTGACAGTGAGGGTCAAGCTCCGCAGCGATTATGGTTGAGGGACCGCACAAGCTTCGGATACGGCGGAGAAGATCTCCCTCGCAGTCATCATACCCGTCCGCCGCCATGGCACCGTGCAGGCCCAGCAGGACGATGTCTACGGGAAGCGCCGCTCTCAGATCGTCTAGAAGCTCGTCGCGCAGCGCCTCGTAGACGCTCCGAACCGTCCTGCCAGAGGGGAAAGCGGCGGTGCAGAGCCCTTCGATGAGGGTCCAGCCGAACTCTGCAGCGTGTTTGCGGGCGCTCCACAGCGGGGCGGTGAACAGCGTCGGCCCGTCATGGGGGTGTTCACCCGCACGGTAGAGGAACCATTCCTCAAAGTGTCGCCGCTCAGTTGGAATGGGGGCAAAGGTGTTAGTCTCGGTCGCGAGGGCGGCGAGAAAGACCCGCTTCATGGTGTCTCATCTTCTGTCAGAGTCATGAGATGAAAATCCTGATCGAACAGATTGTACTGATCGAACGAAAGGCCCTGGAGGCGCGACGAGGCGACGGTCCAGACCGCATTCTTGACAAGATAGACGTAGGGCAGGTCGCGGTTGACCTGGTCGACGGACTGCTGAAGAAGGCTGGCGCGGATCTGTGGATTCCCCTCCGACAGAGACTTTGCGAGCAGTTCTGTCACCTCAGGATTTTCATACCGTGCGTAGTTTCCGCTCCCGCCTTTGTACTTCGGGTCGAACCAGACATTCATGATGTTGGACGGGTCGCCGTAGGCTGAGACCCATCCCATGAAAAGGAGGTCGTAATTACCTCTCTGGATGCGATCGATGATGGCGGGGACGGTCAGTCTCTGAAGTTTCAGGTCGATCCCGCTTGCGGCGAGGCTGGACTGGATGAAGATGGCCATAGTGTCGGACGCTGCAGACACGCCCGGGTAAATCAGGGTCATCTCGGACAGAGGTCCGTCTCTTCGCAGGGAGGCTATAAGCTCTCGCGCCTTTTCAGGGTCATAGGCGTAAGGGTACTCGTCCGGACGGTAGCCGATCATTCCAGGAAGCAACGGACCGCGGAACTCTTCGGCGAGGCCGTACTTTATGTCCCGAACGATCGCCTCATAGTCGATGGCGTGAGCGACCGCTTCCCGCAGTCTGCGATCCGCCAGCGCCGGACGCTCCATGTTAAAGGCGAGAAAGTTCATCGCTGGTGAGGAGATGACATCGACCCGGTATCGGGGGTCCTCCCGGAAGGGACCGATCAGCTCGGCGGGAAGGAAATAAGCGAGATCGATATCGCCTTTGGCAAGCTGCAGCGCCCGCACGGAGGGATCGTTGGCGACCTTGTAGATAATCTTCTGAATCTGTCGGGGCGGATCGGTACGGAAGGGATTTGGCTCGAGAATGTAGACGTCCCTCGGGGAGTGCTTGACCAGCCTGTAGGGCCCTGAGCCGGCGGAATGGGTTGAGAGCCACTGGCTGGCGTGATCCCCGTCGATTTCGTGTGCCATGACGCCCGGGTCGATGATGAACATCGCACGATCGGCGATCAGCGGCAGAAATGAGGGAAGCGGACGCTTCAGCGTGAAGCGAACGGTCTGCGGGGACAGGACCTCGACTGTCCCGACGGCTTCTTTGAGGCTGCTTGAGGGGCCCCGGCTGATCGCCATCAGACGATCAAAGGTGAATTTAACCGCCTCAGCGTCGACGCGCCTCCCGCTGTCGAACACGTATCGGTCGGAGAGGGCAAAGGTCCAGACCAGCCGGTCCGGAGAGACGGTCCAGGATGATGCGATTTCGGGATGGAAAACATCCTCGCCTGTTTCCGGGTTCGACGTGATCGAGACCAGATTGTCATAGGCCGGGAAGATGATCTGAAGCTGCTCGGTATCGGGAGACACCGCCGGATCGAGGGGGCCGACGTTCGAGCGGACGCTGATCACGATCGCGTCCGGGCGCGTTGTCTCCTGCCGGACGCATGAAACGCTCAAAGCGGTGAGAAGAAGTGTCGACGAAGCGACGATCATCCGCCTTATCGTCGGAAGCGCGCGAGGCTGGCGAGGGATGACCTCAGATCGTCGCATTACGAATGAACCAAGCTCTGGTAATCAGGCTGCGGCTGACCTCATAAATCACGGCTGCCGGAGCAGCTCCGAAAGCCGAGCCAGTCAGATCCTCGATGTCGACGACATAGGTCCCGTTCGAGAACCGGCCCCGGATCTCTGCGTGCAGATCTTCCGATTCGCTGAAGCGCCGGGCGTAGCGTTCGCGCAGGGCCGGCTTGCCGCGCACAATGAGCCGGTCAGGAAAGTCGAAGAGCTCGATCGTGTCCGAGAAGCATGCCGCGAATGCCTCCACATCTCGTGCGTTATAGGCCTCAACCTGTCTTTGGACGATCAGTTCGGCTGTATCGCTCATGTCATCCCCACAGATCCGATCGAGGCGGAAGAACCTCGTCATTCAGGTAGGTCATGCCCGGGTCCCGGTCGCTCGCCATCAGCAGAGGTCCGTCGAGGTCCACATAACTGCACATCTGGCCGATCACGAAGGCGGGGGCCATGGACAGGGATGTGCCGGCCATGCAGCCAACCATGAGAGCCAGACCGCGCTCCTGCGCCGCCTTCGCCAGTGCGAGCGCTTCGGTCAGGCCGCCGGTCTTGTCGAGCTTGATGTTGATCATGTCGTAGAGGGACGCCGCGGCTCCGATGTCGCCCCGGGTGAGGCAGCTTTCGTCGGCGCAGAGGGGGATCGGGGATTTCAGGTCGACAAGCGACTTATCCTCTCCGGGCTGAAGGGGCTGCTCGAGCATCTCGACCCCTTCAGCCGCCAGATCCCCGAGGATCGCCTCCAAACCGTTTCGCGACAAAGATCTGTTGGCGTCAACAATCAGGCGAGCGTCCGGTCTTGTCTTGCGGATCAGACGGACATGGTCGACGCCGCCTGGTCCTGCAATCTTGATCTTGAGGATGCGCGCGCGAGAGGCCTGCGCATCGGCCATCATCGCCGGCGGGTCGTCGATCCCGATCGTGTAGACCGTCTGAAGCGGGGTCGCGGCTAACCCGGTCTTCTCCCAGATCGACACTCCCGCCATCTTGCACTCAAGATCCCAAAGCGCGCAGTCGATGGCGTTGCGAGCTCCGCCCGCATGAAGAAGCAACTGAAGATCGGTTCTGTCTGCACCGCCTTCCAGAGCCTTTCTGACGCCTTCGGCGTCCTCGCGCATGCTTTCAAGGGTCTCGCCCCGAAAGAGTACGCCGATGCCCTCTCCCTGTCCGGTTATGTCGCCGCATCTGAGCGTGACGGTCAGAAAATCAACCGTCTCGAGGGTTCCTGAAGCGATCCTGAACGGCTTGCGGAAAGGCCACCGATCCTCCGTCACGGTCATTCGGATCGATCCACTCATGTCAGACCTCCGCAATCATGCGGTCGACAATCGGGGAGACACCGGTTGCGATCGGGTCGACGCACGGAAGACAGAGGCGTCGGCTCAGATCGGACAGGTAGCTGTGGCGTTCGTCGGGTGCTAGCGCTGAGGTGTTGACGCTTACGCCGACGCACCGCAGGGCGGGGTTTGTGAGGCGTCCCAGCCGTACGTTCAGGTCGATGCATTCCGCGATATCGGGGACCGGATAGTCATTGTAAAAGAAGATCCGTTCACGTCCGGCTTCGTGGCAAACGACGACGGCGTCCGCTTGCGATCCATGCAGAAGTCCGAGCGAAACGCCGGCGTAGGCGGGATGGAAGAGCGAACCCTGACCTTCGATGATGTCCCAGTGGCCGGGATGATTGTCTGGCGAC
Organism: uncultured Caulobacterales bacterium; assembly: GCA_903858185.1. Classification (GTDB taxonomy): domain Bacteria; phylum Pseudomonadota; class Alphaproteobacteria; order Caulobacterales; family Caulobacteraceae; genus Caulobacter; species Caulobacter lacus. The sequence goes on from CAIOHT010000078.1 coordinate 42,277, forward strand.
AGCATTTCCGCCGCGCCGGCCGTGAAATCGCTGACCGTTGCGTCAATCGGAATTCCGCTGCCGGCGATCAGGATGCCGGTCTGGCCGGTTGCACGGAAACTCGCTGCATGTCCTCGTCCCTGCAGCTCTTTTGAGAGGGCGAGGGCGGTATACTTCTTTCCGACGGCGCAGTCCGTTCCAACGGTCAGAAGTCGTTTTCCGATGCGCTTCCTGCCGTTCGCAATGGGCAGGCCGGGTGGTGGGATGCGAACATCGGTCAGACGCCGGCCCAGGCGGCGGGCTAGGGCGGCGAGCTGCTCGTTCTCGCCGAGGCGGGTGTGCAAGCCGGCTGCGATATCAAGTCCGGCTTCGAGCGCCGCTTCGAACACCGCGATCCAGGAGGGCTCGGGTCTGCCTCCGACCGGGGCGACGCCGACGACCAGCGTGCGCGCACCCTTTCGCGCGGCGTCCTCTATCGACAGGTCCGCGATCCCAAGATTCTCGCTGCACCCAGGCAGTCTCAGTTGCCCGAGGCAGGCTTCCGGTCTCCAGTCACGCAGGCCATAGGCCGTCTTGGCAGCGTTTCGCGACGTCACGGCCCCTAGAAAGATAAGGTAGGGCGTCTCGATCCTGATGATCGCAGGAGACAATGGCGACGGGGGGGCGATCTCGGTCATGAGAGGCGTCCATTGGTTAAATTCGGTCAGGTCGAGGCGAACCGATCAGGCCGACGCCCGGGACTGTTGGTTGATCGTCGCTGCGTGATCCTCGCCCGCCGTAAAGACTTCGGGGGTCTCCTCGATCATCTTTCGCAGGGGCGCCAGAGCGGATGCGAGGTGCAGATCCATCGCGCTTTCCGCCCATCTCGGATCGCGGGCCGCCAGGGCTGCGACGATCTGGGCGTGGTCCTCAACCGTATCGTTCGGACGTCGCCTCGTCACATGGGCGAGGTTGCGGGCGCGCTCGAGATGGGCGCTGAAGGTTCGCACAAGGCGCACTGTGTGTTGCAGGTCGCCTTCCTGAAGAAGCAGGCTGTGGAAGGCGTCGTCGAGGTTGTGCAGGGCCGAGAGGTCGCCCCCGCGAACCGCCGATCGCTGCCGCTGCAGGTTGTCTTCGAGCTGGTCGATCAGGGTCTGGGTCGCCGACAGCGCCAGCGCTGCGATCGCCTTGGGTTCGACGGCCCGTCGGAAGAACAGTCCCTCCTTGAGCTTCGAGATGTGAATGGCTTGGACGAAGGTTCCATGCTGGGGGGCGATGTAGACCAGATCCTCCTCCCGGAGGCGGGCCAGCGCTTCATTGATCGGCGCACGGGAGACGCCAAAAAGACTGGTCAGCTGTTCTTTCTGGATGACGGCACCCGGCCGAAACTCGAGGTCGATAATCATCTGCCGAATCCGGCGAAACACCTTGTCAGTTTTGGTATTTCTTAGGTTGGTCGATGTCTCTGTCACGACGCGGTTACCCTGAAAGCAAGCGTTCATTGAAATGTTAGCGTCTGCTCGCCTTTGTCAAGCACTATCGCCAGACTGCGGCCATCGAAGCGTGCGAGGGACACCGCGTGTCAGTTCCGCCCGGTCTCGGTGCCAGGTTCAGGCGTCGCCGGATCGATCTCAGGCATCCTTATTATTTCATCGATGACCTCTGCGACCTGCGCGAGGACATAGTCCCCATGAGTCAGCGGGAAGTTGTGTCCCCAGTCGTCCGGCAGGAAGACGAGTTCGCCGCGCGAGGAAAGGCGCGGATATTCTTCGGCGGCCGCCCTCATCGAGCGCGTGTAGATCTCCCACTCCAGATCGTCTGAGACGCCCGACCAGCGTTCGGCTGTCTTTCGTTCCTCCTCGCCGGTCTTCAGGCGCTGGACGATGGAGCGAAGCGGCAGCGAGCCTAGCGCTCCGGGGTGACGGATTGTTTCATAGCCGCTGTAACAGTTGATCTCAAAATGCCGGAGGGTTTCGCGGCGCGCGCGGGGTTGGCTTTCCAGGGCTTTAAGGGCGGGAAGCTCGGCTGACAGAGCAGCGTTCTCGCGTCTGTAGCTCTCGCTGTTCATGGGGTGCAGCCATGGCATCAGATAGCCAAGCCCAAATGTCGCCTGCGCGACGATCGGGACTGCAGGCGGCGCGCCGCACCATCCGCCGGGACGGCGCACGCCGCCGGTGGCGATCATCTCGTGCGGAGTGGGGTCGAGGGTAATCACCCCGGCGATCTCTTCAGGATAGCGCGCCGCCCAGTTCGCCGCGATCATGCCTCCCAGCGAATGGCCGACTAGAAGATAGCGAGGCGTCTCGCCCGATCCGGACAGCGCCGTGTGAAATTCCCTGACGATGGTCTTTACGGATCGCGGTTCTGGGCCTGCATCGCTCCAGCCGACGCCAGCCCGGTCGATCCAGCATGAGCGTCCCTTCATTCTCCATGCTGAATGGAGATGATTGAGGGTCAGTCCCGGAGCGTAGCCGCCTGAGATCCAGACCACCGTGGGTCTGTCCGGGCTCGCCTCTCCCTCACAGACAACATGGAGACGATAGCCTCCGACGTCGATCATCACGCCCGGGCGCGGGAAGGTCGCCAGCTCCCGACGGGACCCGATCTCATAGAGGACCGATCCGCTCAGAAGCCCTGTGGCGAGAAGGGCACCAAGAGCTCCTGTCGCCCCGGCAAGCGCGCCCCATGGCTTTCGGCGATGGCTCCACCCTATGACGCAAACAGCGATCGTCAGCGCCAGCGCGCCAGCCGAGATAACCAGGCCAGCGAATGGCAGGGCGAGGATGTCCGCCATCATCGGCCGTCTCCCGGGGATTAGTGCCCGATCTCTGACATATCACTAAGTTGATCTTGAACGCCTATCAAGCCAGTTCCCCGCCTCAGTCATGCAGGAGGCATGTCAGTGCACACGCCCAGAGCGATCCCAGCGGCGAGGCCAATGGTCTCGCCGAGGGTGGGATGGGGGTGAATGGTCCGGCCTATGTCCACGGCGTCGGCTCCCATCTCGATCGCGAGACAGATTTCCCCGATCATGTCCCCGGCCGAGGGGCCGATGATGGCGCCTCCCACGATCCGTCCGCTCGTCCTCTCGAAGATGAGCTTGGTCAGGCCATAGTCAGCGCCATTGGCGATGGCTCGTCCGGAGGCCGCCCAGGGGAAGCGCGCCACTGTATGCGTGGTCTCGCTAAAGGCGGGCGCGCTCTCCGTCACTCCCACCCACGCGATTTCAGGGTCCGTGTAGGCGACCGAGGGTATCACGCTCGCATCGAAGCCGGCTTTCAGTCCTGCGATCGCTTCGGCCGCCACATGCCCCTGGTGGACCGCTCTGTGCGCCAGCATCGGGGCGCCGGTCACATCGCCTACAGCGAAAACGTGCCGGGCCGCTGTGCGCATGCTGAGGTCTGTTTCGAGGGTTCCGTCCTGACGCGGACTGAGGCCGAGGACTGCGATATTGAGCGGACCCGTGTCGGCCCGGCGTCCGGCGGCCTGGAGGACAAGGTCGTATCGACCCGCTTCGGCGTCCTGTCTGTCGAATACAACACGCAAGCCTTCACTCTCTGCGGTGGCGGCGGAGACAGCGGTTCGGGTCAGAATCCTGTCGAACCGGTGACCGTTTCGTTTCATCCAGATCCGGACAAGGTCCCGGTCCACGCCCGCGAGCAGGCCTTCGCTGATTTCGACCAGGTCGACGCGCGCCCCGAGGGATGAATAGATCGTCGCCATTTCCAGTCCGATCACGCCCCCTCCGATGACCAGCATACGGTTGGGGATGAAGGGAAGGGCCAGGGCCCCGGTCGATGTGACCATGCGCGGATCATCCAGGAGGAAGGGAAGGCGTACAGGCGCGGATCCTGTTGCGATGACGGCGTGACTGAAGGCGATCGTCCTTGTCTCTCCCGACCTTTCAGCGACTTCGAGGCGGTTGGCGGATGAGAAGCGCGCTGCACCGCGTATCACTTCGACCCTGCGTGTCCTGGCCATGGAGGCGAGGCCGCTGGTCAGTCTGCCGACCACTCCGCTTCTGAAGGTTCGGAGGCGCTCAAGGTCCACCATGGGAGATGAAAACGTCACGCCGAGGGAGGCCAGGCGTTCCGCCTCCTCGCGCACCGCAGCGACATGCAGCAGCGCTTTCGAGGGAATGCACCCGACATTGAGGCAGACGCCGCCGAGAGCCTCGTGGCGCTCGACCAGCACTACTTTCAGTCCGAGATCGGCGGCCCGAAAAGCCGCCGAATAGCCCCCCGGTCCTGCGCCAATGACGGCCAGGTCGAAGGCTGAGGTCTGATCGGGGACCTGGTCAGCGAAGGGAAGCGAAGACAGGGGTATGATTGAGCGAAGGTCCTGTGCTGCATCATCCGCCTCGATAACTGCCAGGACGGTCCCGGGAGGCCCTGCGTCTCCCGCTCTGATCCCTATGCTGATCACGCGCCCGTTGACCGGAGAGGGAATATCAAGCGTGGCCTTGTCCGTCTCGAGGACGACGAGGGTGTCGTCGAGAGCAATCCTATCGCCCTCCCGCACGCACACTTCGAGGACGCGGGCGTCGGAGACGTCGCCGATATCGGGGATGACAACTGTCCGGTTCGTCATGGGAGAGCCCCATCAAAGCAGAGCGCGGCGAAAATCGCCGAGAACGGTCGCCACATGGCCGAGAAAGCGCGCCGCCGCGACGCCGTCGATGACCCTGTGATCCCATGACAGGCTTATCGGGACGATCAGGCGCGGCTCGAAAGAGGATCCGTTCCACGACGGATGGATGTTCGCCCGTCCGGATCCGAGGATGGCGACTTCCGGCGCATTGATGATCGGCGTGAAGCCGTCTCCGCCTGTGCCGCCCAGAGAGGACACCGTGAAGCAGCCTCCCTGAAGATCCGAAGCGGTCATGCCTCCGCCTCGGGCTTTCTTGGCGAGTTCGGTCAGTTCCAGGGCGATCTGAAAGACCCCTTTCTGATCGCAGTCGCGAATAACAGGCACAATCAGGCCGTCGGGCGTGTCGGCGGCAAATCCGATATGGACGTAACTCTTCAGAATCAGATCGTCGCCTTCGAGGGACGCATTGAAGCGCGGAAATTTCCGAAGGGCGCTGGCGGACGCCTTGATCAGAAAAGCCGTCATTGTCAGTCGTACGCCGTCGGCGCCGGTCTCCTCGTTCACTTCCTTGCGAAATGTCTCCAGGTCAGTGATGTCGGCGCGATCAAAATTCGTGACATGAGGAATACGAAGCCAGTTACGGGACAGGTTGGCCGCAGAGATCCTGCGGATGCGCGACTGGGCCTGTCTCTCGACCGGTCCGAAGCGCGAGAAATCAATGGCGGGCCAGGGTGGGAGGTCGGCGCCGATCTGACCGGCGCCTGCGCCCGGCGGCGCGCTGAGGGCGCGTTTCACGAACGCCTGAACGTCGGATTTCAGAATGCGTCCCTTTGGCCCGCTTGCCGCGACCTTCGAGAGGTCGACGCCGAGCTCCCGCGCCAGCTGGCGCACCGAGGGGCTGGCGTGGGCGGGGCGCTGATCAGCAGCCCGGATGTCCGGTGGAGATGGCGGACGAGGCGGCTGGGGCGCCGGTCCGGGCGGTGGGGACGGCGTCTCGCGCGGGGCCTTTTCCGGCATGGCGGTTGCGGCGGGTCGATCCGTCGCCGGGTCGGAAGGGTTGCTTAAGGGTCCTCTCTCATCGATGACGGATGGTTCGATGATCACGATGGCGGAGCCACGTGAGACTTTCGTTCCCAGAGAGACGAGAACTTCCCTGATCGTCCCTGCAAGGGGCGAGGGCGCCTCGATCGTCGCCTTGTCCGATTCAATTGTGACCAGCGTATCGTTCACGGCGATGATGTCGCCCGGGGCGACGTGGATTTCGATGACGGGCACGTCCCGATAATCTCCGATATCGGGAAGCGTCACTGTTTGACCATTTGTCATGACAGGTTCCTCAGCCAGGCCACTTTAAGCTTACCGTCTCCAGGACGGGTCGCGAGGGACGGACAGCCCGTAGCGGGTGATAGCGCGCGCGATGCGTTCGCTGTCGCCTCCGGCCTCTGCAAGGGCGCCGAGGGTCGCAAGAACGATGTGGAACCGGCTGACCTCGAAGAACTCTCTCAGGCGCGTCCGGGTATCGGATCGGCCGAAACCGTCTGCACCGAGGGCTATGAAACGACCTTCTATGAAAGGCGCGATCAGCTGGGGCAGCGCGCGGACATAATCGGTTGTGGCAATCACAGGCGCCGAACCGGGCAGGAGAGTGGCGATATGGCTCCTGCGGGAAACCCCCGAGATCCCAAACAGGTTCGCGCGTTCGATCTCCTGAGCCTCGCGGGCGAGTTCCGGGTAGCTTGTGGCGCTGAAGACGTCGACGTCGATGTCCCAGTCGCTTTTCAGGAGATCGGCTGCGGCGCGAACCTCTTGCAGGATTGCGCCCGATCCGAGAAGACGGGCCTGAGCCTTCGGCTTTCGTTTTGGCGAGATCCGATGGAGACCGCGAATGATGTCGGCTTCCGCGCCTGCGGGCAGAGAGGGATGCGGATAGGTCTCGTTCATCGCGGTGAGGTAGTAGAACTCGTCGTTGTCCTCTTCGAGCATGCGACGCGCGCCATGATCCATGATCACCGTCAACTCATAGGCATAAGCGGGATCATAGGCCCGACAGTTTGGAATGGTGGAGGCGATCAGGTGGCTGACGCCGTCCTGATGCTGAAGACCCTCTCCTCCGAGGGTCGTCTTTCCTGCCGTCGCTCCGATCAGGAAGCCCCGCGCGCGCTGATCGGCGGCCGCCCAGATGAGATCGCCCACGCGCTGAAAGCCAAACATCGAGTAATAGATGTACACGGGGAGCATGCGCATGCCGTGCGTGCTGTAGGCGGTCGCCGCCGCCACCCACGATGACAGAGCGCCCGCTTCGGTGATGCCCTCCTCGAGAAGCTGACCGTTCACGGCTTCGCGATATGAGAGCATTGAGCCTGCATCTTCGGGTTCGTAGAGCTGGCCGGACGGCGAGTAGATGCCGACCTGACGGAACAGGTTGGCCATGCCGAATGTACGCGCCTCGTCAGCGACGATCGGCACCAGTCTCGGACCCAGGACTGGATCTTTCAGGAGGTTCGACAGGAGACGCACGGCGGCGACTGTGGTTGACATCTCCTTTCCATCAGCGGCGAGCGCGAACTCTGCGTACTCGCCTGTCCTCGGGATGCTCACCTTCGGGGCCGCTGTGCGTCGCGTCGGGATGAGGCCGCCAAGGGCGCGCCGACGGTCGTGGAGGTATTCGATCTCGGGGGAGGCGTCAGCCGGACGCACAAAATCCAGCGCCTCGACCTGAGCGTTGGTCAGCGGCAGATCGAAGCGGTCACGGAACTCCAGAAGCGCGTCGATGTCGAGCTTCTTGGCCTGATGCGAGGTCATCCGGCTTTCGCCGGCGTCACCCATGCCGTAGCCCTTCTTCGTCTTCGCCAGGATAACCGTCGGGCGGCCTTTCGTTTCACGGGCTGCCCTGAAGGCGGCGTGGAGCTTACGCATGTCATGGCCGCCGCGGCGAAGGCCCTCGACATCCTTCGCCGACATGTGTGAGACCAGCGCCCTTATCTCCGGATCGTCGTGAAAGAAGCGGGCGAGATTGTAGGTCCCATCCTTGGCGCCAAGCGTCTGGTAGGTGCCGTCAACCGTCGCTGCAAAGCGTCTGAGGAAGGCGTGGTTTGTATCCCTCGCGAAAATCGGATCCCATTCGGACCCCCAGAGAACCTTGATGACATTCCATCCCTGGCCGAGGAATGAGCGCTCGAGTTCCTGGATGATTTGCCCATTTCCCCTCACGGGCCCATCGAGGCGCTGGAGGTTGCAATTGATGATGAAGGTCAGGTTGTCGAGCCCTTCGCGGGCTGCAATCGACAGTCCCGCCATCGACTCGGGTTCGTCCATTTCCCCATCGCCGAAAATGCCCCAGACATGCCGTTGGGCGTTGTCGCTCAGGCCCCGGTTGTCGAGATAACGCATGAAGCGCGCCTGATAGACGGCGTTTATCGGGCCTATTCCCATCGATCCGGTCGGGAACTGCCAGAAGTCGGGCATGAGCCAAGGGTGGGGGTAGGAGCACAGGCCGCGCCCCGAGATCTCCTGACGATAGTTGGCGAGATGGTCGGAGCTGAGGCGGCCTTCGAGAAAGGCGCGCGCATAGATCCCCGGCGCTGAATGAGGCTGGTAATAGACAAGGTCCCCGCCATTGGCCTCCGGTCCCCTGAAAAAGTGATTGAAACCGACCTCAAAGATCTCGGCGGCGGAGGCGTAGCTGGCGACGTGTCCGCCCAGTTCGCCGTAGGCTTTGTTGGCCCGAACAACCATGGCGAGGGCGTTCCATCGCATGATCGAGGTGATCCGCTCCTCAAGAGCAAGGTCGCCCGGGTAAGGCGGCTGACGTTCGAGTGAGATGGAGTTCCTGTAGGGTGAATACGGCAGGACGCCGGTCGCGAGGCCCGTGTCCTGTGCGTGCTGCTCCAGCTGCGCGAGAAGAAAACGCGCCCGATCATCGCCGCTCTCACGCGCCACGCTCTCAAGAGCGGCGAGCCAGTCCGCGGTTTCCTCCGGATCGGGGTCGGATCCGGCCGGGCGAGGTGATGGGAAGCCGAAAGGCCGGATCATGAGCATACTCCCACGGGGCTGACCGTCGGGAGACTAGTTTCTGGGGCGCCGCATGTCCTGCCGAACTTATCTTCTATTCGACCAATATCAGCATTATATGCTGCTGTACGGGTCATTGTCAGATTTATTGGAACATTTCGTGGAACTTGACGATATTGATATGCGGATTCTCTCCGAGCTTCAGGACAGCGGACGTCTCTCGAATGTGGACCTCTCGTCCCGGGTAGGGCTGTCGCCTTCGCCATGCCTTGCGCGCGTCAGGGCGCTGGAGGAGGCCGGGATCATATCGCGTTACGTCGCGCTTCTTGATCCTGAAGCGGTCGGCGCCGGGGTCAGCGTTTTCATTCAGGTGTCTCTCGAGCGCCAGTCCAGAGAGGTGCTTGATGTGTTTGAGGTGCGGATCGCCGATATGCCCGAAGTGATGGAATGCTATCTCATGTCGGGCGATGCCGATTACCTTCTGCGCGTGGTGGTTCGGGACACCGCTCATCTGCGGGATTTCATAGTCGGGCATCTGTCCGAGACGCCTGGGGTCTCTCAGATCAGGTCAAGTTTTGCACTCAAGCAGGTGAAGTATCAGACGGCGCTGCCCCTTCGAGGGCAGCCGAAGTCAGCACCGGCTCGCCCGCCAGCGAAGGAGCGTCCGAGGATCAAGCCGTCTGCACGATTGCGCGCGGTGCGTCCTGCGGATCGCGGAGGACGACGCAAGGCCTGAGGGCGCGGCGTGCGGGCCTATGCGTTTATGTCGGACCGTTATCGTCATCGTGTGAGAGGCCGCAGGCGGCAGGTACAGGGTTTACGGTGCGTTCCATCCGATAAGCTGAAGTGCGGAGAGTGCAAACAGGGCGCCGAGGGCGGCGATCGAAAGCAGAAGATGATGGCTGAGGCGAACGATCTTGATCCAACCCTCGCCGCCCGGGCCTCGTATGGCCGCATAGAGGGCGACGAGGACAACGCCAAGCGCGCTCGCGGCGAAGAGGTTTCCTGAGGCGGCCAGGAGGACCCCGCGTCCGACCTCGCCTGCGCCCCAGTCGCTGATCGGAGACTGATTCTGAGAAAAGCCCGCACTGAGGCTTGCGAACATGGAGAGTCCGCCTGCCGTCATTCCCAGGGCCGGGATCGATGACAGACGGGTTGAGCGCCCGCCCAGCCAGAAGAGGAGACCGCTTAAACCAGCAAGGGTCGCAAGTTGAAGAAGTTCCTTCTGAAGCACGATATTGTCAGCGGGGCCGGCCCGGACAAAATCCATGTCATTGTAGACAAAGGTGAAGGCGTCTTCGGTCCGGGTTGCGCCGGGCAGGCGAACCAGGGTGTCGTAGAAACCCATCGTGTCGCCTGTGCCGGAGGCCTTCCGCCAGAATACGCCGGGACGAATTTCGTCAAATTCCCGGCCATCGACGCGAATCTTCGTCGGCGACAGCGCCTCGATGCGGCGCACGAATGCTTCTGCGCGCACGAGATCAAGCGCCCTCTCGATGCTGGTTCTGTTCCGGCGTTCGGGTGCGTAGGTTCCCGCGATCTCGAAGGCGCTTCCGGCTGTGGTCTCGTGCGCCGGTTCGACCAGGGGGCCGAGCAGCATGGAGAGGTTCTCTGCGCGCATCGCGCTCAGGCTCAGCAGGCGACGCGCCGGCTGGCCTGCCTTTGGTCCATAAGCCCATTTTGCGGGATTGGTGAGAGGCGGTGGACCGGCTGGCTCGCCGCTGATGGCGGTGAACACTCCGACATTCCATTCGGGAATCAGATGAAGGTAGGCCCGCGCTCCTGGCAGAACGCCGCCATGCTCCACAACCCGCATGCCGTTCCAGTCAGAGAGGAAGAACCCCATTCCGAAGCCGTTGACGGCCGGATGCCTTCGCGCCTGCTCCTGGAAAAGCGGTGCGAATGTTGAGGCGTCCAGGTCGGGAATCTTTCCTTCAGCGCCGCGATCGAGGAGCGCGATCATATACGACTGCATGTCTCTCCCGCTCGCCTCGACGCCGCCGCTTGCGGCGCGATCGAGACGAAGCATCCGGTCGGTCGCCATCGGCCACACAGTCCCGTCGGGAGCGCGATAGGAGCCTGTGGCGAGGGAGTTGTCCGGGGCGATCGTGGTCCGCAGGCGCGCCCCCGACATCCCCAGAGGTGTGAATATCTGCTGCTGCAGTACGTCTGCATAGCTCAGTCCGCTTGCGCGTTCCGCAGCTGTCGCGAGCAGTCCGAAGCCGGTGTTTGAATAGCTTGTATAGGTTCCGGGGGCGCGCACGATGCGAGGCTGCGGGCTTGTCTGTTCGTCCTGCCTGAATGTCGCTAGCCCAAAGAGCTGTTCATCGAGGCCTGCGCTGTGGGTCAGAAGGTGGCGCAGGGTGATCGGCGTATCTGTCTCGTCCAGAGGGGCGCGTGCGCCCAGAAACGACGAGATTGGTTCGTTCAGTCCGGGAAGCCGGCCTTTCGCCTGAATCTGGGCGATGGCGACGGCTGCAAAGGTCTTGCTCACCGAGCCGAGGCGAAACGTTGTGTTTTCCGGGTCAACCGGGGTGCGCGTCTGGGTGTTTGCATACCCATACCCGCTCAGAAATCGCGGCTCGCCATCAACGACAATGCTAACCACAGCGCCGTCAATTCGTCCTGTCCTTACCGCTTCGCCATAGACGCTATCTGCCCACGCCGAGAGCGCCTCTACGCTCAGATCAGGACGCGCCTGAGCCATGGCTGGCCGGGCAATAGCGGGCAGAGCAAGACAAAGGGCCGCTACCAGGAAGAGCTTTCGCATGCCGCGCCTCAACGGTGTTAAGCTGGAGGGGCAGATGAGCAGGAATCCAGAAAATGTAAAATATCAGACTCCCGATATTTTCGTTTTGAGCCGACTACATAGGGTATTTTGCGTTGTCATTACGTGGACTCCTTCCTTTCTGGTATTTTACTGGGGCGGCGCGGATGCCGCCAGCCGACAATCTCGACCGGGAAAGCGAAGCAATGATCTGACGAATTTGGCGAGAGCGGCTCATGTCGCTCTCGTCTCATTCGATCTCGGTCATCCCGAGGTGCGATGATGTTCGAGGAGCGATATCTGGCGCGTGAGGTTTGACGCTTTGAGAGGCACGAGAGGGCGGTGGAGGGGTGGGGCAGTGGAATGCCAGCGTAACCGCTTGGCCTCCCTCTCCGCCGTCCGCCATGACGCCTGCGACAGATGCAGAAAAGGCGGCTGTCCTGCACAATGTCGTCCTCAGCAAACCCGGGGCGTTGGCGCGCCCCAAACGCCATCGGAGGACAGCCATGGAGCATTTTGCCGGTCTCGACGTCGGAACAAAAGCCTCTTCTCTCTGTGTCGTCGATCAGGACGGTACGATCGTCTTCGAAGCGGACATCCCAACCGATCCCGATCTAGTGGCCCGAGCGCTCAAACCCTAGCGGCGGCCCCTGCGGCGGGGTCGATGTCGCCCTGGCTGCATGCCGAACTGGAGTCCCGCGGCGTGCCGGTGATCTGCCTGGAGGCCTATCATGCGCGGGCGGCGATGCGGGCCCAGCGCACCAAGACCGATCAGACCGACGCGCGGGGGATCGCACATCTGGTGAGGGCGGGGTGGTTCCGACGTGTCCACATCAAGAGCGACCAGAGTTACCGGTTGCGCTTCCTGCTCGCACAGCGCGCCCTCCTGGTGCGCAAGCGGGTCGACATCGAGAACTCCATTCGCCAGTCGCTGAAGGTCTTCGGGCTTCGGATGGGGATCGCCGGCAAGGCGAAGTTCGAGGGCCGGGCGCGCGAGCTGGTTGGAGACGATGCGGTTCTGGGCGGCCTGGTCGAGGCGATGCTGCGGGTGCGTCAGGCGATCCTTGAGGAGGTCGCCCGTCTGCACAAGCTGGTGATCGGGGTGGTGGCGCGCGACGAGCTATGCCGCCGTTACATGCGTATCCCGGGGGTGGGACCCATCACAGCCCTGAGCTTCAAGACGGCGATCGACGATCCCAACCGGTTCGATAGCGCCAAGACGGTCGGCGCCTACTTCGGCCTGACGCCCAAACGCTGGCAGTCTGGGGAGACAATCGACCGGCAGGGGCGGATCTCCAAGCAGGGCGACAAGGATGTGCGGCGTTGCCTGTTCGAGGCGGCGCACATCCTTCTGGTCAAGTATCGCGGCCGCACCCCGATCAAGACCTTGGGCGAGCGCCTGATGGCTCAGAAAGGGCACCACAAGGCGACGGTGGCGGTGGCGAGGCGTCTCGCCATGGCGATGTACGCGATGTGGAGGGATGGAACCGAGTTCCAGCTCGACGCTGGCGGCCCGATGCCGGCCGGGGATGCCCACATCAAAATCCGTCGCCTGCTTGGCGCCAGCAATCTGAAGCCAGCGTGAGACAGATCTAGACACAAAGGATCCGCGCAAGCGGGAGACGGTGACGATGCGAAACCAGGGCGGCGGGAAAGCCCGATATCTTGTATGCGGCGCCAACATGGGGAAACTCATGCAGGCGACCACGCTGGTATGCCTGATGGAAGAGGCCCCGCGAACCCGACGCACAAATGCGCCGCGCCGACAGGCATCACGACACGTTGGCGATGAGCACGAAGGAGTGCATGGCGCATCCGATCCTGACCCCGCTGGCTGGAGATCGACAGCCCATTGTGATATGTCCGTAAACGGAGAATCTTCATGACCCGACCAACCCGAAAAACGAAAGCGGTTAGGAGTGCAAGATAAAGATAGAGCGGCGGTTTGGACGCCAACCGCCTGTCTGCACATAGGAAAAACCGCCGCGCTTCTTTGAGGCGCTTGCGGCTGATCCGCCGCAATTTCTCTGACCGATTGCAAGTTGTCGACAACCGCCGTCAACGCGCGATGCTGAGGCCATGCAGCGTGACGAAAATGAATTCCGAATCCGCATCGGCCGTTCAGCGTCCGACGTGCGTCCGGCGTTGAAGCAGGTGCGCGC
>CAIOHT010000079.1 GCA_903858185.1 uncultured Caulobacterales bacterium
GACATAGTCGCCGACGCCGTGGAAGATTTCGGGCGTCATGTAGTTGTGGGCCAGGATGACCGCGTTCTTCTCGCGCTTGATGCGGTTGATCTCGGCGATCAGCGGGGCGTGGACGCGCCACTCCAGCGGCGTGACCCGACCTTTGACCCGTTCCCACAGCGGGGCGACAGCGGCCTCCACCTCGGCGGTGAAGGGAAGGGGAGCAAACCCGTCGGCCATCTCGATCCTCCTTATGCTCAAATTGAGCATTTCAAGGTCCTGTAAAAAGCCGGCGCGGAACAGTCCGACCCGGCGTCGAGCTACTTATGCTACAGATGAGCAAAAGGCGCAAGGGGGGAATTGAACGCATTCAGAAACGCGCCTCCGGGCGCTAGGGATTTTCACAGAGCGGCGCTAAACGGGGAGCTTCGGCGCGCCGGACCGGGTTCAGGGGAGCCTCGGGCGGGCGCGGCGAGTTGCTTGTGGAACGGACGCCCGCTTGATCGCAGACCTGCGCCCCTTTGCCCGATGCGTGGCCGTCGTGATGATCGCGGCGACGCTGGGCGCCTGCGTCACCAACTATCGCGTCGCGCCCGGGACGGGCCGGATGAGCGGCGTGCTGGCGGTGGCGCGCGGTCTTTCCAATGCAGCGCTGGCGCGTCTGACCGCCGATATGGACCCGGCGATGCTGGCGCTGGCGCAACGCCACGACCCGGTCCGGGCGCCGGACACCTGGGGCCGCGTCGTCGGCTGGACCAGCTATGATCTGGCGCGCATCCCGACCCTCGGGAGCCTCGACCTCCAGGCCGGCGACGCGATGCTGATCAACGCCCTGCGACCGGTCTCTTCGGAACCGCCACTGCCGGCAAAGCCGTTTGTTCTCAAGGCATCGGCGGAGGACCGCGCCCGCGCCGAAGAGTGCCTGACCCAGGCGATCTACTACGAGGCCGCCATCGAGCCGGTGGAGGGTATGCAGGCGGTTGCCCAGACGGTGCTCAACCGGCTGCGTCATCCCGGCTACCCCAAGTCGATCTGTGGCGTCGTCTATCAGGGCTCGCAGCGGACGACCGGGTGCCAGTTCAGCTTCACCTGCGACGGGGCGCTCGCGCGGGTGCCCCATCCTGTGCTGTGGGAGCGCGCCAGGAGCGTCGCCCTCAGGTCGCTGAACGGCTTTGTGCTCCCAACCATCGGCACGGCGACCCACTATCACGCCGACTATGTCGCCCCGTACTGGGCGCCGACCCTCTACAAGATCACCCAGATCGGACGGCATATCTTCTATCGCTGGACCGGCCCGTCGGGCCAGCCGCGTGCGTTCTCCGGCAAGTATGCAGGCGGAGAATCAAACCTGAGTCTGGCCATTCTCGAGGGCCTCGACGGCCGAACGCAGGGCAACCAGTTGCTCGGCGACCACTTGCATGAGGGCGAGGAGGTCCGGACTCTGACCCTGGACGTGGCGGGCGAAAGCCGCAGCTACGCCATTCAGGTGCCGGGCCTGCCGGGCGAAGAGCCGGTGCGCATCGAGGGTGCGCTCCAGCCCACCCGTCGCCCGCCGACGCCGCAGGAGATCGCCGACATCAATGCGCGTCTCAAGGCGATGGAAGATCCTGACGCGCCGGTCAGCACCGCGCCCCAGCAGGTCGCCCCGCCCGCGTCCGACCCCAATGCCGGCGACCTGCCGATCGCCACCCGTCGGGGGCCGTAGGTCCGCGCTGACGACGCTGTCAGGGCGGGGACCCGGCAGGAATCCCGAAAGCCTTTGCGTAGGTCACGGTCACGGGCCGGTCCAGCACGCCGGGCCTTAGCGCAAGGGCCATGAACGACCGCCCGGCGAACGGCGCCTTCACCGGCCTCGCAGCCTCGGCGGAATAGCCGACACGGGGGTAATAGGCGGGATGACCGAGGACGATCACGGCCTCGATCCCGGAGGCCCGCAGCAGCTCGTGGGCTGTCTCCATCAGACAGGTCCCGAGGCCGTCCTTCTGCCGGCCGGGCTGGACCGAGAGCGGGGCCAGCGCCGCGAACCGGGCGCCGGTATCGGCGGCCAGAGGGCTGAACAGGATGTGGCCGACGACCACGCCGTCCTCCTCCGCCACCAGTTCCAGCAGCGCATCGCCGTCGGCGCGCAGGGCGTCGACGAGACCGGCTTCATCGGATTTGCCGAACTCGGCGGTGAAGGCGGCCGTGATGACGGCGCGGATGGCCGCGTGATCCTCCGGCGCGGCTGGACGGATCACCATATGCCGATCTTCAGGGCTTCGCCGTGGCTGATCGGATGGTGGGCGGCCTCGTGGTCCTTTTCGGCGAGAAAGCGCACGGCCTCCAGCGCCGCCATGCACCCCATGCCCGCGGCCGTCACGGCCTGTCGATAGATGTCGTCGGTGACGTCGCCGGCGGCATAGACCCCGGGGATAGCCGTCGAGGTCGTGCCCGGCTCGACCGACAGATAGCCGCCGGCGTGGGTTTCCAGCTGGTCCTTGAACAGCTCCGACGAGGGGGCGTGGCCGATGGCGATGAATACGCCGTCGGCCTTCACCTCGCGGGTCTCGCCGGTCCGCGCGTGCTTCAGCCGCGCGCCCGTGACGCCCATGGGATCGGTATCGCCGAGGATCTCGTCGATGGCATGCTCCCAGATCACCTCGATCTTCGGATTGGCCAGCAAACGCTCCTGCAGGATCTTCTCCGCGCGGAACTCGTCCTTGCGGTGGACCACGGTGACCTTGCTGGCGAAGCTGGTCAGGTACAGCGCCTCCTCCACGGCGGTGTTGCCGCCGCCGACCACGATGACTTCCTTGCCGCGATAGAAGAAGCCGTCGCAGGTGGCGCAGGCGCTGACGCCGAAGCCCTGGAATCGCGCCTCGCTGTCGAGGCCCAGCCACTTGGCCTGGGCGCCGGTGGCGATGATCACCGTCTCGGCCAGCCAGTCCTGGCCGCTGTCGGTCCTGATCCGGAACGGCCGCTGCGAGAGGTCGGCCTCGAGCACGATGTCGCTGATGATCTCGGTCCCGACGTGACGCGCCTGGGCCTCCATCTGCTCCATCAGCCAGGGCCCCTGGATGACGTCGGCGAAGCCGGGATAGTTCTCGACGTCGGTGGTGATCGTCAGCTGGCCGCCGGGCTGGATGCCCTGGATCAGCACGGGCTTGAGCAGCGCGCGGGCGGCATAGATGGCAGCGGTCCAGCCGGCGGGGCCGGAACCGATGATCAGACAGCGGGTGGTGCGGGGAGCGGAGGTCGACATGGGCTCCAATTTAGGGATGATTCCGCTTCGGCGCGATGGGCGCGTGGTATTCGGGGGCGCGATATGAACGGAGCAGGGTTTTCCATCGGCATCGGCGCGGGCCTGGCGCTCGGCGTGGCTCTCGGTCTGGCGCTCGACAACCTGGCCCTCGGTCTCAGCCTGGGCGTTGCCATCGGCTGCGGGATGGGCGTGGCGATGTCGGCAAAGAAGTCGAAGGAAAAGGGCAAGGGGGACGGGACGGCCGGCGACGGTGGGTCCGTCGGCGGCGACAGCGGGCGTTCGCGCAACGACGACAACGACAGCGGTTCAGACGGTGGCGGTGATGGCGGCGGTGGCGACTGACGGGCGCTAGGCGGGATTCCGCATCGGCGCTATATTGCCGTCATGAGCGACCTTCTGGACCGCATCACCATTGAACCCGGCAAGATGCATGGGCGCCCCTGTATTCGCGGGCTGCGAATTCGCGTGCAGGACGTGCTCGAGATGTTGGCCGGAGGGATGACTGCTGCGGAGATCCTGGAGGACTATCCCTATCTCGAGGCTGATGACCTGCGGGCCGCGATCGCTTACGCGGCGGCTGTCGTCGCCGGCACGGCAATCGTCGCCGCTTGAAGTTCCTCCTCGACGCGCAGTTGCCGTCGAGTCTGGCGGGCTGGCTTCAGCAGCGAGGGTGCGAGGCCGTTCATGTTGCCGAGATTGGACTGCAGCACGCATCGGACGAGACGATCTGGGCCGCCGCTCTTGAGCGCCAGGCCATACTGGTCACGAAGGATCGCGACTTCAACGAGTGGGCTTTGAACAGGCATCCTCGCGCCCGGGTGCTCTGGCTACGGTTCGGCAACACGCGAAACTGGTTCCTGATGGCCAGGCTTGAAGCGGTCTGGCCCGAGGTTCTCGAAGGGCTGCAAAGCAATGTGTCAGTGATCGAGGTCGGCAACAGATGAGCGCTCCCGAAATCACCATCGCCGGCCGGAAGATCGGACCCGGCCATCCGCCCTATGTGATCTGCGAACTGTCGGGCAACCACAATGGCAGCCTCGAACGGGCCCTGACCATGATCGACGCGGCGGCCGACACCGGCTGCGATGCGATCAAGATCCAGACCTACACGGCGGACACCATCACCCTCGATGTCGACCGTCCGGAATTCGTTATCCATGGCGGACTGTGGGACGGCCAGACCCTGCACGCCCTCTATCGCGAGGCGCAGACGCCGTATGAATGGCACGCGGCCCTGTTCGAGCGGGCCGCCGCGCGGGGGGTGACGTTGTTCTCCAGTCCGTTCGACGAGACGGCCGTGGACCTGCTCGCAGGCCTGAACGCGCCCGCCTACAAGATCGCCAGCTTCGAGGCCGTCGACCTGCCGCTGATCCGCAACGCTGCCGCGCACGGCAAGCCGCTGATAATCTCGACCGGTATGGCCAATCTCGAAGAGATGGAGACGGCCCGCGACGCCGCGCTGGCCGGCGGGGCGGCCGGGGTGGTGATGCTCCACTGCGTGTCCAGCTATCCGGCGACCTTCGGGGACGCCAACGTGCGGACGATCCCCGACATGGCCGCGCGACTGGGCGTCCTGATCGGGTTGTCGGACCACACGCCCGGCACGGCGACCTCGGTCGCGGCCGTGGCCCTGGGCGCCTGCGTGATCGAGAAACACTTCACCCTGGCCCGGTCTGACGGCGGACCGGACGCGGCCTTCAGTCTGGAGCCGGCCGAGTTCACGGCGCTGGTGCGCGACTGCCGGGATGCCTGGGCGGCGCTGGGCAAGGCCCACTACGACGTGCTGGGATCAGAGAAGGCCAACCGCCAGTTCCGCCGCTCGCTCTATGTGACGGCGCCGGTGAAGGCCGGCGAACTTCTGACGAAAGCCAATGTCCGGTCCGTGCGGCCTGGCAACGGTTTGCCGCCCGCAGACCTCGACCGCGTCCTGGGCAAGGCGGCCAGCCGTGACCTCGCCTTCGGCGAACCACTGGACTGGGGGATGATTACCTAAGTCCTCTCCGCGAAGCGGGGAGGGGGACCTGACTCTGGATGGCTACTCCGGCAACAGCCCCAGCCGCTTGCCGACAATGCTGTCCAGCGCGCGTTTGGACAGCACCCGCTCGGACATGAACACCTGGAACGGCTCAGGCGAAACCGTGTAGCGGACCTTCGGCTTCGGGGTCGTCAGGGCGGTGTGAATCGCCTCGCCGATGCGTTCCGGCGGCAGCCCCGTCTTGCCCAGGCCCTGCATGTAGGCCTGCAGCCGCGCCAGCGGGCCGGCGTAGACGGTGTTCGCATAGGCCTTGATGTCGAGCTCGTCGGCTTTCGCCCAGATCGGCGTGGCCACCGCGCCAGGCGCGACGACGATCACATCGACGCCGAACGCGAGCAGTTCGCGACGCAGGGACTCCGAAAGGCCCTCGACCGCGAACTTCGAGGCGCAATAGGGCGCCAGGAACGGGTTGGCCGTCTTTCCCCCGACCGAGGAGATATTGACGATCCGGCCCGGATCCTTGCGGTGCTGACCTTCGGCGCCGAGCAGCGGGGCGAAGGCCTGGGACACGATAACGATCCCGGTGACATTGACTTCCATCTGCTGACGGAAGTCCTCGATCGGCAGATGCAGCAGCGGGCCCGCGACCGCGATGCCGGCGTTGTTGACCAGTCCGGCCAGCGTCGCGCCGCCCAGCGCCGCCTCGACCTGCCGGGCCCCGGCGCGGACCGCAGCCTCGTCCGTGACATCGAACAGCAGGGGCGTGAAGGCGTCGCCGAACTCGGCCTTGAGCCGCTCGCCGTCAGCGGCCTTGCGGACGCTGCCAAAGACATGAAAGCCCTTCTGGACCAGAACCTTTGTCGCGCCCCAGCCGATGCCGGTGGACACGCCGGTGACGACGATGGATCGCTTCTGTGTGGTCATGCTCGCCCCCGGGTGCGTCAGCTTCGGGATCGATATGGGACCAAAAACGGGCGTTCGCCAGTCGCGCGCGGCGGAAAGCCCCGACTCAGGCCAAAATCGGTCCCATGACGTCGCCGCGCATCCTGTTCGTCTGTGACGCCGGCCCGGGCGTGGGCGGCGGGCATGTGATGCGCTGCCTGACGCTGGCCGGGGCGCTGGCCGCAAGGGGCGCGGGCTGCGCCTTCGTCCGCACGCCCGAAGCCGCCGACGTCCTGGCCCGCTATGCGCCGGATATCCCGCTCGCCGATGAGGACGCCGCTGCCGATCTGGTGGTGCTGGACTCCTACCGCATGGCGCCGGCGACCGAGGTGCTCTGGCGTGAACGGGCCCGGCGGCTGGCGGTGATCGACGATCTGGCGCGGCCTCACGACGCCGATGTCGTGCTCGACCCCTCGTTCGGACGGGAGACGCGGGACTACGCCGCGCCGGTGGTGCTGGCGGGGCCATCCTACGCTCTTGTTCGGCCGGCGTTCGCGGCGGCGCGGGTTGAGGCGCTGGCGCGTCGGGCCGGCCCGGCCGGGCGGTGCCTGGTGTCGCTCGGGCTGACCGACGTCGGCGGGATCACCGGCCGGGTCGCCCATGCGCTGGCGGACAGCGGTCTGGCGCTGGACGTGGTGGTCGGCGCCGGTGCGCCGAGCCTTCCCGCGCTCGAGACGCTCGCCTCCGGGGGCCAGATTTCCCTGCACGTGGACACCGCCGACATGGCCGGGCTGGTCACGCGGGCGGACGTCTGTGTCGGCGCCGGCGGGTCCAGTGTCTGGGAGCGTGCGTGCCTTGGCCTGCCGACCGTGACCCTGATCCTCGCCGACAACCAGCGGGACATGGCCATGAAGCTGGACGCCGCCGGGATCACCCTGGCGCTGGACGCCCGCTGGCCCGGCCTGGAGGGACGGCTGTCGGAGGCCGTCGACCGCCTGGCGCGCGATGGCGCGCTGCGGACCGGGCTGTCGGCCCGCTCGGCGGAGCTCTGCGACGGGCAGGGCGCGCAGCGGGCGGCAGACGCCCTGATCGCTGCCCTCGCGCGATAGCGGCGTCAGAGCGGTCCGACACCGTCCGCCCAGGCGGCCTTCAGCACCTCGACAGGCCCCGTGCCGAAGACATAGCGGTCCGGACGCACCAGCACTGCCTCGACGCCGCGGCTGTCGAACCACGGCTCCAGCCGGTCGGCAAAGGGGGCGAGCGGACCGCCGCGCACCGACGCCCGCTCGATCAGCCAGGGTCCGTCACCCAGCACGTCGTCCATCCGGCCGGTTTCCGACCAGGGCTGCGGGAAATACTCGCCGCCGCCGTCCAGCAAGACGCCCGGCCCAAGCCGTAGCGGCGCGGGCGGCGGAGCCTCTCCCCCCGCCGCGCGCTGGGCCAGCATGCCTGCATCGCGCTGGGCCGCAGCCTGCGGATCGCTGATGCAGACCACCCGACCCATGGTGATGGCCAGCTGGATGACGCTGCGCACCTGCGGCTCGCGTTCGGTCTGGTAGCTGTCCAGCAGGGCCGGATCGGCGTCGCGCCGGATCACCGCCGCCAGCTTCCAGGCCAGGTTGTCGACGTCGCGCAGGCCCGAGCACATGCCCTGCCCGGCGAAGGGCGGGGTCTGGTGCGCGGCGTCGCCGGCCAGCAGCACGCGGCCTTCGCGCCAGCGCCGGGCGACCCGGCCATGGAAGCGGTAGACCGCCTTGCGCTCGATCTCGACCACGTCGTCGCAGTTCCAGGGCCTGAGCAGCTCGCGGATGACCCCCTCGTCAAGCAGGTCCTCCGGCGTCTCGCCGGGCAGCAGCATGAACTCCCAGCGATGCCGGCCCTGGCTCATCACCAGACAGGTGGTCGGCCGGGCGGGGTCGCAGATCTGCAGGTTCGCGGCGGGTAGTCGCGAGGGGTCGCTGACCAGCGCATCGATCACCAGCCAGGGTTCGTCGAAGCCGAAATCGTCCAGGCCGATGCCCAGCGCCTCGCGCACGGGACTCTTCGCGCCATCGCAGGCGACCATCCAGCGCGCGCGGACGGTCTCCGGACCCTCCGGTCCGTCGACAATGGCGGTGACGCCCTCCGGGTCCTGGTCGAAGGATCGCAAGGTCCGGGGCAGGCGCAGCTGGACGTGCGGCGACTCCCCCGCCAGCCGCCGCAAGGCGACCTCCAGGCTGGGCTGGTGGAACATGTAGCTGGGCGCCCAGCCGGACGGACTGCCCTGGGCGATCAGGTCGTAGCGCATCAGGATCTGGCCCGCGGCGTTGCGGAACTCGTAGGCCGGCGCGACCTGCGAGGCGGCCTGCATTTCACCGGCGATGCCCAGCTTCTGGAACAGCCGCATGATCTCGTGATCGAAATGGGCGGCGCGGGGCAGGGGATAGACCGCTGACTCCTTCTCGACCGCGATGGCGGTCACGCCCTCCCGCGCCAGCAGGGCGCAGAGGGCCGCGCCGACGGGCCCGAGCCCGACGACCAGAACGTCGCAATCGTGGCTCATCAGACCGCCTCGCAGACCGCTTCGATGTGGCCCATGCCGTCGACCTCGCAGCGCATCACGTCGCCGGCCCGGAGGAACTGACGTGGGTCCATGGCCGCCCCGACTCCACCCGGAGTGCCCGTGAAGATCACGTCGCCCGGCTCCAGGGTCATGGCGGTGGAGAGGTGCTCGATCTGCGCCCAGACGTCGAACACCAGATGCCGGGTGTTCGAGTTCTGCCGCGTCTCGCCGTTGATCAGACAGCGCAGGTCGAGCGCGTGCGGATCGGCGATCTCGTCGGCGGTGGTGATCCAGGGACCAAACGGGGCGTGGGTGTCGAAGGACTTGCCCAGCGACCACTGCGGCGTGCGGTGCTGCCACATCCGCTCGGTGACGTCGTTGCCGACGCACCAGCCGAACACTGCGCCGGGCGCATCGGCCTTGCTGATGTTGCGGCCGCCGGCGCCGATCACCGCGACCATCTCGACCTCGTAGTCGCAGAACGGCGTCGGGACCTGCACCGGATCATACGGCCCGGTCACCGCCGTGCCGGCCTTGGTGAACCAGACCTGGTTGGGCGGGGTCTCGACACCGCTCTCGGCGATGTGGTCGGCATAGTTGAGGCCGATCGCCCAGATCTTGCCGGGGCGCGGGATCGGGGCGAGCAGGCGGACGCTGTCCAGCGCCAGGGCGCCGATCCCGCCGTCGGCGATCTTGCGGACCTCGGCCTCGGCGGCAGGCCAGGCACCGATCAGCCCGATCATGTCGGCGGGCAGACCCGGTGCGATGCGGTTCAGCGGGACGATCCTGTCCCCGACGACGGCGCCCAGTTCCGGCGTGCTGCCGGCAGTGAAGGTGGCGAGTTTCATGGTCGGGGCTCCTAACCGAAGGCGGGGCCGGGAGGCGGCCCCCATTGCATGCCGAGCAGGTCGGCCATCGACGCGACGTTGGACCCGTCTGCGGCGGTCAGCAGGTCGCCGTCGGTCCAGTGTTCCAGCACATGGCCCCAGGGGTCGGCCCAGTAGTCGAACACCTGGCTGCCGAGGATATGGCGGCCGACGCCCCAGGCCGGGGTCCGGCTGGCCGACTTGAGGTGATCGTGGCCGGCCATCAGGTCATCCAGATCCCGCACCTCGAAGGCGGCATGGTTGAAGCCGGGGCCCTTGGGGTTCTGCAGCAGGAACAGGGTGTGGTGGTCTGTCGGGGTGTCGCCCCGGTCGCAGCGCATGAAGGCGCCGATCGAGAAGTCCGGAGACAGGGCGATCTCGTCGGAGGTGATGAAGCCAAACCGGGCCTTGTACCAGGCCTCGGAGGCCCGGAAGTCGGACACGTTCAGGACGGCGTGGCCGAGGCGGATGACGTTGGCAGGCCCCGGGTCCATGCGCTTGACCGTCCGCAGACGGGCGTGACCGTCGGCGTCGTTCCAGGGTTGGCGCGGCGCGAAGGATTCCGGGTCGGCGAAGGCCTGGCCGGCGACCACCTCGACCGCATGGCCGTCGGGATCGGCGAGACGCACGACGAAGCCGCCGCCGGGTGCGTCGAAGGGCTCGACCGTCACGGCTTCGGCCGTCGCCAGGGTCTCCAGATCGGCCAGGCTGGCGGCGCGGAATCCGATACCCGCGAAGCCCGGCTCGCCCCGCTCCGTGGCGTGCACGAACGGCGCGCCGCCCTTGCCGCGCATGAACAGCCTCTGTCCATCGGACGCCGCGACCTGGAGGCCGAACTGCTCCAGCCACGTCTGCATTTCGCCCAGGTCGGGCGCGCGAAAGCGCACGTGGGCGATGTCCTCGATCCTGATCAGACTCACGGTCAGAGCTCCTTGAAGATGTCGATTGCGGCCGCCTCGCTTATGTCGCGGGCGGTGGTCTCGGCCACGCCCAGACCACGCAGCAGACCAAAACTCAGTTCGCGCGACAGGGCGGCGGGATCGGCCAGGGCGTCCGCCTCCAGCACGCGCGTGACCGCCACCATGCCCGTGCCCATGGCCATCAGGAGGCCGGTCTCGACCGTCAGGTCCCGGAATGAACCGTCTGCCAGCCCGGCCACTATGTCGGCGCGCAGGCCGCGGTTCATCGGAGCGTTCGGCAGCGTGGCGCCGGCATGCAGCCGCATCATCGCCCGGGCCCGCTCCGGGTTGCGCGCGGCGTACCGAACGAACACGGCCTGACCCCTGGCCATGCGCTGGGCCGGGTCAGCGATGCCGGCGTTGGCCGCATCGACCTCGGCTTCGGCTTCAGCCCTGACCCGGGCGGCGATCTCGCGCGCCAGGGCGTCCTTGTCGGTGAAGTGGTTGTAGAAGCTGCCCTTGGCCACGTCGGCGGCCAGCACGATGTCGTCGACGCTGACCGCGTCCACCGATTGCGCAGCGAACAGGGACTGACCGGCCTGTAGCAGGGCCGCCCGGGTGCGGGCCCGGCGGCGGTCGGTCTTCAGGACTTCGGGCTGAGGCATCATTCCGCGTCTGATATTTGACTATTTGGTCACTATTAGACTAATCGGTCATAATTGCAAGCGGGCGTCCAATAGGGCATTCGCCATGGGCTTCGCAGGGGGAACCAGATGACCACGCCAACGCCGATCAATCCCTTTGCGGGCATGGACGTCCGCAGCCTGATCGACATGCAGGCGCGGCAGCGCGCCGATCACCCGGCGCTGATCTGGGAGCCGTTCGAGGGCGCGGGGGAGACCTGGTCCTATGCCGGACTGGCTGACGCGATTCGCCGCTTCGCCGCCGGCCTCCAGGCGCGCGGGGTGAAGCCGGCCGACCGGGTTCTGGTGCATCTCGACAACTGTCCGGAGTCGGTCATCGCCTGGCTCGGCTGCGCCTATGCCGGCGCCGTGGCGGTAACGACCAACGCCAAGTCCAGCGCCGACGAGATTGCCTACTTCGCCAGCCACAGCGGCGCGGTCGGCGGCGTGACCCAGCCCTGCTTCGCCCGGTTCGTGCGCGACGCCGCACCCGGTCTCGGCTGGCTGGTGGTCACCGCAACCGACAACGGCGCGCCGGCGACGGCCGACATGACCGGCTTCGAGCCCTTCAGCGCGCTGTCCGCCGATCCGGCGAACCTGACGGCGCGCCCGCATGATCCGATGGCCCACTTCGGCATCCAGTACACCTCGGGCACAACGGCGCGGCCCAAGGCGGTGCTCTGGACCCATGCCAACTTCCTTTGGGGCGCGAAGATGTGCGCCCTGCACGAGGACCTGCGGCCCGACGACGTGCACCTGGTCTTCCTGCCGATGTTCCACACCAATGCGCAGGTCTATTCCGTGGCCGCCGCCCTCTGGGCCGGCGCGACCATCGTGCTTCAGCCGAAGTTCTCGGCCTCGCGGTTCTGGCCGGTCTCGCTGAAGCACGGCTGCACCTGGGCCTCGATGGTGCCCTTCTGCCTCAAGGCCATCGCCGGGCAGCCGAAGCCGGAGCGGCACAGCTACCGCTTCTGGGGCAACGGCGTCTGCGAGCCGCCGACCGACGCTCTGTTCGGGATCAAGACCATCGGCTGGTGGGGCATGACCGAGACCATGACCCACGGAACGGTCGGCAGCGCCCACCTGCCGGACGCGCCGATGTCGATGGGGCGTCCGTCGCCCGGCTATCGCATCCATGTGCTGGACGAGGCCGGCGACCCCGTGAAGCCGGGCGAGACCGGCGATCTGCTTGTCGAGGGCCAGCGCGGCCTGTCGCTGTTCCTCGAATACGCCGGCGATCCGGACGCGACGGCGAAGGCCTACACGCCCGACGGCCTGTTCATCACCGGCGACCGGGTCCGGCTGGGCGAGGACGGGTTCCTGTATTTCGCCGACCGCAGCAAGGACATGCTCAAGGTCGGCGGAGAGAACGTCGCGGCGTCAGAGATCGAGCGCGTCGTCGGCTCGGTCGCGGGTGTGCGGGAATGCGCCGTGGTCGGCCGCCGCCACCCGATGCTCGACGAGGTCCCTGTGGCGTTCGTGATCCCGCTGGACGCGGCGGACGCTACCCTGCCGGACCGCATCCTCGAGGCCTGCGCTGCCACCCTGGCCAGCTTCAAACAGCCCCACGAGGTGCGGCTGGTGGCGGAACTGCCGAGGTCGACGCTGGAAAAGATCGCGAAGGCGGAACTGCGGGCGCTGCTGGCGGCCGAAAAATAGTCTCTCCTCTCCCGTGAGGGAGAGGATCAGTTGGAAAACTCCGCCAACCCCGTCAGCAACACCCGCCCGTCATCCGACCTCAGCGCCAGTCGCACCCCGTCGTCCGCGCGATCATGCGCCAGCGTCATCGGCCGCCCGGGAAACGCCTGGCCGGTGAACCGCGCGGCCAGCCGGGTCAGTCTTCGCGTGTCGCCGTCCGCATAGATCCGCGCCGCCTCGATCCCCGCCAGCGCCCAGAGGGCGGTGCCGTGGATGATGATGTCGGGCAGCCCCGACGCCAGCGCGACCTGGCGCTCGGTGTGGATCGGGTTCCAGATCTCGGCGCACTCCGAATAGATGTGCGGCAGGGCCGGGCTGGTCTGGATCACGATTTCGGCCGCGCCGGCGTCCGGCTCCGCGAAGGACGGGGACGGGATGTCCGGCGTTTCCGCGCCGGTCAGGGCCACGTCCCGGTAGACGGTTGTCGACAGCGTCTCGACCATCAGCGCGCCGGTCCGGGCGTCCCGCGTTTCGAAGCGTATGGCGGTCACCACCCCGGCGCGGCTGGCGCGCGCTCCCAGCAGGGTGGCGGTGACCTCGAGTTCATCGCCGGCCCGGATCGGGCGCAGGAAGACGCTGTCCTGGCCGGCATGCACCGCCCGGCGGCCCTCCTCCAGCGTCAGGGTCTGGTCGGCATGCTCCCGCGCCATCAACACCAGCACCCACTCGGGCGAGACCACCTGCATCGGCAGGGCGAACAGCCCCCCGTCCGCTGCGTCGTCGAGCCCGGCCGCGTCCTGCGGCGCCAGGGCGGCGCGATAGGCCAGCGCCCGCCGTGGTGTCATCTCCCAGCGGATCGGTCCCCAGCTCGCCCCCGCGAGATCAGCGTTGAACGGCATGATCGCTCCCCCTGCCTTGTCGCCCCTGTCGCCACGGGTCTATCACCATCGACCCTTGAGGAGTGAGACATGGCCGCGGGATTCACCTTTACCGAGCCGCTGACCGATGCGGACCGCGAGATCCTCACCGACGAGGCGCTGGCCTTCCTCGGTGAACTGGTCGACCGCTTCGCCGATCGCCGCGCCGATCTGCTGGCGGCGCGCAAGGTCTGGCAGGCCCGGATCGACGGCGGCGGCCTGCCCGGATTCCGGCCCGAGACCCTGGCCGTGCGCGAGAGCGACTGGACCGTCGGCGCCCTGCCGGCGGACCTGCTCGACCGCCGCGTCGAGATCACCGGCCCGGCCGAGGCCAAGATGGTCATCAACGCCCTGAACAGCGACGTGAAGCTGTTCATGGCCGACTTCGAGGACGCCCTGTCGCCGACCTGGGCCAATGTCGTCGGCGGCCAGCGGGCCCTGCGCGATGCGGTCGCCCGCACCCTGACATACGACGATCCCGCCAGCGGCAAGCACTATGCCCTGGGGCCGAAGCTCGCGACCCTGGTCGCCCGCGTCCGCGGGCTGCATCTGGACGAGAAACACATCCTTCGGAACGGAAAGAAGGTCCCCGGCGGCCTCGTCGATTTCGGGCTCTATTTCCACCACAACCATGCCGCCCTGAAGGCCATCGGCAGCGGCCCCTACCTCTATGTGCCCAAGCTGGAGCACTACGAGGAGGCGCGCTGGTGGAACGATGTGTTCGTCTTCGCACAGGCGCATCACGGCGTACCGGTCGGCACGATCAAGGCAACGATGCTGATCGAGACCCTGCCGGCGGTCTTCGAGATGGACGAGATCCTCTATGAGCTCCGGGACCACGCCGCGGCGCTCAACTGCGGCCGCTGGGACTATATCTTCAGCTACATCAAGACGCTGCGCCGGCATGGCGACCGGCTGCTGCCGGACCGGACCTCGGTGACGATGGACAAGCCGTTTCTCGACGCC
>CAIOHT010000080.1 GCA_903858185.1 uncultured Caulobacterales bacterium
GCCTGCTGATCGCCCCCTCGGGTCTTTCGGCCGCACTGGCGGCGTTGCAGCCGTCGGAAATACTCGTCCCGGACCGCCTGTTCGCCGACGAGACGGTCAGTCTGGCGCTCAAGAGCGCCGGCGGGGTTGTGCAGCCGGTAGCCCAGGCCCTGGCCGAGCCGGCCGCCTCCGAGGCGCGGCTCAAGCGGCTTTACGGCGTCGAAACCCTGGACGGCTTCGGGGGCCTGGCCGGGGCGGAGATCTCGGCGCTGGGGCTGATCGCCGCCCATCTGGAAATGACCCAGGCCGGAAAGCTGCCGGCCCTGTCACCGCCACGCCGCGCGGGCGAGGCGGACGTCATGGCGATCGATCCGGCCACCCGCACCAGTCTCGAGATCGAACGCACCACCGGCGGCCAGCGCGAGGGCTCGCTGCTCGGCAGCATTGATCGCTGTGTCACCGCCGCCGGCTCAAGGATGCTGGCCGCGCGACTGGCCCGACCGCTTCTGGACCCGGCGGCCATCGACACCCGACTGGACGCCATCCAGTGGCTGCTGGAGCGGCGTGTCCTGCGCGAACGGCTGCGCGACGCCCTCAAGCGCTCCGGCGACCTGGCCCGCGCCCTGTCCCGCCTGGCGCTGGGGCGTGGGGGGCCACGGGATCTCGGGGTCCTGCGCGACGGCCTGAAGACCGGCGAGGCCCTGTCGGGTCTGGTGGTTGATGCGGGCGACGGTCTCAATCCCCCGCCGTTCGAGATCGAGCGGGCCCTGGCGGCGGTCAATCCGTCGCTGTCGGCGGACCTGTCGGGCCTGCTGGCGCAGCTTGAGACCGGCCTCGGCCCTGACCTGCCGGCCCAGGCCCGCGACGGCGGCTTTGTCGCCGCCGATATCCGTCCCGAGCTCGATCAGGCCCGCGCCCTGCGCGACGACAGTCGCCGGGTGATCATCGCGCTGGAAAGCCGTCTGGTCGCCGACAGCGGCGTGCCACTGAAGATCCGCCACAACGCGGTGCTCGGCTATTTCGTCGAGACCACGGCGGGCAAGGCCGATCCGCTCTTCCAGCCGCCGCACAACGCGACCTTCATCCACCGCCAGACCCTGGCCAACCAGGTGCGGTTTACCACCGTCGAGCTGGCCGATCTGGACGCGCGCATCGCCCAGGCCGGCGAGCGGGCCCTGGCCATCGAGGTCGCGACGTTCGAGGCCTGGCGCGAGGCTGCCTGTGCGCTCGTCGGTCCGTTGCAGGCGGCCGCCCGGGCCCTGGCGACCCTGGACGTCGACGCCGGCCTCGCCGAATGGGCCGAGGACCAGCAGGCCGTCCGGCCGGTCGTCGACAAGGGCTTCGGCTTCGACGCGAAGGGCGGCCGCCATCCGGTGGTCGAAGCGGCGGTCAAACGCGCCGGCGAGCCGTTCACGCCCAACGACTGCTGTCTCGACGGTTCGGGGGAGACGGGTGTGCGCCTGTCGATCGTCACCGGTCCGAACATGGCGGGTAAATCGACCTTCCTGCGCCAGAACGCCCTGCTGGCGGTAATGGCCCAGGCCGGCTGCTTCGTGCCGGCGAAGTCGCTGAAGATGGGCGTGGTCGACCGGCTGTTCAGCCGTGTCGGCGCCGGCGACGATCTGGCGCGCGGCCGCTCGACCTTCATGGCCGAGATGGTCGAGACCGCCGCCATCCTGACCCAGGCTACCCCGCGCAGCTTCGTCATCCTCGACGAGATCGGCCGGGGCACCGCCACCTGGGACGGTCTGGCCATCGCCTGGGCCTGCGCCGAGGCCCTGCACGGGACCAACCGCAGCCGGGCCCTGTTCGCCACCCACTATCACGAACTGGCGGCGCTCGAGGACCGGCTGTCCTACGTCTCCAACCTGTCGATGCGGGCCAAGGAGTGGAACGGCGACCTGGTTTTCCTGCACGAGGCCGGCCCCGGCCATGCCGACCGCAGCTACGGCGTCCAGGTGGCCAAGCTGGCCGGCGTCCCGCCCGCCGTCGTGGCGCGCGCCCGTGAAGTGCTGGAACGGCTGGAGAGCGAAGCGGAGTCCCCCGCCCGTCTTGAAGGCCTGCCCCTGTTCGCCTCCGTCGCTCCGACCCCGGTGAAACACGGCCCAAGCCCCGTCGAGGAAGCCCTCAAGGGCATGGAACCCGACGGCATGAGCCCGCGCGAGGCGATGGAAGCGCTCTACCGGCTGAAGGGAATGCTCTAGCTTAGTCCGACCGAAGGCCGCTCAGCAGTTCCGGGAGGTCTCGTGAGCCGTGCAGGATCCTGAGGATGGCTGGCGGGCTCACGGCCGCATCATAGACCATGAGGTAGGGGTATCGCTGGAGCGTCCAGAAGCGAACGGGCGGGTCGGCCAGCTCTCGCCTCTCGACGCCGATCTGAGGATGGCGACCGATCCGGATTAACGCGTCCTCTACCTCGTCGATGAACCTGTTGGCCGCTCGCCGGCTTTCGCTGCTGATGAAATCGACGACTTCCACGAAGTCCCTGGTCGCTGCGCGTGAAAACGCCGCCTTCATTCGGGATCAGGGCCCAGCCGCGCTTCCGCCTCGGCAATGGCCGACCTGGCCTGGGCGATCGCGTCATCGCCTGACACCCAGCCGTCCCGATCCGATTCCTCACGCACGCCGTCGAGCATGGCCATGAACGCCCGCTTTCGCTCCTCGGCGTCCTGCAGCATGCGCAGCGCCGACCGGACGACTTCGCTGACGTTGTTGTAGCGGCCCTCTTCCACGCACTGACGGGCGAAGCGTTCGAGTTCCGGGCTCAGATGAACGTTGGTGGCCATGGTCGCCTCGTATGTCAAAGTTTGACATACATATCATCGCGCTGCCCGGCGGCAAGGCAGGCAACCGCGCGCATCCCGCCGCCAACCCGTTGCACCGCTCCCTGTTGCAGCGCACATAAGGTTCATGGCCACCCGTCTTCGCCCGACCCGCCTCGAACATGTCGTTGACGGCATCGCGCTGCGCACGCGTCTGACCGCCGCGGCCCACGACGCCCTGGGCAACGAGGCCGAGCAGCGAAAGCTGGCGCTGGAAATCCTGAAGGCCGCCCTGTTCCGCGGCCGGATGATCGCCAAGGAGCGGCTGGAGAACGGCGCCGGCGGGGTCGAGACGGCCCGGCTGCTGTGCGGCGTCACCGACGAAGTGGTCACCGCCCTCTACGACTTCACCACCGTGCACATGTTCCGCGCCCGCAACCCGACCGAAGGCGAGCGGCTCTGCCTGCTGGCGGTGGGCGGCTACGGCCGGGGCGTTCTGTCGCCCTACAGCGATCTCGACCTGCTGTTCCTGCGCCCCTACAAGCAGACGGCCCACGCCGAGAGCGTCA
The DNA here is from genome assembly GCA_903858185.1 of uncultured Caulobacterales bacterium. Lineage (GTDB taxonomy): Bacteria > Pseudomonadota > Alphaproteobacteria > Caulobacterales > Caulobacteraceae > Caulobacter > Caulobacter lacus. Next base: position 3,311 of record CAIOHT010000080.1, read on the forward strand.
TCGAGTTCATGCTCTATGCGCTGTGGGATCTCGGCTTCAAGGTCGGCCACGCCTCGCGCACGGTCGAGGAATGCGTGCGGCTCTCGAAAGAGGACTTCACGATCCGCACCTCCATCCTCGAGGGCCGACGCCTCACCGGCGACGAGTCTCTGGCCGAGGAGCTCAGGAAGCGCTTCCGTGGCGACGTGGTGCGCAACACCGCGGCCGAGTTTGTCGCCGCCAAGCTCAAGGAGCGCGACGACCGCCACAACCGCGCCGACAACAGCCGCTACATGGTCGAGCCCAATGTGAAGGAGGGCAAGGGCGGGCTGCGCGACCTGCACACCCTGATGTGGATCGCCGAATACCTGCACCCGGTCGAGCGACCGGCCGACGTCTTCAACCTCGGCTACTTCGATCGCCGCGAGGTCGCCGCCTTCGTGCGGGCGTTCGACTTCCTGCATGCCGTGCGCGCCCACCTGCACTTCGCGACCGGGCGGCCGGAAGAGCGGCTGACGTTTGACCTGCAGCCCGAGATCGCCCGGCGGATGGGCTTTGGCGACCGCGCCGACAATCCCGCCGTCGAGCGCTTCATGCGACGCTACTTCCTGATCGCCCGGGAGGTCGGATCCCTGACCCGGACCTTCTCTGCCAAGCTGGAGACCGAGCACCTCAAGGCCCAGCCCAAAGGGCTGTCGCGGTTCCTGCCGGGTCGGCCGAGCCCCAAGCGCAAGCCGCTCGACATCGCCGGCTTCCACGAGGAGGCCGGCCGCCTGACCATCGACGGACCGGAAGTGTTCCAGCGCGATCCGGTCGATCTGATCCGCATTTTCCGCATCGCCGACCAGCGCGACCTGGACCTGCACCCGGACGCTTTCACGGCGGTCACCCGCTGCCTGCCGCTGATCACCGTCAAGACCCGCCGCGACCCCGAGGCGGCGAAGGCCTTCCTCGACATCCTGGCGCGCGGCAAGCGGACCTACCGCACCCTGATGCTGATGAACGAGTCCGGCGTGCTGGGCCGCTTCGTGCCGGAGTTCGGCCGGATCGTCGCCCAGATGCAGTTCAACATGTACCACTCCTACACAGTGGACGAGCACACGCTGAAGGCGGTCGGGATCATCGCCGATATCGCCGAGGGCCGGCTGGCCGACGACCATCCGCTGGCGGTCTCGATCATGCCGCTGATCGACGATCGCGAGAGCCTGTTCCTGGCCATGCTGCTGCACGACACCGGCAAGGGCGGCGCCGGCGGCCAGGAGAAGGCCGGGGCCCGCGCCGCGCGCTCCGCCTGCGAGCGGCTGGGTCTGGAGCGGTCCAAGATCGAGCTGATCGCCTGGCTGGTCGAGCATCACCTGGTCATGAGCGACTACGCCCAGAAGCGTGACGTCACCGACCCGGCCACCGTCGCCGCCTTCGCCAGCATCGTCGAGAACCCCGAGCGGCTGCGGCTGCTGCTGGTGCTGACGGTGGCAGACATCCGCGCCGTCGGCCCGGGAGTCTGGAACGGCTGGAAGGGCCAGCTGATGCGCGAGCTCTACGCCGCCACGGAGGCGATCTTCCGCGGCGGTCGGGGCAGCGATCCCGCCGCCAGCGCCCGTCGCCACCAGGAGTCCGTAGCCGCCGAGGCCCGCGCCGCCCTGGTCCAGGCCGACCCGGCCGCCCTGGGCTGGGCGTCGTCGATGGAGGATGCTTATTTCACGGCCTTCTCCCCGTCGGAGCTGGCCGCCCATGCTGCTCTGGCCCGCCGCGCGGCCTTGCAGGGCGGGGCCGCGGCGGAGGCCCGCATTCGACCGGATCGCAACGCCGCCGAGATCGTGGTGGCGGCGAAGGACCGGCGCGGCCTGTTCGCAGACCTGTCCCTGGCCATCTCGGGGCTTGGCGGAAACGTCGTCGGGGCGCGGGTGTTCACCTCCGGCCAGGGCCAGGCGCTGGACGTGTTCCACGTCCAGGACGTCACCGGCGCCCCGATCGGCGGCGACAATCCGCGCATCCTCCGGCGGCTGGCCGACAGCCTGGAAGCTGCGGGGCGTGGTGAGGCCCCGACCTTTGAAGCCCGAAAGGGTGGCGAACAGGGTCGCGCCTCGGCGTTTTCGATCACGCCCACTGTCATGCTCGACAACGAGGCTTCTGCCGAGGCGACGGTCGTGGAGGCCTCCGGCCGCGATCGACCGGGCCTGCTGGAGGGGCTCGCACGCGCGGTCGCAGACGCCGGCCTGTCGATCACATCGGCCCACATCGATGGCTATGGCGAGCGCGCCGTCGACGCCTTCTATGTCCAGACCCCCGGCGGCGGCAAGCTGACGGACGCCCGGCGCGCGACCGCGCTCAAGGCGGCGCTGATGGACGTCCTCGAAGCCGAAGACTCAGGCCAGACACCGCGCGGCCGTCCCCGGCTTGAGCGGGCGCGGGCCAGCGCGCGGCGGTAGGGTTCTTGACCCCTTCGCCACCCCATCGCACAAGCGGCCCGTGAGCACGCCCGAGCCGCCCAGACCTGTGAAACCCGCGAAGGGCGGCCTGATCCGCTCCTCGATGGTGTTCTCCAGCCTGACCCTGGTCAGCCGCTTCATGGGGCTGGCGCGGGACCTGTTCATCACCGCGCGGCTCGGCGCCAGCGCGACTCCTGCGGCCGACGCATTCAACACCGCCCAGTCTTTCCCGAACCTGTTCCGCCGGATCTTCGCCGAAGGGGCCTTCACCGCCGCCTTTGTGCCCACCTACTCCAAGGTGCTGGCCAGCGAGGGGCAGGAGGCGGCGGACAAGCTCGCGACCGACGCGCTGGCAACGCTGGCCGCCATGACCCTGGTGCTGACCATCGCCTTCCAGCTGGCCATGCCGTGGCTGATGCTGGCGATCAATCCGGGCTTCGGCTTCAACAGCGAGAAGTACAGGCTGGCGGTCGTGCTGACCCAGATCAGCATGCCCTATCTGCCCTGCATGGCCATCGTCGCCCTGTTGTCTGGCGTGCTCAACGCCGGCGGCCGGTTCGCCCTGTCGGCGGCCGCCCCGACGGTCCTGAACGCCGCGATCCTGATCGCCGTGATCCCGCCGCGCAGCGCCGTTGACTCGGCCCACGCCGCCAGCTGGGCGATCCTCGCCGCAGGGGTCGTCCAGGCCGGCCTGCTGTGGTGGGGCGTGCGGCGGGTCGGGGCGAAAATCCGCCCGACGCTGCCCCGCCTGACGCCGGAGATACGGGCGCTGATCGCGATCGCCATTCCCGGCGCCATCGCCGCCAGCGTCACACAGATCAACATTTTCCTGTCGGGCATCATCGCCAGCCAGGTCAACGGAGCCCGCACATGGCTGGCAGTCGCCGACCGGTTCTATCAACTGCCGCTCGGACTCGTCGGGGTCGCCATCGGCGTGGCCCTGCTGCCGTCGCTGTCCCGCGCCATCAGCCTCGGCGACAAGGACGAGGCCCAGAAAACCACGGACCAGGCGATCGTCTTCGCCATGGCCCTGACCCTGCCGGCTGCGGTCGTTCTGATGGCCATGCCCCACTATCTGATCGACGGGCTGTTCCAGCGCGGCGAGTTCACCGCCTACGACGCCGGCGAGACGGCCAAGGCGCTGTTCCACTATGGCTGGGGCGTGCCCGCCTTCGTGCTGTCCCGGGTTCTGTCGCCGGTGTTCTTCGCCCGGCACGACACAAAGGCGCCGATGCGCTTCGCCCTCATTTCGGTGGCCGTGAACATCGGCCTGGGGATCACCCTGTTCTACATCATCGGCTTCGAGGGCATCGCCGCGGCGACCGCCTTCGCCTCGTGGCTGAACGTCGGCCAGATGGTCCATGCCCTGCGCAAGCGCGGCGACTGGACGCCGTCCCCGGCGGCCTGGAGCAAGCTGGCGCGGATTGCCGCGGCCAGCGCGGTCCTGGGGGGCGTGATGTTTGCCGCCCAGCTGTTCCGGGCCGAGATCGAGGCGCCCCTCACCGGCTTCCGGATGATCGGCCTGGGCCCGAAGGAAATCACCGTCCTGCTGCTCTGCATGGCGGGCGCGGCGCTCTATCCTGTCCTGCTGCTCGGCAGCGGCGGCGTGACGGTCGCCGAGATCCGAGAGGCCCTGCGCCGCAAGCCGGGCGTTGCGGCGGCCGCGCCGGCGGACTTGCTCTAGCCCCGCCCCTGCCGTATCGAGCGCCCATGGTCCTCGCGGCACATACCCCGCGCCGATGGCGCAGCGTCTGATTGACGCCCGCTCCACGCGCCGACGCCCGTCCGCGCGGCCCAACGACCTGCCATTCAAGAAGACCGATCCATGACCGATCAGCCTCCCGCCCCCTATTCCGGCCCGCAGCGCGTGCTGTCCGGCGTCCAGCCGTCCGGCGCCCTGCACCTGGGCAACTATCTCGGCGCCCTGGTGAAGTTCGCCCGGCTGCAGCACGAGATGGACACCTTCATCTTCGTCGCCGACCTGCATGCCATCACCGTCTGGCAGGACCCGGCCCTGCTGGCGAACCAGACGCGCGAGATCGCCGCGGCCTATCTCGCCGCCGGCCTGGATCCGGCGAAGGCGACCATCTTCCCGCAGTCAGCGGTCATGGCCCACGCCGAGCTCGGCTGGATCTTCCAGTGCGTCGCCCGCCTGGGCTGGCTCGACCGGATGACCCAGTTCAAGGAGAAGAGCGGCAAGCACAAGGAGCGCAGCTCGGTCGGCCTCTACACCTACCCCGTGCTCCAGGCCGCCGACATCCTGGTCTACAAGGCGACCCACGTGCCGGTCGGTGACGACCAGAAGCAGCACCTTGAACTGACCCGCGACATCGCCGCCAAGTTCAACCACGACTTCGACCGGCCGGGCTTCTTCCCCCTGCCCGACGGGCTGATCGAGGGGCCGGGCGCGCGGATCATGTCCCTGCGCGACGGGGCGGCCAAGATGAGCAAGTCCGATCCGTCGGACAATTCACGCATCAACCTGACGGACGATGCCGACGCCATCGCCCAGAAGATCCGCAAGGCGAAGACCGACCCGGAGCCCCTGCCCGAGACGCTGGAGGACCTGAAGCTGCGCCCCGAGGCAGACAATCTGGTCGGCATCTACGGCGCGCTGGCGGAGCTGACCAAGGCCCAGGTGCTGGCCGAGTTCGGCGGCAAGGGCTTCGGGACGTTCAAGCCGGCGCTGGCCGATCTGGCGGTGGCGAAGCTGGGACCGGTCAGCGACCGGATGCGCCGCCTGCTGGCCGACCCGGCCGAGATCGACCGCGTGCTGGCCGCGGGCGCACAGAGGGCGCGTGAGGTTGCGGCGCCGACGCTGGACGAGGTGAAAAGGATCGTCGGGTTCTGGCGTTGAGTCGGGTGCGTCCTTCGAGACGCGATCCTGACGGATCGCTCCTCAGGATGACGTAGAGGGTGGAAGCCAAAAAAACTTCGTCATGGTGAGGAGCGAGGCCTCGGCCGAGCGTCTCGAACCACGCAATCTCGGCGCCCCTTGCCCAACGCGCGCCGCTAAGCCACCGTCCGCCCATGAGCCGCCGCAAGTTTCTGGTCATCGCCGACGACAGCCCCGAGTCCGGGGCAGCGCTGCGCTATGCCTGCAAGCGGGCGCTGTCGACGGGCGGTCACGTCTGCCTGCTGCGTGTCATCGAGCCGGCCGTGTTCGAACACTGGTCGGGCGTGCGCGAGGAGATGGAGCGGCAGGAGCGGGCCGAGGCCGAGATGGTCCTGCAGAAACTGGCCGAGACCGTCATGGCCGTCACCGGCCAGGCGCCGGAGTTCCTGATCAGGCACGCCGAGAGCACCAGGCTGGCGATCCGCCAGGCGGTGGCCAACGACCCGGACATCAAGATCCTCGTCCTCGCCGCCTCAACGGGTGGCAAGGGACCGGGCCCTCTGGTGGCCTCGATCGCGCGGGATGGCGTGAACTGGGGCTCACGGAAGCTGCCGGTGACAGTGGTGCCGGGCGACCTCACAGACGACGAGATCGCGGACCTGGCCTGACAATTCAGGCTGATGGCGTCAGCCCTTTCCTCCCCTCGACAGAGGGGAGGGGGACCATGCGGAGCATGGTGGAGGGGCGGCCACGGACTCTGCGGAAAGACAGGAATTCAGGATAGGACCGCCAGTGATCGCGACGGCCCCTCCACCGCGCGCTGCGCGGTCCCCCTCCCCGCTTCGCGGAGAGGAAGGATTCCAGCCTTACAGCTTCGCCGGGATCCGCACCGGCAGGGTCAGGTAACCCTTCACGAACGCCGACGGCACGCGCTCGGGCTCGCCTACGACCTCGATGGTCGGGAAGCGCTTGAGGATCTCTTCCCAGACGACGCGCAGCTGCATCTCGGCCAGGCGGTTGCCCACGCAGCGGTGGATGCCGAAGCCGAATGACATGTGGTGGCGGGGGCGCTCGCGATCGATGATGTAGGCGTCGGGGTTCTCGATCGCCGTCTCGTCGCGGTTGCCCGAGACGTACCACATGGCGACCTTGTCACCCTTCTTGATGGTCTTGCCGCCGATCTCGTAGTCAGCCAGCGCCGTGCGGCGCATGTGGGCCAGCGGCGTCTGCCAGCGGATGGTCTCCGACACCATCGAGGGGATCAGCGCGGGGTTGGCGCGCAGCTTGGCGTACTGGTCGGGGTTCTGGTTCAGGGCCAGGATGCTGCCGGTAATCGAGTTGCGGGTGGTGTCGTTGCCGCCGACGATCAACAGGATCAGGTTCCCCAGATACTCCATCGGTTCCATGTTCTTGGTCTGCTCGCCATGGGCCAGCAGCGAGATCAGGTTGTTCGCCGGCGGAGCATTGATCCGCTCGTTCCACAGGTTGGTGAAGTAGCCGAGGCATTCGAACAGCTCCTGACGGCGCTGCTCCTCGGTTTCGATCACCCCCATGCCGGGCGCGGCGGTGGCCACATCCGACCAGCGGGTCAGCTTGCGGCGGTCCTCGAACGGGAAATCAAACAGGGTCGCCAGCATCTGGGTGGTCAGCTCGATCGAGATGCGGTCGACCCAGTCGAAGGTCTCGCCGATCGGCAGGCTGTCCAGCAGGCCGGCGGCGCGCTCGCGGATGATCGGCTCCAGCTGCATCAGGCTCGCGGGGCTGACGACGGGGCTGACCGTCTTGCGCTGCACGTCGTGCTTGGGCTGATCCATGGCGATGAACATCGGCAGGATGAAGTCATCGTCCATGTCGCGCAGGGTGATGCCGCCGAGGTGCGCGTCGGAGCTGAACACCTGGTGGGTGGTGTCGATCTCCATGATGTCGTTGAAGCGGGTGACCGACCAGTAGGGGCCGGTCTCCTCGTCGCCGGTGCAGTAGTGGACCGGGTCCTCCTTCCGAAGTCGCTCGAAATAGGGCCAGTGGGTGTCGTTCTGCCAGAGCTCGGTCTCGACCACATTGATCTGGTCCAGCGGCAGCGACCAGGCCCGCTCGCGCGCAGCCTTTAGCAGTTCGTCCTTGTCGCGCGCCGCCTTGCCCGGATCGAAATTGCCGTCAGCCATGGTCGTATCCCCTTGCATTTCCCTTGCGTGACGCAGGTCTTGGCCCGTCGTCGCGCTGTCCCTATCTTATCGCTGCTTACATAGCGCCAGAAAAGCTCGCTCTTGTCACCTGCCCCGCGCAGCGCCACATGTAATTTCATGTTTATCCAGACCGAACCCACGCCGAATCCGGCGGTGCTCAAGTTCCTCCCCGGCCGCGACGTTCTTGGCGAAGGCGCCCGGGAGTTCCGCGATGCGGACGAAGGCGCCTCCTCGCCCCTGGCAAAAGCCCTGTTCGACCTGGGCGACGTAACGCGCGTCTTCTTCGGCGGCGACTTCATCACGGTGACCAAGAGCGAGGATATCGACTGGTCGCACCTCAAGGCGCCGGTGCTGGCCGCGATCATGGATCACTTCACCAGCGGCGCGCCGATCCTGACCGACGATGACGGCGCCGGTCATGACACCACCGTCTATGAGGGCGACACCGCCCAGGTGGTGGCCGAGATCAAGGATCTGCTCGACAGCCGCATCCGCCCGGCCGTGGCCCAGGACGGCGGCGACATCGTCTTCTCGCGCTTCGAGCCCGACACCGGCGTGGTCTATCTCCATATGCGCGGCGCCTGCTCGGGCTGTCCGTCTTCGTCCGCGACCCTGAAGGCCGGCGTGGAGAACATGCTCAAGCACTATGTCCCCGAAGTGACGCGGGTCGAGCAGACGCTGTAGGTCCGCTCACTGCGGCATTCGCCGGGGTGAGCGGAGTGAGCTATGACACGCACCATGTCCCGTAGCCTTCTCATCGCCGGCGCCCTTGCCCTGGCCGCCTGCAGCGCCGAGCCGCAGGCGATGCCGGCGAAACCGCCCAAGCCGGAAGCCCCGGAGCCTCGCACGGACGGGCTGCTGATCGCGCCCGGCGCCATCGGGCCGGCGACGACCACCACGCCATTTGATGTCATCGCTCTCAAGCGCCTGTTCCCGGGGGCTGATGTCCGGGCGGGAACGGTGTCGGAGGAGGGCTTCGACATGCCGGTCATCTTCGTGACCGGCCCGGGCGACCTGAAGATCGAGTTCTACGGCGATGCGGGCACGCTTGACCGGGCCTACATCACCGGCGCGGCCGCGCGGGGCCCCAGGGACGAGACCATCGGTCTGCGGATGAGCGCGTCGGGCTTCGGACCTGGCGACTGTATCGACGGCGCCGAGCGCTTCGGCGATGCCACCATCTGCCGCCGCCCGGGCGCGCCGCAGCTGGGCTACATCTTCGGCTCGATCCGCGCCGCCGACCCGGTCCTGCAGGGCTTCTCCTGGACGGCGGACGCCTCTTGATCCTCGCGCTGGACACCTGCCTGACGGCCTGTTCGGTCGCGATCCTCGACGGTGAGACCGTGCTCGCCGCCCGTTCCGAGGCCATGCCGCGCGGGCATCAGGAGCGGCTCGCACCGCTGGTGCGCGAGATGATGATCGAGGCCGGCGCGGCCTTCGGCGACCTGACCCGTATCGGCGTCACGGTCGGACCAGGCAGCTTCACCGGCCTGCGCGTGGGCCTGGCCTTCGCCAAGGGACTGTCGGCCGCCCTCTCCATTCCCTGTGTCGGCGTCGGAACGCTGGATGCCCTGGCGTTCGGTCGCGACGGGTTCGTCGCCGCGATCATCGACGCGCGGCGGGAACAGGTCTATGTCCAGCTGTTCGGGGACGGCGTCACCCTGACCGCACCGGACGCCCTGGCGGCAACGACCGCCTCGGCCCGCATCGCGGAGGTCTACGCCGGCGGGCCGGCGACCCTGATCGGTTCGGGAGCGCCACTGCTGGCCGACACCCTGCCCAGGGCCATTGTCCTGACGCCGGACGGTCCCGATCCTGTGGCCGTCGCCCGCCTCGCCATGCGTGGGCCCGCGCCGGTGCATGCCCCGCGACCGCTGTATCTGCGCGCACCGGACGCCAAGCTGCCGATATGACTCCCCGGCGCGCCACACCCGACGACGCCCGCATGCTGGCGGTGCTGCACGCCTCGGCCTTTCCCCGGCCCTGGGACGACGGGGCGTTCGAAGCCCTGTTGATCACCTTCAACGTCTTTGGTCTGGTGCTCGACGGCCAGGGTTTCATCCTCTGTCGCGCGGTGGCCGACGAGGCGGAGATCCTCACCCTGGCGGTCAGCCCGCAGGTCCGCCGCTACGGCGCGGGACGGGCGCTGGTCGAGGCCGCCGCGACCCTGGCCGCCGCACGCGGCGCCGACAGCCTGTTTCTCGAGGTCGCATCAGACAACGACGCGGCGCTCGGTCTGTACGCAGCGACCGCCTTCGAACCGACCGGTCTGCGCAGGGGCTACTACGCGGACGGGGCTGACGCCGTTGTCATGCGCCGGGCGCTTAACAGTCGTGTCTGAGACGCCTATCTTGCGCCCGACTCGTTCGGAGAAAGATCCCGTGGACCGCCTCGAAAAGCTCTGCGTCGAAAAAGGGATGCGGATGACCGACCAGCGGCGGATCATCGCCCGCGTTCTGTCGGGAGCCGCCGATCACCCGGACGTCGAGGAGCTCTACCGCCGCGCCCACGCCATCGACGCCCACATCTCGATCGCCACGGTCTATCGCACCGTCCGGCTGTTCGAGGAGTCCGGCATCATCGAGCGGCACGATTTCCGCGACGGCCGCAGCCGCTACGAAGAGGCCCCGGACGTCCACCACGACCACCTGATCGACATGAAGACCGGCAAGGTGGTCGAGTTCGTCGACGAGGAGATCGAGGCCCTGCAGCAGGCCATCGCCCGCAAGCTCGGCTACAGACTGGTCGACCACCGGCTGGAACTCTACGGCGTGCCGATCGAGGACTGATTTTTCATCCGCTCATCCCGGCGAAGGCCGGGACCCGGTTCACGGGGCGTAGCGGCCAATTGGCGAAATCGGAATCTTTCATCTGGGCCCCGGCCTTCGCCGGGGTGAGCGGTGTTTCTTGCGAAACCCGAGCGCCAACCCCATAACCCCTCAATGACCGACACCGCGCCGTCGAAGCGCCTCTACATCAAGACCTACGGCTGTCAGATGAACGTCTATGACAGCGAGCGCATGGCCGATGTCCTGCGTCCGCTGGGCTATGCCGTGACCGACCAGCCGGAAGGCGCGGACCTGGTGGTGCTGAACACCTGCCACATCCGCGAAAAGGCGACCGAAAAGGTCTATTCCGAGCTCGGCCAGATCAAGCTGATGAAGGGCCGCAAGGCCCAGACCGGCGGAACGATGACCATCGCGGTCGCGGGCTGCGTCGCCCAGGCGGAGGGCGAGGAGATCATGCGCCGGCAGCCGGCAGTGGATCTGGTGGTCGGGCCGCAGGCCTATCACCAGCTGCCCGAACTGATCGCCCGCGCCCACCGGGCCACAGGTGAGCGCCTGTCGGCCGACTTCGCGGCCGACGAAAAGTTCGACGCCCTCCCGGCCGACCGCCATGTCACCGGGGTCACGGCCTTCCTCACGGTGCAGGAGGGCTGCGACAAGTTCTGCACCTTCTGCGTGGTGCCCTACACCCGCGGCGGCGAGTGGTCGCGGCCGGCGGCGGACGTGGTCGCCGAGGCCCGGGTTCTGGCGGCCAAGGGCGTTCGCGAGGTCACACTGCTGGGCCAGAACGTCAACGCCTATGACGGCTGCGACGGCGGGCTGGCGGCGCTCGCCCGCCAACTCGCGACGATCGAGGGCCTCGACCGCATCCGCTACACCACCAGCCATCCGCGCGACATGGACGACGCCCTGATCGCGGCCCATGGCGAGCTACCCGAGCTGATGCCGTTCCTGCACCTGCCGGTCCAGGCCGGCAGCGACCGCATCCTGAAGGCCATGAACCGGGCGCATACGGCAGAAAGCTACATCCGGCTGGTCGAGAAGATCCGCGCGGCGAGACCCGACATCGCGCTGAGCGGCGACTTCATCGTCGGCTTCCCGGGCGAGCGGGACAGCGACTTCGAGGCAACCCTGAACCTTGTCCGCGAGGTCGGGTTCGCCAGCGCCTTCTCGTTCAAATACAGCCGCCGCCCCGGCACGCCGGCCAGCGCCATGCCCGGCCAGGTCGCGACCGAGGTTATGGACGAGCGCCTGCAACGGCTGAACGCCCTGCTCCAGCAGCAGCAGGAAGCCTTCAACCAGTCGGTCGTCGGCCGGACCGAGCCAGTGCTGATCGAGAAGACCGGCCGTCACCCGGGCCAGATCGGCGGCCGCAGTCCCTGGCTGCAGCCCGTGCACATCGACGGCCCCGAGCGGCTCATCGGCCAGATCGTCCCGGTGCGGATCGACAGCGCCGCGCGGGGCAGCCTGTCAGGTTCACTCGTCGTGGAACACGCATGAGCAGCCGACCACCCGAGTTCATGCCTCTTTCCGATAACGCGGTCCGCGCCGTGGCCGGCCCCGGCGGTCGTCACGCGGCGCTGATCGAGGATGCCTTCAAGGTCTTGCTGGAAACCCCCGGCGGCGGCGTCTCGCTGGCCGGCGACGCGCGCGGTCGCGGCCAGGCCAAACGCGCCGTCCAGGCCCTGGCAGAGCTGGCGGACGGTGGGTCGGCCGTCGCCGACGCCGACGTCCGCGTAGCGATCGGCGAGGCCCGCAGCGGCGATGGTCCGGCCGTGCCCGGCGGCCCGCGACGCGGTCCGGTTTCGCCCAAGACAGCGACCCAGGCCCGTTACATGGAGGCGCTCGGTCGCCACGACCTCGTCTTCGGCCTCGGCCCCGCGGGCACCGGCAAGACATTCCTGGCCGTTGCGCACGGCGCCGGCATGCTGATGCGCGGCGACATCGACCGGCTCATCGTCACGCGCCCGGCGGTCGAGGCCGGCGAGCGCCTGGGCTTCCTGCCCGGTGACCTCACCGAGAAGGTCGATCCCTACATGGCCCCGGTCTGGGAGGCCCTGACCCAGCTGATGGGCGCCGACCAGCTGCGTCGTCGCCGCGACAAGGGCGAGATCGAGGTCGCCCCGATCGCCTTCATGCGCGGCCGCACGCTTGCGCATGCATTCGTCATCGTCGACGAGGCCCAGAACACCAGCCGTCTGCAGATGAAGATGGTCCTGACCCGTCTGGGCGAAGGCTCGCGCATGGCGGTCACCGGCGATCCCAGCCAGATCGACCTGATGAACCCCGCCGATTCCGGCCTCGCCCACGCTGTGGCCATTCTCGAGGATGTCGAGGGTGTCTCCGTGACCCGCTTTACCGCCGACGACGTCATTCGCCACCCGATGGTCGCCCGTATCGTCCGCGCCTATGACGCCGACGCGGCCAGGCGCAACGGACAGTAACGCCTTGGGCATCGACATCGAGATCGAGGACGAGGCCTGGAGCGCGGCGCTACCGAACGCTGAGGCCCTCGCGCTGGAAGCCGCCGAGGCCGCGACGGCCGAAGGCGGCCTGGCGATCCTGCTGACCGATGACGACACGGTCGCCGACCTGAACCTGCGGTTCCGCGGCAAGTCCGGCCCGACCAACGTCCTTAGCTTTCCCGCCCCGGAGAACCGCGAGGGTCATCTGGGCGACATCGCCCTGGCCTATGGCGTCTGTGCGCGTGAGGCGGCCGAGCAGGGAAAGCCCCTGGCGCATCATCTGCAACACCTGGTGGCGCACGGTGTCCTGCATCTTGTAGGGTACGATCACCAGACGGAGACCGAAGCTGCGGAGATGGAAGCGCTGGAGCGGCGAATACTCGCCGGCCTCGACGTTCCTGATCCCTACGCCTGACACAGATGGCCCATTCAGACGACGCCGCACCGCCGCCCGAAACACCCCGATCTCGCCGGGGACTCTGGAGCCTCTTCTCCCGCGTCCGGTCCGGCCTGGCCGGGGAGCCCGTCGCCGAGCTCGAGCCTACCACCCAGGCCGGCGAGACCCTCGCCGCCCAGGCCCGCGCCTTTCAGAGCCTCACCGTCGACGACGTGATGACCCCTCGCGCGGACATCGTCGCGGTCGAGTTCAACACGCCCTTCGAGAGCCTCGTCGCACAGTTCAGCGAGACCGAGCACAGCCGGCTTCCCGTCTATCGCGGCACGCTCGATGATCCGATCGGCTTTGTGCACATCAAGGATGTGTTCAAGCTGCTGGCCAGCAAGGGTCGTCGTCCGGCCGGGGTGCTCAAGCGCCTGCGTCGCCCCGCGCCCGGTGTGCCGGGATCGATGCGGGCCGCCACCCTGCTGGCCCAGATGCAGAAGACCCGCGTCCACCTGGCGCTGGTCATTGACGAATATGGCGGCACCGAAGGTCTGGTGACGCTGGAAGACCTGATCGAGGCCGTGGTCGGCGACATCGCCGACGAGCACGACGACGCTGCGGTCACCGGACTGCGCCTGCTGGAAGGCGGCGTCATCGAGGCCAGCGCCCGCGCGCTGCTGGAGGATCTCGAGGCCGTGCTCGGCGAGGACCAGCTGGGCGACGGCGACCACGAGGAAGACATCGACACCGTCGGCGGCCTTGTGACCGCCATCGCGGGCCGGGTGCCGCGCCGCGGCGATGTGGTGCGCCTGTCGGAGCGTTACGATATCGAGATCATCGCCGCCGACCCGCGCCGGGTGAAGCGGGTCCGCTTCCGTCCACGCGTGACCGAAGCCGGCGGTCCGGAGGCTCCGGCGGCGTGACGCTGGATCCGGCCAGGGTTCCGCGCCGGGTGCTGGCGCTGGCGGCGGGTCTGGCTGCGGCGCTCGCCCATCCACCGTTCGGATTTCTGCCCGGGCTGCTCGGCTACCCCCTGCTGCTCTGGCTGGTCGACACGGCTGACGCGAACCGGCCGCTGCGCTCCGCCTTCTGGCGTGGCTGGCTGGCGGGCGTTGCCTATTTCGGTCTGGGCACCTGGTGGATCGCGGAGGCTTTCCTCGTCGATGCTGCAAACCAGGGCTGGATGGCCCCGTTCGCCGTTGCGCTGATGGCCGGCGGCATCGCCCTGTTCTGGGGACTGGCCTGCCTTCTCTACCGCTGGACAGGGGCGACAGGCGTGGCGCGCGTGCTGGTTTTCGCGGGCGTATTCGCCGCCTGCGAGTGGCTGCGCGGTCATGTGCTGACCGGCTTTCCGTGGAACCTGCCCGGCGAGACCTGGAAGGCCGGGTCAGCGATGTCCCAGACGGCATCGCTGGTCGGGGCCTACGGCCTGACCTGGCTGACGATCGCGATCTTCGCCTCGGCGCTCGTCTGGCGCGAGGGCCGTGCCGGGAGGGCGGCCGTCGGCCTGGCGCTGGCGACGCTGGCGATCCTTTGGCTGTTCGGCTTTTCCCGCACCTTCAGCACGACAATGCCGGCTCCGCCGCCAGGATCGCCAGTCGTCCGTATCGTTCAGGCCGATATCAAGCAGTCCGCCAAGTACGACCCGGCCGAGTTCAGACGCATTGTCGACGCCTATGTACGCCTGACCGCGCTCCCCTATCCGGATGGGCGGGTCGCCGACATCGTGGTCTGGCCCGAGGGCGCGATCCCGGACGCGATCGACAACTATCTGGCCCCCGGGACCTGGACCCGTGCGGCGATCGAAGGCGCGCTGAAACCGGGTCAGGTCCTGCTTGTCGGCGCCTATCGCGTCGAAGGGACACAGGCGGACTACAGGGTGTTCAACAGCCTCGTCGCTGTTCGCCGTACGGGCGAGGGACTCGAACCGGCCGGGGTCTACGACAAGCATCGGCTGGTGCCGTTCGGCGAGTTTCTGCCGCTTGACGGTCTGATGACCGCGCTGGGGATCAAGACGCTGGTGCACGTCGGCGACGGATTCACCGCCGGCCCGCCACCCGCGCCGCTGCACCCTGCCGGCCTGCCGGTGTTCCAGCCGCTGATCTGTTACGAGGGACTCTATCCGGGCTTCACCCGGGCCGGCGCAAAGGCTTCGGGAAAGAGACCCGCCTTCATCGTCAATGTCTCGAACGACGCCTGGTTCGGCGCGACTAGTGGTCCACTGCAACACCTGAACCTGTCCAGTTATCGCGCGATCGAGGAGGGCGTGCCGATCCTGCGAGCAACCCCCACGGGCGTATCGGCCACGATTGGCCCGACCGGCTCGCCGATATCCCGAGTCTTGCACCTCGGAGATAGCGGCGTTATCGACGGTGTGCTGCCGCTTTCCGGCTTCAACACGCTCTACACACGACTCGGCGACCTGCCGTTCCTGATGTTTCTGCTCATTTCGGGTGTATCCGGTCTACTCAAACGAGTGGCTGGAGGCTTGAAATCGTCGCAGAATAGGCCTTAGGGGGACGGTTAAGTGAAATTGCCATTTCCTCAGATCAGGCCCTCATGACGACGACCACTGAAACAGACCGCTCCCCGAACCCCGTCGACCTGCATGTCGGCGGTCGCATTCGCATGCGTCGCAAGCTGCTGGGCGTCTCGCAGGAACGTCTTGCCGACGACCTGGGGCTGACCTTTCAGCAGGTGCAGAAGTACGAGCGCGGCGCCAACCGCGTCAGCGCGAGCAAGCTGTACGAGATCGCCAAGTCCCTGCAGACCTCGATCGCCTACTTCTTCGAAGGCCTTGTCGACCCCTCGACTGCCCGCGCCGAAGGCGTTGCGGAAAGCGGCGCCGAGCCGTTCATCCATGACTTCCTGATGACGCCGGAAGGTCTGGAACTGGCCTCCCTGTTCCCCAAGATCCGCCGCGGGCGCGTCCGTCGCCGGATCCTCGACCTCGTCCGCTCCATGGCCGAGGAAGAAGAAAGCGAAGCCGGCGAGGCCTGATCATCGTCGCGCCGCTTGCGGATATAAGGATATCTTTATAGGTTCTGCACTGCTGTCCCATCCGGGCGGCCCCTTTGTGTGCGGAGCCTGCCGTGAGCCGATCATCCTACATCTTCACCAGCGAAAGCGTGTCCGAAGGCCACCCCGACAAGGTCGCGGACCGGATCAGCGACACGGTTGTCGACGCCTTCCTCACCGCTGACCCGGAAGCCCGGGTCGCTTGTGAAACCCTGGTGACCACCAACCGGATCGTGCTGGCGGGCGAAGTCCGGGCCGGTAAACCGGGTGGCGACAAGGCCTCCAACAAGGCCTTCACCAAGGATATCATCAAGTCCCTGGAGCCGAAGGTCCGGGCGGCGATAAAGGACATCGGCTACGAGCAGAAGGGCTTCCACTGGGAAAAGGCGAAGTACGCCTGCTACCTGCACGGCCAGTCAGCGCACATCGCCCAGGGCGTGGACGCGGGCGCCAACAAGGACGAGGGCGCCGGCGACCAGGGCATCATGTTCGGCTACGCCACGACCGAAACGCCGGAGTTCATGCCGGCGACCCTGCAGTACAGCCACAACATCCTCAAGCGCCTGGCCGACCTGCGCCATTCGGGCGAGCTGCGCGAACTGGAGCCTGACGCCAAGAGCCAGGTGACCCTCGAGTACGACGCCGACGGCCGTCCCCAGCGGGTCGTATCGATCGTGGTCTCGCACCAGCACGCAAAGAAGATCGACGGCAAGACGCCGACCAGCAAGCGCGTCCTGGACCTGATCAGGCCGCACGTCCTGGCCGTCTTCCCCGACGGTCTGGTGAACAAGAAGACCCAGTGGCTGATCAACCCGACCGGCCGCTTCGAGATTGGCGGACCCGACGGGGACGCGGGCGTCACCGGGCGCAAGATCATCGTCGACACCTACGGCGGCGCGGCGCCGCACGGCGGCGGCGCCTTCAGTGGCAAGGACCCGACCAAGGTCGACCGCTCGGCCGCCTACGCCTGCCGTTACCTGGCCAAGAACGTGGTCGCGGCCGGCCTGGCCGACCGCTGCACCATCCAGATCGCCTACGCGATCGGGGTGGCCAAGCCGGTCTCGTTCCATGTCGACATGCACGGCACGGGCAAGGTTGATCCGGCCCTGCTGGAAAAGGTGCTGCCGGAGATGATCAAGGGCGCCACGCCGCGCGCGATCCGCGAACACCTCGGCCTCAACAAGCCGATCTACGCACGCACCGCCGCCTACGGCCACTTCGGCCGCCAGCCGGACGACGAGGGCGGCTTCAGCTGGGAAAAGACCGACCTGGTCCCGGAACTGAAGAAGCTGGCCTGACGCATCCGGGGGCAGACACGTCAGTGCGTGCCCCGACACACCGATCCGGACAAGGGGGCAGGCACTCAGGTGCGTGTCCCTTTTCTGCTATTGAGCCCCATGACCATCACCCCGCAACAACCGCACGGCGCGCTGCGCAGCTACGGCCGGATCAAGGCCAGGCCGATCAAGGCGCGCCAGGCGGAGTTGCTGGAGACGGTGGGGCCGACAGTGGAGATCCCCGAAGGTCCGTTTGATCCGCGCGCATTGAAGGCGGACGCCCGTGAGGTCTGGCTGGAGATCGGCTTCGGCGGCGGTGAGCATATGGCCGGCCAGGCGGACCGCGACCCGGACCTGCTGATCATCGGCGTCGAGCCCTTTCTCAACGGCGTGGCCAGCGCCGTGCGTCATGTCGACGACCTCAAGCTGACCAATGTCAGGATCCATCAGGGCGACGCCCGAGAGGTCGCGGCCCGCCTGCCGGGTGGCTGCCTCGACCGGGTGTTCATCCTGTTCCCCGACCCCTGGCCCAAGTCGCGCCATCACAAGCGCCGCATCGTCCAGCCGGCGTTCCTGGTCGAGCTGGCCCGGCTGCTGAAGCCCGGTGGCGGACTCCGGTTCGCCACGGACTGGGCGGAGTACGCCGACTGGACCCGCCAGCGCGTGCCGGCCACCGGTCTGTTCGCGCCGGTCGATGCGGACACATCCGTGCCGCCGCCAGACCACCTCACGACGCGTTACGAGGAAAAGAAGCTTGGCGACTGCGCGCCCGTGTTTCTGGATTTCCTCCGCCTGTAGCCGTCCGACACTGGATTTTCAGGTCGAAGCACACGATGTCGGCGGCTCACGCTGTTCACACCCAGGACCCGACCCAATGACCTTCGCGATCCAACAGGCCGCCGCGCCCGTCTTCACCCGCGCCCTGAACAATCTGTCGGCGATGATCGACAAGACGCTCGCCGCCGGGGTCTCCGAGGCGACCCTGCTCGAGGCACGCCTCGCGCCGGACATGCATCCCCTCCCGCGCCAGATCCAGATGGCCTCCGACAGCGCCAAGGGCGCCGTCGCCCGCCTGGCCGGCGTTGAACCGCCCGCGATGCCCGACACCGAGACCACCATCGCCGAGCTCAAGGCGCGCATCGCCGCAACCATCGCCTATGTGAACAGCATCGACGCCGCCGCCCTGGACGGTGCGGAGGACCGCGAGGTGGTGCTGAAGTTCCCCGGCGCGGAAATGAAGTTCACCGGCGCGGACTTCCTGACGGGTTTCGCCCTGCCGAACTTCTATTTCCACATCACCATCGCCTACGCCCTGCTGCGGGCCAACGGCGCGCCGATCGGCAAGATGGACTTCCTCGGCGGGGCGCGCTGAGCGCCCCGGAAAATCCCGGCTGACAAGAGCGGAGAGAGGGCCTATAGAGGCCCTCACATCGTTTGAACGCGCTGGATGGCGCATTCGAGCGGCGACCGGGAGGTCGCCGCTTTTTGTTTGGGTTTGAGACGGATGCGCGCACGGACGGCGGAAGACGCCCAGCTGCTCGGCCTGCTTGATCCGGTTGCGGAAGCGGCCGGCTTCGAGATCGTCCGGCTGCGCCTGATGGCCGGCAAGGAACGCCGCCGCCTGCAGGTGATGGCCGAGACGCCGGATGGCGACATGACGGTCGAGGGCTGCACGGTCCTGTCGCGCGCCTTTTCCGAAGTGCTCGACGCAGCCGATCCGATCACCGGCGAGTACACGCTGGAAGTCTCCAGCCCCGGCATCGACCGGCCGCTGACCCGGCTGAAGGACTTCGACACCTGGGAAGGCTTCGAGGCCCGTATCGAGCTCGACCGCCTGGCCGACAACCGCAAGCGCTTCAAGGGCGAACTGGCGGGGACCGAAGACGGCCAGGTCGGGATCAACATCGAGGGCGAGGCCGAGACCACCCTCTATATCCCGTTCGAATGGGTCCTCGAGGCCAAGCTGGTGCTCGACGACAAGCTGATGAAACACGGCGCAGACGAACGCGCCGCCCGCCTGCAATCCGACACTGACACCGACAACGACCAAGAGTCCTGAACCAGGGAAACCCCACCATGGCCACCGGCATTTCCGCCAACCGGCTCGAGCTCCTGCAGATCGCTGACGCGGTCGCCCGTGAAAAGGGCATCGAGAAGGAGATCGTCATCGCCTCCATCGAGGAAGCGATCCAGAAGGCGGCCCGCAGCCGCTACGGCGCCGAGCACGACATCCGCGTCGTGATCGATCCCAAGACCGGCGAGACCTCGATCAAGCGCTACCTGACCGTGGTCGAGGACACCGCCGAGTTCGAGGAAGAGGACGGGCACGGCAAGATCCGTCTGTCGGACGCCCTCGCCGTCGACCGCGACGCCTTCGTCGGCCAGGTGACCGACGAGGAGCTGCCGCCGTTCGAGTTCGGCCGGGTGCAGACCCAGATGGCCCGCCAGGTCGTGACCGGAAAGGTCCGCGAAGCCGAGCGTGAGCGTCAGTTCGAGGAGTTCAAGGACCGCGTCGGCGAGATCGTCAACGGCAGCGTCAAGCGCGTCGAGTACGGCAACGTCATCGTCGACCTGGGCCGTGGCGAAGGCATCATGCGCCGCGACCAGTCGATCCCGCGCGAGAACTTCAACATCGGCGACCGCATCCGCTGCTACATCTACGACGTCCGTCGCGAGACCAAGGGCCCGCAGATCATGCTCAGCCGCGCGCACGGCGGCTTCATGGCCAAGCTGTTCGCCCAGGAAGTTCCGGAAGTCTACGACGGCGTCATCGAGATCCGCGCCGTGGCCCGCGACCCGGGCAGCCGCGCCAAGATGGCTGTTGTCTCCAACGATTCCAGCATCGACCCGGTCGGCGCCTGCGTCGGCATGCGCGGCTCGCGCGTCCAGGCGGTCGTGGCCGAGCTGCAGGGCGAGAAGATCGACATCATCCAGTGGAACCCGGACGAGGCGACCTTCATCGTCAACGCCCTGGCGCCGGCGGAAGTGTCCAAGGTCGTCATGGACGAGGAAGACGAGCGCGTCGAAGTGGTCGTGCCCGACGAGCAGCTGTCGCTGGCCATCGGCCGCCGCGGCCAGAACGTCCGCCTCGCCAGCCAGCTGACCGGCTGGCAGATCGACATCATGACGGAGTCGCAGGAGAGCGAGCGCCGTCAGAAGCAGTTCGCCGAAACCACCGCCCTGTTCCAGGAAGCCCTGGACGTGGACGAGGTCATCGCCCAGCTGCTGGCCACCGAAGGCTTCGTCTCGGTGGAGGACGTCGCCTATGTCGAGCCGCATGAAATCGCGGCCATCGAAGGCTTCGACGAGGACACCGCCGACGAGCTGCAGGCCCGCGCCCGCGACTTCCTCGACAAGGAATCCGCCGCCCAGGACGCCCGTCGCGTCGAGCTGGGCGTCGAGGACGCCGTGCTGGAGATCGAGGGGATCACCCTGCCGATCGCCGTCGCCCTTGGCGAAGGTGACGTGAAGTCTGTCGAGGACCTGGCCGGCCTGGTCCCGGACGACCTGCGCGGCTGGTTCGAAAGCAAGAACGGCGAGCGCGTGCGCGAACCGGGCATTCTCGAGGCCTTCGCCCTGACCCCGGACGACGCCGAGGCGCTGATCATGCGCGCCCGGATCATCATGGGCTGGATCGAGGCGCCGCCTGAGCCGGAATACGAAGAGGCGGAGTACATCGAGGGCGACGAGGCCGAAGCCGGCCTGGAAAACCCCGAAGACTACGACCTGGCCACCGCTGAAGGCGAGGCGCAGGACGCGTAGGGGCCGGGGAGCCGGGTGAAGGAGGTAGGCCGGTCGGGCCGCTTCAGCATCGCACCGGCTCCCTGCCCGTTACGACCTGATCCCGATGAAAGCCCCCGCCACCCACGCCCAGGCCTCCCGCGAACGACGGGACATCGTCTCCGGCCAGGTCATGGCGGAGGACGCGCTGATCCGGTTCGTCGCCGGACCGGATGGCGTTGTCACGCCGGACCTGGCGCGCAAGCTGCCGGGTCGCGGCATGTGGGTGGCCGCCGACCGGCTGAGCGTCGAGACGGCGGCGAAGAAGGGCCTGTTCTCGAGGTCCGCCAAGACGAAGCTGGCGGCGCCGTCGACCCTGCCCGACACCGTGGAGGCGCTGTTGATGCGGCGCCTTCTTGACGGTCTGGGTCTTGCGCGGCGCTCCGGCGACCTTGCGTCGGGGTTCGAAAAGGTCGTGTCCTCGATCCGTGGCGGCAAGGCGGCCTGGCTGATCGAAGCGTCGGACGGCGCCGCAGACGGCCGCCGCAAGGTGCTCGGCGCGGTCCACTCCAGTCCTTCGCCACCCCGGGTCTTCGGCCTTTTTTCCTCTGAGGAATTGGGTTTGGCCTTGGGGGGCGAGAATGTGATACACACCGCCTTCCTTGCGGGGCGAGCCTCCGGACGCTGGACATCAGACGCCCAGCGGCTATCAGGCTTCCGCCCGCTTCTCCCTGAGAGTTGGCGCGAGGAGCCGTAACGGGCCGGGCGGGAACGCCTCGGTCCCTTCGCGGTTTGAACGATACGAATTGAAGCCGGATACGCCGGCTGAGAGTTAAGCGAGACGCATGAGCGACGAGAACGACAACGGCCGGCCCGCCCGCCCCTCCCTCACCCTGAAGCCCCGCTCGGGCTCGGTGAACGCGGGCGTGGTCAAGCAGACCTTCAGTCACGGCCGGTCGAAGACGGTGGTGGTCGAAACCAAGCGCGTGCGCACGCACGCGCCGGGTGGCGGCGGCAATCTGGCCGGTCCGTCCGCCGCTGAAAAGCGCACGACCTATGATCCGCGTCCCGCCACGCCGGGCGCCCGTCCGGCAGGCCCCGCCTCGTCCGGCCCCGGCGGCCTGTCCGCCGAGGAGCACGCCGCTCGCCAGCGCGCCATCGACGCCGCCCGCGAAGCCCAGGAGCGCACCGCCGCCCAGGCCCGCGCCAGGGCGGAGGAAGACGCCCGCAAACGCGCCGCCGAACAGGCCGCCAGTGCTCCTGCCCCGGCAGCGCCTGTCGCTCCGGTCGCCGCCGCACCGACCGCACCCGTTGCAGCGCCTGCCCCGGTCGTAGCGACACCTGCGGCCGCGCCGGTCGTAGCGGCCGCACCGACCCCCGCCCCGGCTCCCGCGCCTGCGCCGACACCTCCGGCCCCGGCCCCGTCCGCGCCGGCGGCCGCGTCGCCCAACCAGACCCGCTCCTATGAGCCGTCGCGCGAACGCCGCGACGATCGCAGCAGCACGACCACCTACCGTCCGCCCAGCGCCGGTCCGTTCAACCAGCGGGCTCCGCGCCCGGACGCCGGCGCCAACTTCGGCCAGCGCACGCCGCGGCCCGAGGGGGATCGCCCCTTCACGCCCCGTCCGCCCCGCGAAGGCGGCGGCGACGCCCGTCCGCCGCGCGACAATCCGCGTCCCGGCGAGACCGTTCGCTATTCGGCCCTGGCTCCGCGTCCGGCCGCCCGTCCGGGTGATCGTCCCGGCGGTCCGCGCCCGCCCCGTCCCGGCCAGCCGGCCGCCCCGCCCGCGACCGCTGAAATCCAGCGCGCCACCCGCCAGGCCCCGCGCCCCGGCGGCGCAGGCGCGGTTATCGACCGCCGTCCCGACGATGATGATGATCGCCGCAAGGGCGCAGCGCCCGGCAAGGCCGTCTCGCGCACCAAGGGCGAACCCAAGCGCCGCGAAGGCCGCCTGACGATCCAGGTTCTCGCCGGTGACGACGAGGGCGCGGCCGAGCGCATGCGCTCGCTGGCCTCGGTTCGCCGGGCCCGTGAACGCGAAAAGGAAAAGCGCCGTGGCGGCGCCGCCGA
>CAIOHT010000081.1 GCA_903858185.1 uncultured Caulobacterales bacterium
AAGGCCGCCTGACGATCCAGGTTCTCGCCGGTGACGACGAGGGCGCGGCCGAGCGCATGCGCTCGCTGGCCTCGGTTCGCCGGGCCCGTGAACGCGAAAAGGAAAAGCGCCGTGGCGGCGCCGCCGAACAGGCCCGCGTGGCCCGTGAAGTGGTCATCCCCGACGTCATCACCGTGCAGGAGCTGTCCAACCGGATGGCCGTGCGCGGCGTCGACATCATCAAGTTCCTGATGCGTCAGGGCGTGATGCTGAAGATCAACGACGTGATCGACAACGACACCGCCGAACTGGTGGCCACCGAATTCGGCCACACCGTCCGCCGCGTGTCGGAAGCCGACGTCGAAGAGGGCTTCCTGGACGCCGACGACCTGGACGACAACCTGCAGCCCCGCGCGCCGGTCGTGACGGTCATGGGTCACGTCGACCACGGCAAGACCAGCCTGCTGGACGCCCTGCGTGCCACCGACGTGGTGGCGGGCGAGGCCGGCGGCATCACCCAGCACATCGGCGCCTATCAGGTTCGCCTGAAGAGCGGCGACCGGGTGACCTTCCTCGACACGCCGGGCCACGCGGCCTTCAGCGCCATGCGCGCCCGCGGCGCCAACATCACCGACATCGTCATCCTGGTGGTGGCGGCCGATGACGGCGTGATGCCGCAGACGATCGAAGCCATTCAGCACGCCAAGGCGGCCGGGGTTCCGATCATCGTGGCGGTCAACAAGATCGACAAGCCGGACGCCAACTCGACCCGCGTGGTCAACGAGCTGCTGCAGCACGAGATCGTCGTCGAAAGCCTGGGTGGCGACACCCAGATGGTCGAGGTCTCGGCCAAGGTCGGCACCGGCCTGGACGAGCTGGTCGAACGCGTCCTGCTGCTGGCCGAGGTTCTGGACCTCAAGGCCAACCCCGACCGTACGGCCGAGGGCGTGGTCATCGAATCCAAGCTGGACAAGGGTCGCGGTGCTGTCGCCACGGTTCTGGTCAAGCGCGGCACGCTGAAGCGCGGCGAGATCGTCGTGGCCGGCGCGGCCTGGGGCAAGGTTCGCGCCCTGCTCAACGAACGCGACGAGCAGCTGACTGAAGCCGGTCCCTCGACCCCGGTCGAGATCCTCGGCCTCGACGGCACGCCCGATCCCGGCGAACCGTTCGCGGTGGTCGAGAACGAGGCCCGCGCCCGCGAGCTGACCGAGTATCGCGTCCGCCTGAAGCGCGAGCGGTCGGCCGCCAGCGGTCCGATGGCCGGCGCCTCGATGGCCGACATGATGGCCAAGCTGCAGGACAAGCGGATCAGCGAACTGCCGTTGGTCATCAAGGGCGACGTCCAGGGTTCGGTCGAAGCCATCGTCGGCTCGCTGGAGAAGATCGGCACGGACGAAGTCCGCGCCCGCATCATCCTCTCCGGCGCCGGCGCGATCAGCGAAAGCGACGTGATGCTGGCCAAGGGCGC
Organism: uncultured Caulobacterales bacterium; assembly: GCA_903858185.1. Classification (GTDB taxonomy): domain Bacteria; phylum Pseudomonadota; class Alphaproteobacteria; order Caulobacterales; family Caulobacteraceae; genus Caulobacter; species Caulobacter lacus. Next base: position 1,448 of record CAIOHT010000081.1, read on the forward strand.
CGGCGCCCCGCTGCTGGGCTTCAACGTCCGCGCCTCGCGTCAGGCCCGTGACCTGGCCGAGCGTGAAGGCGTCGA
>CAIOHT010000082.1 GCA_903858185.1 uncultured Caulobacterales bacterium
CGGCTCGGGACCCTGTTGGGCGAAGCGGGCATATCCGGCCCGGGCAGGGCGCGATCGATCCTGATTTTCCTGCGCTTCATCGGCTTCATCGAGTCCGTACAGGAGGTCGGAGACCACCGAACGCGGCGGTACCGGCCGACGGGGCGCATGATGGCGGCCTTCCATGAACGCTACCGTCGGGAACTGGAGGCCGGATCACCGCTGGATCCGGTCATCGCGGCCGGTCGTGAGGCGCTGCATCGCCCGGAATTCTTCAGGGCCCTGGTAGCGGCGATGGGGGAGCTCAGCCTTGCGGGACTGCAGGCCTACGCCCCCCGTGGAAAGAGCCTCGACGTCCTGTCTCACCAGTACGCCGGCATGACGGTGGTCGGCGAACTGATGGGTTCCTGCGAAACGCCGGATCAGCCGTTTCCACCGGTCGGACCGTGCCGCATTTCCGTGGCCGGGATCGCGAAGACTTGCGGGATCTCCCGCACCCAGGTCCGCCGCGTCCTGAAGTCCGGCGCCGACGAGGGCTTTTTCGAACTTGCCGGCGAGGGTGAAATCACCCTGACGCCGTTGCTCGCCGAACATGTCGAGCTGCTGGTCGCCTGCACCTTCATCATGTTCCGCTGGTGCTGCGAGCAGGCCCTGGCGACGACCGGGCCTCGCAGCGTCCCTACGCCGCCGGACGCAGCTGCTGCTTGACCCGTTCGGCGAGGGTCTTGATGTCGAGCGGCTTGGGCAGGAAGGACACGCCTGTCTCTCCCTCCAGCAGATCGGAGAACTCGGCCTCCGCATAGCCGCTGATGAACATCACGGGCGCGTCGCCAAGGTGGATGCGCGCCTTCTTGAGCAGGGTCGGACCGTCCATGCCGGGCATCATCACATCGCTGATAAGCAGGTCGATCTCGCCGGCGTTTTCCTCGGCCAGGATCAGGGCCTGTTCGCCGTCGGAGGCCTCGATCACCTCATAGCCGCGCTTGCGCAGCAGGGTGGCGGCGATGCCGCGCACGGCTTCCTCGTCCTCGACGAACAGGATCCGGCCGTTGCCAGACAGGTCCCGGGCCGGACGCGGCCGGGCCATGGTGGCCGCCGGGACCGACACCGGCCGGGGCGCGATGGCGCTGGGAATGTGGACGGGCAGGAAGATGCGGAACGTCGCGCCCTCGCCGGGCCGGGACAGAACCTCGATCCAGCCGTCCGACTGCTTCACGATCCCGAACACCTGGGCGAGGCCCAGGCCGGTCCCCTCGCCCACCGCCTTGGTGGTGAAGAAGGGGTCGAAGATCTTGCCGATCACCGCGTCGGGGATGCCGGGACCGTCGTCGGCCACCTCGATCATCGCCATCTCGCCCATCGGCGGACCGCCATAGCCGAGCGCGGCGGCCTCGGCGTAGGTCACCTTGGCGGTCTTGAGCCACACCTTGCCGCCGCCCTTGGCGCTGATCAGCGCGTCCTGGGCGTTGAGCGTCAGGTTCATGACCGCGATCTCGAGCTGGCCCTTGTCGGCCTTCACCAGCGGCAGGTCGCGCCCGTAGTCGGTATCGAGCCGGACGTTCTCGCGCAGCAACCGGCGCAGCAGGACCTCGAAGTCGCTGATCATCTCGCCGAGATCGAGGACCTCGCGCTGGACGGTTTCCTGACGGGAGTAGGTCTTCAGCTTGCGCACCAGATCCGCGGCGCGGGCCGAGGCCCCCTTGATAGAGGTCAGCCCTTCGTAGCTGGGGTCTCCCAGCGAATGGCGCTCCAGCAGCTCATCCAGGCGCAGCTGGATCGCGGTCAGCAGGTTGTTGAAGTCATGCGCGATGCCGGCGGCCATCTGGCCGATTGCCTGCATCTTCATGCTCTGGGCGAGCTGCAGTTCGATCTGCTTCTGCTCGGTGACGTCGACCAGATAGGCGACCAGCCGGCCGTCGGTCCTCGCCAGATACAGGTGCGAAATCTGCATCGGATCATGGGCCAGCCGTACCTCGATCGGTCCGGCGCGCCCTTCCCCGGCGCCGAAGCCCGCGTCGATGCGCGAAGCGGGATCGATCAGATCGCCGAAGACCATGCCGGACGCGGCCTTGCCACCGGTCATGGCGGTGAGGGCCGGATTGGCCTCGACGATCACCGCGCCGAACACTTCAGGACCTTCGAGCATCGCCGCGCCGAAGGGCGAGGCGGCGGCGAAGGCATCGAGAACGGCGGGGCCGCTGGGAGATACGACCGCCGGCGGCGTCGCCGCAGCCGGGACGACGGCGACCGGCGCGGTAATCCGCAGGGTCTCGCCGGCGGCCGCGTCGAGTCGCAGCAGGAACCGGCCCGCGCCGAGAGGGGCGACCGACACCGGCCACTCCTCGCGGCCCACCTTGACGGCGGCGCGGCTGATCTCGCCCTTCCGGGCCTTGGCGAGCGCCGCGAACAGGCCCGGCGCGGCATGGCCGTTGCGGGGCAGCCGCTTCAGATCGCCGAGCGCCGCGCGCCAGGAGGCATTGGCCGCATGCACACGGCCGTCAGGGCCGGCGACCGCTGCCGCCTCGCTCAGGGCTTCGATAAAACTTTCCGCGCCTTCGTCGACGATCTCGACCGGGCGACTGGAATTGCGGAAGGCCAGCAGACCCAGGAAGGCGACGCCGGCCAGGCCGGACAGCAGCAGCGTGCTGGCAATCACTTCAGATCCCGCCCGCGCCAGCACGGGCACGGCGGCGAACCCCACGGCCAGCAGGAAAAACCCGCCGGCTGCGAGGGTCAGGGGATCGAAACGCCGCTCGCGCGGCTCTGACAGCGCAGGCTCGGTCATCAGTCCAGCCGGGGTGGCGGTCGAATCACTCATGGATGTTACTCGCTAAAGCGCCCGGGCGCGTGTGCCGGCGATTTTCGCCTGCCGGCGCTGGGCCGCGCCCATGATGAAGCCGATGACCTTGGCCACCGCCTCGAAGTGGGCGTCCGGAATCTGCTGGTCCACCTCGACGGCGGCATAGAGGGCGCGGGCCAGAGGGGCGTCCTCGATGACCGGCACGCCGTGCTCCTCGGCGACCGCGCGGATGCGCAGCGCCAGATCGTCCATGCCCTTGGCGACGCACTCCGGTGCGGGCGTCACGCCCTGCTCGTAGCGCAGGGCCACGGCGTAGTGGGTCGGGTTCATCACCACCACGGTGGCATTGGGCACATTCTGCATCATCCGGCGGCGCGCGCGCTCGGCGCGGATCTGCTTTTGCTTGGCCTTTACGTGCGGGTCGCCGTCGGTCTGCTTGTATTCGTCCTTCAGCTCCTCGCGGGTCATGCGCATCTTCGCCATGAACTGCTGGCGCTGCCACAGCCAGTCGAGGAGCGCCGCCACCGCCAGGAAGGTGACCACGGCGTAGAACAGCGCCTTGAGCAGATCAGCGCTCATCGGCAGCATCGCGGCCGGGTCCATGGCCGCCAGCCGCTCCAGATCTCCGGCCCGCGGGCTCAGTGCGAACCAGGCGACCGCGCCGGTGACGATGATCTTGATCGCCGACTTCAGGAAGTTGACCAGTCCCTCCGGCCCGAAGATCCGCTTGAAGCCCTCGGCCGGCGAGATCTTCTTCAGTTCCGGTTTCATCTTCTCGCCGGTCCAGAGCAGACCCGTCTGGAAGACGCCGCCGGCGATGCCGGCAAGGGCGGCGCCGACCATGACCGTGATCAGGATCGGGGCGGCGGCCCAGCCCGTTTCCCTTGCGACCAGCATGATCCCGCCGCCGGAGATATCGATGCTCGAGGGGTGGGCGATGTAGGGCAGCAGCCGGATCGCCAGATCCTGCACCATCCAGCCGCCGCCGATCGCCAGCACGCCGAAGGCCCCGAGCAGCGAGGCCAGCTGGGTGACGTCCTGGGACCGGGCGACGTCGCCCTTCCTGCGGGCTTCGTCGAGCTTGCGGGGTGTCGGTTCCTCCGACTTCGATGCGGCGTCGTTGTCTTCGGCCATCTAGCTGAAGACCCCCAGAAGCTCGCGGTAGCGGCTCGACCAGACCATGCCGATCACGCCGAGACTGAGGGCGAAGACCGAGAGGCCGAGCAACACCGACAGCGGGGTGGCGACGAAGAAAATCTGGAACTGCGGCATGATCCGGCCGACCAGGCCTGCGGCGATGTTGAACACGATCGAGAACACGATCACCGGCGCGGCCAGCTGAACGCCCAGGGCGAATGACCCGGCCACCGTCTGAACCGCCAGAGTCGCCGCATCGCCGACCATCAGGGGCGCGCCGAACGGAAACAGCCGGTAGGAGCTGAACATCGCGCCGAAGAACATGTGGTGCAGGTCGGTGGTCATCACCAGCACCGTGCCGATCAGGGCCAGGAAGGTCGAAATAGTCGTGCTGGGCGCGGCCTGGGCCGGGTTGGCGGTCTGGGCGAAACCCAGTGTCGTCTGGATGGAGATGATTTCGCCGGCCGTGGTCAGCGACGACAGGAACAGCCGCAGGATCGAGCCCATCATCAGGCCAATCAGGGTCTCGCGGATCACCGCGCCGGCGCCGTCGCCCATGGTCGCGGGCACGACGACGCCGTTCGCCACCAGCGGCGTCAGCAACAGGGACATCAGCAGGGCGAACGCCAGCCTGATGCGGGGCGGGACGCTGGCGTCGCCGAGGCCGGGCACGAGCATGACCATCGCCCCGATCCGCGCGAACACGAGACCGGCGGCATAGACCTGGGCGGCTGTGGCGTAGCTCTCCACCCGCCTACATCGCCGCGATGCGGGCGACGATATGGTTCATGAAATTGCCCATCAGGGCGCCCATGAGCGGCAGGAAGATCAACAGGGAGACAAAGATCGCCACGATCTTGGGCGCATAGACCAGGGTCGCTTCCTGGATCTGCGTCAGGGCCTGGAACAGGCCGATGCCGACACCGACGATCAGGCCGACGATCAGCACCGGCGCCGACAGCTGCAGCGTCAGCCAGATAGCGTCGCGACCAACGTCAAGAACCTCGGCGCCGTTCATGTAAGGGCCTCACTCGGGAATCTGCAGAACCGACCCTCACACTCGCCGTTTATGGTTAATGCCGCTTTACGGACGGCGCGGCGCGGACCAGCCTCGAAGGATGATTTCGTCTGCCCTGCTTGATGCTGTCCGCGACCTGGCGTCCGCCAGGGCTGCGCCAGGGCGGACGCCGCTGATCGGGATCTCGGGGCCCCAGGGGTCTGGCAAGACGACCCTCGCGCGGGCTGCAGCCCAACGACTGAACGGCGCCGCCTTCTCGCTGGACGACGTCTACCTGACCCGGGCCGAGCGATCGAACCTGGCGCGGTCGGCGCATCCCCTGTTCACGGTGCGCGGCCCGCCCGGGACCCACGACCTGGACCTGGCGGAGCGCACGGTCGCGGCGCTGCGCGCGGCGGGGCCGGAGACGCGCACACCCCTGCCCGCCTTCGACAAGCTCGCGGATGACCGCCTGCCGACGAGCGCCTGGCCGATCTTCCACGGGAAGCCGGGCGTGATCCTGATCGACGGCTGGTGTCTGGGCGCCACCCGGCAGTCACCGGAGGCGCTGGCCCGCCCCGTCAACGCGCTGGAGCGCGAGGAGGATCAGAATGCGGTCTGGCGCAATGCGGCGGACGCGGCCCTGGCCGGCCCCTACCAGGCCTTCTTTCGCGGTTTCGACGCGATGATCGTGCTGACGCCGCCGTCGTTCGAGGTCGTGCTGGACTGGCGTTGCGAGCAGGAGGCGGGCCTGCTGGGGATCGCGCCGGGCGCATTGCCGCCGGCCCGGCGCAACGCACTGGGCCGGTTCATCGAGCATTTCGAGCGGATTACCCGCCATATGCTGGACGGCGGCGTGAAGGCTGATGTGATCGTGCATCTGGGCCAGGATCGCGAAGTGCTTCGGATCGAATCCTGACGCGGAAGCGACTCTCGCCACCCCGGCACAAACACCCGGGGCGAGCGCGTCGCTATGCTTCGTTCAGGCTCGCGAAAGCCGTCAGATCGGCATCCGCATGATTTCCTGATAGGCCGAGATCACCTGGTCGCGGACGGCCATGACCGTCTCCAGGCTCGCTTCCGCGGACGAAATGGCGGTGACGACGTCGATCAGTTCGGCCTTGCCGGCCACCTGGGCGGCCATCTGGGTCTCGGCGTTCTTCGACGCCTTCATGGCATCGCCCATCACCGACTTGAGCAGGTCGCCGAAGTCCTGGCCGCTCGCGGCGGCCGGCGCGGCGCCGCCCAGCGTTACGCCACTGCCGGCGGCGGCATAGGCCTTGGCGGCGGCCATGGCGGTCATCATGGCTCAGGCCCCTATTTCTTGAGCAGGTCGAGGGTGCGCATTTCCATGGCGCGCGCCGTCTCGATCACGTTGAGGTTGGCCTCGTAGGCCCGCTGGGCTTCCTTCATGTCGAGCGCCTCGATCAGCGAGTCGACATTGGGCAGCTTCACATAGCCTTGCGGGTCAGCGGCCGGGTGGCCGGGGTCATAGGTTGTGCGGAACGCGCGCTGGTCGGGTTCGACGCGGCTCATCCGCACGCCCTCGCCGCCGCCGACGGCGCGGGGCTCGAAGACTGGCACCTGACGGCGGTAGGGATCGCCGCCGGCCGTGCGCGCGGTCGAGTTCGCGTTGGCAAGGTTCTCGGCGATGATCCGCATCCGCGACTGCTGGGCGCGCATCGCGGAGGCGGCGACCGCCATGGCGGCATCGGACTGGGATCGGATCTCGGCCATCTAGTCCTCGCTCAGCGGCCCGGCGGACGGGCCGCCATCCGCAGAAGGGTCATGGATTTCTGGTAGAAACCGATCGCGGCGTCGTACTCCATCCGCGACTGGTTCATCTTGATCATCTGGTCCTCGAGGACCACGGCATTGCCGTCCAGCGTGGTCTCGGAGTCCGCGCCGACCGTCGAGCGGAAGGCGCCGGCGCCACCCATCCGCCGCGCGGAGCCAGGCATGTGCGCGGGCGCGGTCTGGGACGGCTGCATCATCGCCATCCCGGCCTGCGACTGCAGCTGGGCGGAAAACGCGAAGGCCTTCAGATCCCGCGGCGCGTAACCCGGCGTATCGGCATTGGCCACGTTCTGGGCGATCACGCGCTGCCGCTCGCCCAGATAGCCGAGGCGCTGGCGGAGCATGGCGAACAGCGGAATGCCGGAAATGTCCATCGTCGGTCATGGTGAACAAACAGGGTTAATCGCACCTTAAGGGTTGCAGCGCAGAGCATGGAGGCAGTGTTCCACCCCTCGCGTTCGGGCCGCCCGCCTCATGGATTTCCTCGAGATCATCCGCATGCTCGCCGCGCTGCTGGTGACGGTCGGCCTGATCCTGCTTGCGTCCTGGGCCATGCGCCGGTTCGGCCCCGACGCCATGTCGCGCCTGCAGGTCTCGCGCAAGGAGCGCCGCCTGACGCTGGTCGAAACCCTGGTGCTGGATCCCGCCCGCCGGCTGGTGCTGGTGCGGCTCGACGACGAGGAGCGGCTGATCCTGCTGGGTGAAGGCCGCACCCTGGAAACCCTCAAGGCGCCGCCGCGCCGTCGCAAGCCGCCGGAGACCGCCGCCTGATGCGCGCCGCCCTCACCCGCCTCTGGAAAGCCGTCATCGGCGTGAACCGCGAGGACCTGCGCCGCGCGGCCCTGCTGTCGTTCGGCGTGACGGTCGCCACCATGATCCTGCCGGCGGTCGCCCTGGCCCAGGCGGTCAACATCGATCTGGGCACCGGCGCGGGCCTGACCGAGCGGGTCGTGCAGCTGATCGGCCTGCTGACGGTGCTCTCGCTGGCCCCGTCGATCGTGATCATGACCACCAGCTTCGTGCGGATCACGGTGGTGCTGAGCCTGCTGCGCACGGCGCTCGGCCTGCAGCAGAGCCCGCCGAACGCGGTGCTGATCAGCCTGGCGCTGTTCCTGACGGCCATCGTCATGGGCCCGACCCTGCAGCGCAGCTACGACGAGGGCATCCGGCCGTTGCTGGACCAGCAGATGGAACTGCCGCAGGCGTTCGAGGCGGCCGGCGACCCGGTGAAGGAATTCATGCTGGCCCAGGTCGACCGGGAAGACCTGGCCCTGTTCGTGCGGCTCTCGAAGATCGAAAAGCCCGCGACCGCCGCCGACACACCGCTGCGCGTGGTTACGCCGGCCTTCATGATCAGCGAGCTCAAGCGCGCGTTCGAGATCGGCTTCCTGCTGTTCGTGCCCTTCCTGGTCATCGACCTTGTCGTGTCCAGCGTGCTGATGAGCATGGGCATGATGATGCTGCCGCCGGTGGTGATCAGCCTGCCGTTCAAGCTGATCTTCTTCGTGCTGGTCGACGGCTGGCGGCTGGTGGCGGGGTCGCTTGTCGAGAGCTTCCACCAGGTGCCGGTGACGCCGGGGTAGACCGGGACCTCCCGATTGACACCCGGCGGCCAGGCATGGCCCCCTTCAACCTTCATCGAAGGGCGGCCTGAAATGCACAACGAGGATGATGTCGCTTCGGGGAAGCGGATCCGGGAACCATCGACCGGCATGCTCGTGGAGGGGCGGGCGTGAGCGCCGTGCCTCATGCGGATCGGGGTCGCGACGGCCTCCCGTTCTTCCGCGCGATGATCACGACCATGGCGGCCGTGCTGATCGCAGGGTTTGTCATCCAGCTGGCGACCGGACGCTCGAGCTTCGGCGCGCCGCTTGTCGTCCATGTTCATGCGTTCGTCTTCATGGGCTGGGCCGCCATCGTCGTCACCCAGGCCTGGCTCATCGCCAGCGGCCGCGCCGGCCTGCACCGGACCCTGGGCAGCCTCGCCCTGGCCTGGCTTTGCGCGGTGCTGGCGCTCGGCGCGCTGGTGACCCTCGCCGCCGTGCGCACGGGCCGCGTCCCCTTCTTCTTCGTCCCGCAGCATTTCCTTTTGGTCAACTCCGCGACGCTGTTCGCCGCCGCCGGATTTGTTGTCGCCGCCCTCGTCTTGCGGAAGGACCACAACTGGCACCCACGCCTGCAGATCGGCGCCTTCATGATGCTGATGGGTCCGGGCATCGGCCGCATTATCCCGATGCCACTGCTCGCGCCCTACGCGTTCGAGATCGCTTCAGTGATCCCGCTGATCGTGCCTTTGATCGGCATGGCCCGCGACAGACGGGTTCACGGCAAGGTCCATCCAGCGTGGGGATGGTCGATCGGCGTGCTCGTGGCGGTGTTGATAGCCGCCCGGCTGATCGCCTTCTCGCCGGTGGGTGACGCCGCCTACGCCGCCGCCGCCGCAGGAAGCCAGGCCGCAGAGACGGACGGCCGCGCCTTTCCCCCGCCGCCAGCGCACTGAACGGGACGATGGCGGTGACTGTCTTGTGAAGAGAGCTGTGGGTAACGCCAGTTGCCCCAAAATGGGTCTAATGGGCCGGTTGTTGTTAATTCCCGTTGTGCGATCCGTCCCGAAAGAGGGGCGAGCTTATGTTTGGGATGATTCACAGATCGGCTCGGGACATGGTTCTCAAGCTCTTCGGCCCGGTCGCCTGGGACCAGATTCTCGACGAGGCCGGGCTCGATGACGGCGCCTTTGTCAGTGCCCAGTCCTATCCCGACGAGGTCACCTTCCGGCTGATCACCACCGCCGCCACCAAGGCGGGCCTGACCGTGGACGAGACTCTCCAGGCATTCGGTCGCCACTGGATCGAGGCGGCTGACGAGGGGCCCTACGCCAATGTCATGAGGGTGCTGGGCAGTTCGCTCCTGGAGTCCCTCATGAATCTCGACCGGATGCACGCCAGCATCCAGATCGCCATGCCGGGGGCCCAACTGCCGCAATTCGCTGTCGTGTCGCATGACGAACAGACCATCGAACTCTCCTACTATTCCCGGCGGGCCGGCCTGGAGCAGTTTGTCTGTGGACTGCTTGAGGGGCTGATGGGACGCTTCCATCAGCAAGGGTCCGTGGGATTCTCCGGTATGGTCGGCGAGGCCAGGATGTTCACCGTGACTCTCGCAGCACCTGTGAACGCATGATCCCGACCACGGGTCTGACAGGCGAGCAGGTCGAAGACCTCTTTCCCTGTTACCTGCTGACGGACGGCGCGCTCGTCATCCGCGGTGCCGGCCGATCGATCGCGAAGCTGCTGCCCGAATTGCGTCTCGGGGAGGGGCTGGACCAGTGGTTCGTTGTTGAACGTCCCATTGCAACCCTTGACGCCGCCGCCGCTGTGCGGGACCGGACTGCGATCCAGATCAGGTCCATCGACGGGCGCCTGCACCTGACAGGTTGTATTCTCGAGCAGCCATCGGGCTTTTTGTTCTGCCTGAGCCATTCTGCGGGAGCGTCTGCGACGTGGGACGAACTCGACCTGACCGCCAGCGACTTTTCCCAGTCAGATCAGTCGTTGGCCATAGGGACGGCCATCAGCCTGCAGGCGACGCTGATGGCCGAATTGCGGGAGATGGTCGACAACCTCAGGATCGCTCGCGACGAAGCCATGGCCGCCGACAGGGCCAAATCGACCTTCCTGTCGGTCATGAGCCATGAGATCCGTACCCCGCTGAACGGCATCCTCGGCATGACCCAGGCCATGTTGCGCGACGCCACCGACGTGCAGCAGCTTTCCCGGCTGGAGATCGTACGGCAGTCCGGCGAGGCGCTGCTTGCTATTCTCAATGATATTCTGGACCTGTCCCGTATCGAGGCCGGGCAGGTCACCCTCGAGTCTATCGAGTTCGACCTGGCCGACGTGCTCGGTGGCGCATATTCGGCCTTTACCGCCCTGGCGAACAAGAAGGGCCTTTCCTTCAGCCTTGATATCGAGCGGGCAACTGGCCGCTATATCGGCGACCCCACGCGGATCCGGCAGATCGTCTACAACCTTCTTTCCAACGCCCTGAAGTTTACAGAATCCGGCCGCGTGGAGATCACGGCGCACGCACTGGCGGACCAGCTGGAGATCGTGGTCACCGACACCGGCGTCGGCATCGCACCTGACAAGCTTCCGGAGATCTTCAACGAGTTTCGACAGGCTGACGTCTCAATCAGCCGCCGCTTCGGTGGCACGGGTCTCGGCTTGTCGATCGCCCGCAATCTGGCGGCGCTGATGGGTGGCTCGATCACCGTGGAAAGCGAGCCAGGTGAAGGCTCACGTTTCACGGTCCGTCTCCGCGTCGCCCGCGCGGTCGAGTCCGAGGGCAAGATCTCCACCGTTGACGAACCCCCGCCGTCTCCCGTGGCGCCAGACGCGCTGCGTGTGCTGGCCGCGGAAGACAACCTCGTCAACCAGCTCGTCCTGCGAACACTGCTCGAACAGTTCGGTCTCTCCGCGACAATCGTCGAGAACGGCGCCGAGGCCGTGGAGGCCTGGGAGAGGGAACCCTGGGACGTCATCCTGATGGACATCCAGATGCCAGTCATGGGCGGCATAGAGGCTGCGCGCCGGATCCGGGATCATGAGCGCCTGACCGGGCGAGCCCACACACCGATCATTGCCCTGACGGCCAATTCCATGACCCACCAGGTGGCGGAGTATCGGGCAGCGGGCATTTCCGGTCTTGTAGCCAAACCGATACAGGCCTCCGCCCTCGTCGAGGCCCTGATCGCCGCCGTCGAGGACGCGGGCGCGGCATCAGCGTAGGCCTTCGCAGCCCGAACGGCGACCGGGGCCGGATCGCGTGCCGGCCAGACTAGCCTCTGGGTGTTCCCGGCGCCGCGGCCTGTGCGGGAGCAGACGCCGCCGTCCGCGCCACGGCCGGCCCGACCGGCGCCGGCTTGTCGCGGAAGCGGGTCTTCATCTTCGACACCCAGCCGGCGAAGCCTTCGTTGTCGGCGACCGTGCGGCTGAAGTCGTTGGCGGTCAGGGCCCCGCCGTCGACACCGGCGAAGGCCACCCGCAAGGCCTCGGGATTGCGGGCCAGCTCGACATAGCCGGCGAATTGGTCGCGCAGACGGGTCAGCGCGGCGTCGTCGCCCGCCAGGCTGTAGGCGACGCCCGCGCGCAGCAACTTTGACTCTTCATCCGGGCGCAGCGGCAGCGCCGACTTCCAGCGATCGCCGATCGCGCGCTCGAACAGCGTCCCGGCGAGGGCCCAGTCCCGCGCCTTCCAGGCGATCTCGGCGCGCACATCCTGGGCGTCGGCAGACAGGTCCGGCTCGATGATCTCGGCGGCGGCGTCGAGGCGTCCCAGCGCCATAAGCGCCCGGGCGGTGATGATCCGGCGTTCGGCGTTCAGGGCAGCCGGCAGGACGGTGGTTCGAGAGCCGTTGATCGCCGCCATCGCCTGCTCGGGCTTGCGGTCCATCAGGTAGATCAGCGCCAGATCGGTCGCCACCTGGGCCTTGGGCACGCCGTCGAGGCGGTTCTCGACCTGGTACTGCAGCAGGCGAGCCGCGTCGGTCAGCAGGTCGACGTCCACAAGCCGGCGAACCAGCTTGCGCACCATCAGATCGCCGTCGGCTCCGGGCGGGGTCAGCTCCTGGAAGTCGTAGAACAGCGCCAGCGACTGGATCGGCTCGAGCCCGTCGGCCATGCCGTCGAGGAACAGCGCGCGGAAGGCGTTGGCCAGATCGGCCTGCAGCTGGACCGCCTGGGGCAGGTCCGGCAGGCGCGTGCCGGCCGACCGCAGCGCCTCGAGCGCCTCGCGATAGCGGCCCTGACCCAGGTAGAGCTGGCCGAGCGTGCGGATGGTCTCCAGCTCGGTCGCGTCGCCGCGCCAGCGATAGCGCAGCCCGTCATAGGCGCCGGCCGCCTGGGCGGCGGTGATCTGTCCCAGTTCCTGCTTCACCCGCGTCGCGCGCAACAGGGCGGGCGCGGCCAGCTGGTCCAGCGGCGCCCGGGAAATAGCCAGATAGACGCCCAGCGCGCCCTTCTTGCGACCCTGGGCCTCGAACAGACGAGCCTGGATCAGGCGGGCGGCCAGCTGTTCGGCAGCCGGCAGGGTTTCGGCGAGGGCCTCGTTGATCCGGGCCTCGGCCGCCGTCAGGTCGCCCAACTCCAGCGCCGCCTCGGCGTCCGAGCGCAGGAATCGGGCCTTCCAGACCGGCGAGAACTGGCTGACCGCCATGGCGCCCTCGACGAACCGTGCGCGGGCGTCGGCCCACTGGCCGCCCCTGGCCGCGAGATACCCGCGCCAGACCGCCGCCGACGGGTCAGAGCCGAGGATCGCCACGCCGAAGTCGGACTCGGCTTCCTTTTCCCGCCCGGCCATGGTGCGGGCGATGCCGCGCAGACCGCGAAACTCGGGCGTGCCCATGACCGATTCCTGCTGCCGCGCCGTGGCGTTCAGCACCCCGATGGCCTCGTAGCTGAGCTCGGCGCCGACGAGGAACCGGGCCAGGGCCATACGCGCCTCGATCGGCGCCGTCGCGCCCTTCGCGCCCTCCGCAGAAGCGGCGTCGGTGAGCGCCGCATAGCGGGCCATGAAGCCGCCGGGACCAGTCTGGGCCCAGTCGTCGTTCATCAGGGCCGGCATGCTGGCGGCTTGAGGCGCACCGGCGGCGGCATCAACCTTCCGCGCGCCCGCCGATGCGGACGACAGGGCCAACCCCGACGGGCGGCCGATGCGGACCAGATCGCCGTCAGCGACGACCTTCAGATCAGTGGCGTAGGGCTCGATGGCCAGACCCTGGAGGGTCGGCAGCAGGGCCATCTCGACAAAGTCGCGGCGCGAGGACAGGCCCTTGGACGGCGCCAGGGCCGTGACCACCGCGATCCGGTCGCCCACGGCGGGGTCGTCGAGCCAGACGGAGGCAGTGGCGCCGGCCAGGACCGCGGTGAGGGCCGCTTCGGCCGACTCGTCATCGCGCTCGACGGTGATCTTCCCCGGCTCGGTCCTGGGGCCGGGACCCAGCACCAGCGTCCAGCTGGAGCCTTCGCCGACAACGGCGATCGGCGTGGTGCGGGGCATGACGATGCGCACGGCGGAATAGTCGCGACCGCGGATCGCCTGGACAGACCGGTACTGCGAGACGCCGCGTGGCGCTTTTGAGAGATCGAGGGTCGCGGCGGCGTCGAACACAATCCAGACCGCCTCGCCGCGCCGGAAAACCGCCGCGCCGGCAGGGTTGGCCCAGTCAAACCGCAGCTTCACCTGGGCGCCGGTGATCTCGGACGCCATGCGGACGACACCGCCTGACGGCTGGGGATTGGGCCGCGGCGCGCGCGGCGCGGATTCGGGCGCCGGCGCAGCCTCCGCGACCGTCGCCGGCCCGGGAGCGACTGGCGTCTCCGGCTTTTCAAACAGATTGACGTAGATCGCCCCGTCCGCCGAGCCGACCTTGGCTTCGGCGTCGTCAGCGAGCAGCAGGTCGATCTCGAGGCCGCCTGGCGTGTGGCGCGACTCGGCGCCCTTGAGCCACTTCGGCGGGAAGATCCGCAGGGTCGAGATGTCCGGGCGGGCGTCGCGGCTGAACCGCAGCGTCAGGGTCTGGCCGACACGGCGCGTGGACACCTTCGCCCCGCCGGCCCAGTGGAATTCGATCTTCGTGAGCTTGCCTGCCTGGGCGGTGCGCACCTCCAGCGGCGGACGGGCGGCGACCGCCACCGTCGGCAGCACGGCCGGAGCCGCCACCGCGACGATGCAGGCCGCGGCGACGCCCGAGCGCAGGAGGGAGCGGAGCGACACCTACTTGGTCGCTGGCGTGGCGGCGGGCTTGGCGCCGCCGGCCGCAGGGGGCGTTGCCGCTGGTGCGGTCGAGGGCCTGGCGGCCGGTTTGGCGGGCGCCCCGGCGGCCGGTGTCGCGGCCGGCGGCGTCAGGGCTGCGGTCTGGACCGGCGCGGCGACTGCGGCGCGCGCGCTGGTCAGGCTGGTGCTGGCCTCGAACCGTTTGGCCAGGCTCTCGGTCATCTTCTTGGCTTCGGTCGGCGACATCTGCGCCAGGATCGCAGCCAGCGTCCGCTCCTTCATCTTCGCGGCGATCGGCAGACGAACGGAGTCCTCCAGCAGCGTCATACGCGCCGCCGCGTCCTTCGGCTTCATGGCGGAAAACACCGCCACCATGCGGGCCGCCTCGACCTGCTTCTGGGCATCGGCCTGGCCAAGCAGACCCTGGATCTCGCCCTTGAGTCCGTCGAGCGCCTTGACCCGGGCATCAAGCTTGGCTTCGGCGGCTGCGAGCAACTGCAGCTGGAGATCGATATCGCCTTCGCGCTTGTCCAGCTCGCCCCGGCGCAGGCCGAGGCTCTGGAGCATCCGCAGTTCGGCGGGCGACAGGTTGGCCTCGCGGGCCAGTTCGGCGGCCGTGGGAGCGCAGACGGCGGCGGCCTTGGGGGCCACAGGCGCCGTCTTTTCCGCCGGCGGAGCGACCTCCGGCTTTGCGCCGGCCATCTCCTCGGCGAAGGCGCGCGCACCAGAAAACAGCTCTGTCGCCGATCGTGCGCCGGACAGGGCGTTGACCGCCAGAACGCCGACGACCGCGATGCCGGCGAGCGGCAGGATCCGGGGCATGTTCTTCATCGACGGCCTCCAAGTATGGCGCGGAACCGGGCGCCGTCGGCATCCGGTTCAAACAGATCATCGTCCACCCGGGCGCGGGACCTGGGCGTCGCGGCAGGCTCGGCCCGCACCGGTTCGATGCGTTCCCGCTCGCGCGCGACCTCGGTCGGACGGGCTTCAGTCTGAAGGGTCGGGGTTGAGGAAGCGGAAACGCTGCGCTCAAGACGGGCGGACAGGGCTTTGGCGGCCTCGATCCGGTCGGACAGGGTTTCGGCCGCCTCGTCCGTTGCCGCCCGAAGGTCGGCCAGACCCTGTTCGGCGCGCGCGGCGGCGGTATCGAGGTCCGCGACCGCCCGGGCGAAGCTGTCGTGGCTGTCCTTGAGCGCCTTCAGCCGGCGCTCCAGTCGCCAACCGAACACCAGCGCCGCCAGCAGCAGACTCGATAGGACCAGGTTCATGACGATCGCGGCGATGCTCATGTGAGCCTCTTCTGTACGGCCTGCTGGGCGGCGGGGGTCAGCGGCGCCTCGCAGCGCACGGCGATATGGTGGTTTCGACGCCCCATGCGGCCACGGGTCAGCGGAATCGTTCCGGCCCGCAGCTCGACCAGGCTTTCGGCCGTGGCGTTGAGCATAATGGTGTCGCCGACCTTGAGGTTCAGCACCTTAGACAGCCCGACCTGCTGCTCGTCGAGCACGGCGCGGACCTCCATCTGGGTGGTCCAGAGCTCGGTCGCGAGGTGACCTTCCCAGATGTTGTCGCGGCCGAACTTCTCACCCATGAACTGCTGCAGCAGCATCTTCCGGATCGGCTCGAGCGTGGCGTAGGGCAGCAGCAGCTCGATCCGGCCGCCACGGTCTTCCATGTCGATCCGCAGCTTGACCAGGATGGCGGCGTTGGCCGGCCGGGCGATGGCGGCGAAGCGGGGATTGGTCTCAAGCCGGTCGAGCACGAAGTTGACCGGCGTCAGCGGCTCGAACGCCGCCTTGGCGTCGGCCAGCACCACCTCGACCATCCGCTGCACAAGCACCCGCTCGATCGTGGTGTAGGGCCGGCCCTCGATCCGCATGGCCGCTGTGCCGCGACGGCCGCCCAGCAGCACGTCGACGATCGAGTAGATCAGGTTGGAGTCGACCGTCAGCAGCCCGTAGTTGTCCAGCTCTTCGGCCCGGAACACCGACAGGATCGCCGGCAGAGGGATCGAGTTTAGGTAGTCGCCGAACCGGATCGAGCTGATGTTGTCGAGGCTGACCTCGACGTTGTCGCTGGTGAAGTTGCGCAACGAGGTCGTCATCAGCCGGACCAGCCGGTCGAAGACGATCTCGAGCATCGGCAGGCGCTCGTAGGAGACCAGCGCCGAATTGATGATCGCCCGGATGCCGGTGCGTTCGGACGCGTCGTCGTCGGTGAGATCGAAACCCAGCAGGCTGTCGATCTCGTCCTGGTTCAGGATCCGCTCGGAGCCGATCAGCGTGTCGTCAACGCCGCCCGACGCATCCCAGTCGCCACCGGAGACGCCGCCGGTCTCCGGGACCGGAGCGTTCTCCTGGGCCCACTGGGCCATCGCGGCCTGATCTTCGCTTTCGTCAGCCATGCGTTTCGCGCCAACCAGGCCAGGGCCTAGTTGATCAGCATCTCCTCGATCAGGACGGCGTTGACCTTGGACGGGGCGACCACGAGGTTCACCCGGCGGAGAATTTCCATGCGCAGCTGGTAGCTGCCCTGACTGCCCTGCAGATCTTCCGGCCGCAGCTCGCGCAGGAAGGTCTGGAACATGTCCTGAAGCCTCGGCATGTTCGGGTTCAGGACTTCGACGATCTCGTGGTCGGGCAGCTCGAAGGTCAGCTTCAGTTTCAGGAACGTCGCGCGGCCGTCGGCGGTCTGCATGTTCACGACGATGTCGGGCAGGGTGTAGAACACCACCCCGTCAGGGCCTTCCTTGACGGTGGCCGCCCCCGCTTCCGGCTTGTCGCCGCCGCCGTGGCCGCCATCCTTCTTTTTGGGCTTCTTGGGCTTCGCCGCCTTCTCGCCGTGAGCGCCGTGCGCATCGGCTTCGGCCGCGGGCTTGGGCTTCATGAACATGAAGGCCCCTGCGCCGCCGCCGCCGAGCACCAGCACGCCGGCGACGCCGGCGATGATCAGCATCTTCATCGGGAGCTTTTTCTTGCCCCCCGCGGCGGCGTCCGCGCCGTCGGCCCCAGCCTCGCCCTCGGGGGCGGCTTCGGCTTCCTTGCCCTTGTCCTTGGCCACGCGCGCGGCTCCTTAGAATCCTCGTCCTCTCCTCAATGGTTCACGTTGGTTAAGGATCGGTTTTGAAGGGCGGCGGAATACGCCCGGCAAGATCCGCCGGGTGGCGCCCATTAACCATTCGACGCTCTGAAATCATTGATCTTTTGGACTGGCCCAAAGGTTGCAGGGCGGAACGGGTCGCAAACCGCGTCGAAATCGCCCAGGGAGACCCGTCATGGACAACACGATGTATGTCGCCCTGTCGCGCCAGATGACCCTGCGTCGCGAGCTGGATATCGTCGCCAACAACATCGCCAACGTCGACACGACCGGGTTCAAGGTCGAGGGCACGCTGGTGCGGACCGAGCCCTCGACCGGGGCCAAGATGATTGATGGCCCCGCCAGCCTGAAGTTCGTCATCGACGACGGCGTGACCCGCGATTTCGGCCAGGGCACGCTGCGCCAGACCGGCGGCACGTTCGACCTGGGCATTGAGGGCCAGGGCTTCTTCAAGCTCCAGACCGATGCCGGCGAGCGCTATACCCGCGACGGCCGCTTCACGCTGAGCCCCGAGGGCAAGCTGACCACCCAGGCCGGCGACCCGGTGCAGGGCCAGAGCGGCGACATCGTGATCAATCCGCAGCTGGGCGCAATCTCCATCGCCGCCGACGGGACTGTCAGCCAGGGCGCGAACAAGGTCGGCAAGATCGACGTGGTCACCTTCGATGACCTGTCGAGCCTGTCCAAGACCGGCGACAACCAGTTCCGCAACACCTCCAACCTGCAGCCGCAGGTCTCGACCGCCGCCCGGGTCCGCCAGGGCATGCTGGAGGGCAGCAACGTCAATTCGATCCTGCAGGTCACCCGCCTGATCGAAATCAGCCGCGCCTACGAGAGCATGGCGCGCACCATTGAAAATTCCGCCGAACTGTCCCGCCGCTCCGTCGAGCGGCTGGGCCGGGTCGCCTGAGGGAGTAACGTCTGATGCAGGCTCTTCGCACCGCCGCCACCGGCATGTCCGCCCAGCAGATGAACGTCGAGGTCATCTCGAACAACATCGCCAACATGAACACCGTCGGCTTCAAGCGCCAGCGGGCCGAGTTCCAGGACCTGCTCTACCAGAGCCTGGAGCGGGCCGGCGCGCAGTCGTCCGACCAGGGCACGGTCGTGCCGACCGGCGTGCAGATCGGCGGCGGCGTCAAGGCCGGCAGCACCTACCGGATCACCGGCCAGGGCGCGCTGACCCCCACCGAGAACACCTATGACCTGGCCATCCAGGGCCGCGGCTACCTGCAGGTGCTGATGCCGACCGGCGAGACGGCCTTCACCCGCGCCGGCAACCTGTCGCTGAACGACCAGGGCCAGCTGGTGACCGAGGACGGCTACCAGATCCAGCCCTCGATCACGATCCCGGCGGACGCGGTCGACGTGACCATCTCCAAGTCCGGCCAGGTCCAGGTGACCAAGGCCGGCACGGCCGCGCCGGAGGTGGCCGGCCAGCTGGAGCTGGCGACCTTCGTCAACGAGGCCGGCCTCGAGGCGATGGGCGACAACCTCTACATGGAAAGCGGCGCGTCCGGCCCGGCCGTGACCGGCGCTCCGGGCACAACGGGCTTCGGCCAGCTGCTGCAAGGCTACACGGAAGCCTCGAACGTCGACGCGGTCAGCGAAATCACCGCCCTGATCATCGCCCAGCGCGCCTACGAGATGAACTCCAAGGTCATCACCACCGCCGACGAGATGCTGCAGGCGGCCAACCAGGCGAAGTCATAGGATGCGCCGCGCCCTCCTGACCGCGCTCTGCGCCGCCCTGATGGCGTCGCCTGCGCTGGCGGGCTCCGTCAGCCTGAAAGCCGACGTGGCCGACAGCGATGGCCGCGTCACGCTGGGCGACCTGTTCGACGGCGCCGGCGGGGCCTCGGCGGTCCTGGTGGCGACGCGCACGGGCCCCTCGATCGTGCTCGACGCCGCGGCCGTTCAGGGTCTGGCGCGCCGGTCGGGCCTCGACTGGAACAATCCGCAGGGCCTGCGCCGCATCGTCGTGCGTGGCGGCGCGGCTGCGCCGACCGCCGCCACGGCCCAGCGCGGCAATGTCGAGGTCCTGACCTGGACCCGCAGCCTCAACGCCGGCGACGTCATCCAGCCGCAGGACATGACCTGGACAAAGGTCGCCGGATCGCCACCCGATGCGCCGCGCGACGCCGACACGGTCATCGGCATGACCGCCAAGCGCCCGCTCCGCGAAGGCGCGGTCGTCAGCCAGCGCGACGTCGTCGCCCAGCAGGTGATCAAGGCCGGCGACATGGTCCAGGTCACCTGGTCCGACAACGGAATCAGCCTGACGCTGCAGGCAAAGGCGCTCGGCGCCGCCGCCGTCGGCCAGAGCTTCAGTGTTCAGAATCCCGTCTCGAAGAAAGTCATCGAGGCGGTCGCGACCGCGCCCGGAACTGCCGTCACCGGCCCCGAGGCGCAACGGCTGAAAGCCGCCGGCTCTTCCCAGTACGCCGTCCGCTAGAGGATCCGTTTCATGCGTCTCGCCGCTCTCGCCGCCCTTGCCTTCGCGCCCCTCGCCGCCTGCTCGACCGTGACCGAGGCCGTTCGCGGCCCGGAGCTGGCGCCCATCGGTTATCCGTCCGCCCTTGTGCCGCAGGAGCAGGTCGTCCTCGCCGCGCCAGGCATGACGCCGCAGCCGGCCAGCTCCAACTCGCTGTGGCGCGCCGGCGCCCGCGCCTTCTTCGTCGACCAGCGAGCCTCGCGCATCGGCGACATCCTGACGGTGCAGATCGACATCGACGATTCCGCCCGCACCCAGAACAATTCCACGACCTCGCGGACCGCCAACCAGACCATGGGCTTCCCGCATCTGTTCGGGCTGGAGAGCTCGCTGGGGAAAATGCTGCCGGGTGGCTTTGATCCGTCAGCGGCGCTCGAGACCGGCTCGACCTCGACCAAGGCCGGCGCCGGCGCAGTGACCCGGTCGGAGAAGATCAGCCTGACCGTCGCCGCCGTCGTCACCGGCGTCCTGCCCAACGGCAACATGGTCATCCAGGGCACCCAGGAAGTCATGACCAATGGCGAACTGCGCCGCCTGACGGTGTCCGGCATCGTGCGTCCGGAGGACATCTCGGCCGCCAACACCGTGCGTCACACCCAGATCGCCGAGGCCCGCATCGCCTACGGCGGCCGTGGCGACATCAGCCGCGTGCAGCGGACGCCGGCCGGTCAGGCTGTGGTCGAGCGGTTCACCCCGTTCTGACCCAGGCCGCCGGCCCGGCGCGTCAACACAGCTGAACCCTATGACGGCCGGTGCGTTCCCTCTTCGCGAAGGAGCGCTCCATGCACCGGACACTCGCCGTTTCGACCGCCATGCTGGCCCTGCTCACCGGCAGTTGCGTCACGTCGCCGGTCACGCCGGGTTTCGCCTGGAGCTACCAGAACCATGAAGGCGAAGGGCCCAAGCTGGCCTACGGCGCCCCGGCCTCGGACAACATCGTCCTGATGATGACCTGCGAGCCTGGCGCGCAGTCGGTGGACATTTCCCTGCTGGGAGGATCGCCGAAGGACGGCATGACCCTCACCTCGGGCGACGCGCGCGAGACGCTGCGTGGCGACCTGGTCGCCGCGCCCGGCATGGGCCAGATGATCCAGGCCCCGGCCCGCCCGAACTCCGCCGCGCTGGCCCGCTTCGCGCGCACCGGCGACCTGTCGCTCGTGGATCGCGGCCGGACGGTCAATCTGGACGCCTCTCCGATGGAGCGCGCCGGCGTCCGGCGCTTCTTCGAGGCCTGCCGCGCCTCGGTCAGGGTCTCGCAAGGGGGTGGTGAGGGGACGTTTTCCCTACGCCGACAGGTCGCGATGGATGGCCTGGCCGAACACAATCAGATTGCCGTCTGGGGCAAGAACCAGCAGTTCGCGCTGACCGTACGGTTTGTCAGACGGACCATGCACGTCATCGCGGGGCAAGCCGCCCAGTTTCGGCTTCAGATCGGCATAGAGCGCATCCACGTCACGGCAATCAAAGTAGTATGCGAAGCGGCGGGTCCCCGGCTGGAACGGGTTGCCGGGACCTGATTCCATCATCCGCAGGCCAGCGCTCTCGCGACTGACATAGGCGTAATCACCCATTCGAAAGTCCACTGCGAAGCCGAGCACATCCACCATGAAGTCGAGCGCCCTCGCCAGATCGGGCACCAGCATGAAGGGCGTGACCTGAGTGATGTTGGCCATGTTTCGATCTCGCTGGATGAGCCGGAACAGTCCTGCAAACTGTGAACGCCCGCAACGGGTCGCGATCGGCCCTTGGCCCCGAGGCCAATAGCAGACCTCGCAACCTCGCGCCTGAACGCCCTAGGCCCGCCGGCCTGCGGTGCTGACATTGTTGACGCCGAGCGCCGTCAGCGCGCCGACGGCGATGCCCTCGGCGTCGAGGCCGGCCTGGGCGTACATCAGGTCCGGCTTGTCCTGGTCCTGGAAGATGTCCGGCAGCGCCAGGGTGCGGACCTTCAGGCCACGATCCAGCGCGCCGTGCTCGGCCAGGGCCTGCAGGACGAAGGCGCCGAAGCCGCCCATCGAACCTTCCTCGACGGTGATCAGGGCCTCGTGCTCCCGCGCCAGGCGCAGGATCAGGTCGATGTCGAGCGGCTTGGCGAAGCGGGCGTCGACCACGGTGGCGGTCAGGCCGCGCGCGGCCAGCAGGTCGGCGGCCTTGAGGCTCTCGCCCAGCCGGGTGCCGAACGACAGGATGGCCACGGCCGAGCCTTCCCGGACGACGCGGCCCTTGCCGATCTCCAGCGGTTCGTTGACGGCCGGCATGTCCAGGCCCAGCCCCTCGCCGCGCGGATAGCGGAAGGCGCTGGGGCGGTCATCGATGGCAGCGGCGGTGGCGACCATCCGGGCCAGCTCGACCTCGTCGGCGGCCGCCATCAGGATCATGCCAGGCAGCGCGCCCATGAAGCCGACATCGAAGCTGCCGGCGTGGGTCGGGCCGTCGGCGCCGACCAGGCCCGCGCGGTCCATCGCGAACCGCACCGGCAGGCGCTGGATCGCCACATCGTGGACGACCTGGTCGTAGCCGCGCTGCAGGAAGGTGGAGTAGATGGCGCAGAACGGCTTCATCCCGTCCGCGGCCATGCCGGCGGCGAAGGTGACGGCGTGCTGCTCGGCGATGCCGACGTCGAAGGTGCGATCCGGGAACGCCTTGCCGAACAGGTCGAGGCCCGTGCCCGAGGGCATGGCGGCGGTGACGGCGACGATCCGGTCGTCCTTCTCCGCTTCCTTGACCAGGGCCTGGGCGAACACCTTGGTGTAGCTGGGCGGGCCCGCGGCGGCCTTCGCCTGCTCGCCGGTGACGACGTTGAACTTGACCACGCCATGGTACTTGTCGGCCGCGTTCTCGGCCGGGGCGTAGCCTTTGCCCTTCTGGGTCACGACGTGGACCAGCACCGGCTTGCCCTCGAACTCGCGGGCGTTCTTCAGCACAGGGGTCAGGGCGTCCAGATCATGGCCGTCGATCGGCCCGACATAGTGGAAGCCGAGTTCCTCGAAGAAGGTCCCGCCGGTGACCATGCCCCGGGCGAACTCCTCGGCCTTGCCGATGGCCTTCTGGACGGGCTTGGGGAAGGCGCCGGCGACCTGCTTGCCGAGCTTGCGCAGCGACTGGTAGCCGCCGCTGGAGACCATCCGCGCCAGATAGGCGCTCATCCCGCCCACCGGCGGGGCGATGGACATGTCGTTGTCGTTGAGGATGACGATGAGCTGCTTGGTCGTTTCCGCCGCGTTGTTCATCGCCTCATAGGCCATGCCGGCGCTCATCGAGCCGTCGCCGATGATCGCCACGACCTTGTTCCTGTCGCCCTTGGCGTCGCGCGCGGCGCAGAAGCCCAGCGCCGCCGAGATCGACGTCGCCGCGTGCGCCGCGCCGAAGGGGTCGTACTCGCTCTCGGCCCGCTTGGTGAAGCCTGACAGCCCGCCGCCCGTGCGCAGGGTGCGGATGCGGTCGCGGCGGCCGGTGAGGATCTTGTGCGGATAGGCCTGGTGGCCCACGTCCCAGATCACGATGTCCTTCGGCGTCTCGAACACGTGGTGCAGCGCGACGGTCAGCTCGACCACGCCCAGACCCGCGCCCAGGTGCCCGCCGGTCACCGACACCGCGTCGATGGTTTCCGCGCGGAGTTCGTCCGCCAGCTGCTTCAGTTCGGGGATCGAATAGCCGCGGATGTCGGCGGGCGACGAAACCTTGTCGAGCAGCGGCGTGGCGAGGGGCATGAAAAATCCGTCGATTACCAATGGCCGCGACGAAAGCGCGGTTACGAGTTGCGGTCCAGCACGAAATCCACCGAAGCCCGCAGGGTTGCGGCCCGGTCACCGAACATGTCGAGATGGGCGCGGGTCTGGTCGGCCAGATGGGCCACCCGTTCCTTCGCCGCGTCTATCCCGAGCAAGGTTACATAGTTGGTTTTGCCCCGGGCCGCATCCTTGCCGCCGGCCGCCTTGCCCAGTTCCTCGGGATCGCCTTCCGCATCCAGCAGATCGTCGACGATCTGGTAGGCCAGGCCGAGATCCTGTGCAAAAGCCATCAAGGCGCTGCGCTCGGCATCATGGGCGTGGGCGATGATCAGCGGGATCTCGAACGCGAAGGCGATCAGGGCCCCGGTCTTGAGCCGCTGCATCCGGGCAACGCCGCCCAGATCCTCGCGCACGCCCAGCAGGTCGATCATCTGGCCGCCGGCCATGCCCTGGGCGCCCGAGGCGAACGCCAGCTTGCGCACCAGCTCTGCCCGCACGTTGCCGTCGGGGTGGGTGTCGGGGTGGGCCATGATCTCGAATGCCGCCGTCTGCAGCGCGTCCCCGGCGAGGATGGCCGTGGCTTCGTCATACTGTTTGTGGACGGTCGGGCGTCCCCGGCGGATGTCGTCATCGTCCATCGCCGGCAGGTCGTCGTGCACGAGGCTGTAGGCGTGGATGCACTCCAGCGCACAGGCCGCGCGCAGGACCGGCCGTTCCGGCAGGTCGAACATCTTGCCGGTCTCGATGGCGAAGAACGGCCGCAGCCGCTTGCCCGGACCCAGCGCCGCATAGCGCATCGCTTCCATGAGCCGGGTCTCGGGACCATCCGCGCGCGGGAGCAGCTCGTCGAGCGCGACCGTGACGATGTCAGCCGTTTCGGCGATGCGGCGCGCCAGACTCACGAGAAGTCGGCCGGCTCGACGCCGCTCGCACCGCCCTGGTTCAGGACCACCTTCTCGACCCGCAGGCGGGCCTGTTCCAGCCGCGCCTCGCAATGGGCCTTCAGCGCGGCGCCGCGCTCGTAGATCGAGATCGACTCCTCGAGCGGCGCCGAGCCCGACTCCAGCCGCTGGACGATCTTCTCCAGCTCGGCGAGGGCTTCTTCGAAGCTCATGGCGGCGGTGGCCGTGTCGATGGCGGGGGCGTCGGTCATGTCGTGTTCCAGGAGAGTCCGGCCAACCTAAAGGCGCGTGGCGGAGGGAGCAATCGACCGATTCCGGACCGGGCCTAAATCCGTTCGAACCGACGGGCCCGCCAGTAGCGGAATCCCTGGTCCTCGGTGCAGCGCCATCCGTCCCGCTTCAGCGCCTCGCCGACCATGGTGTTGAAGAAGCCATGCGCCAGGACGAGCACGTCCTCGCCGTCACGCGCCAGGTCGGCGACCAGCCGGGCGGCCTCGGCGGCCCGGGCCTCGGCCTGCGCGCGGCTCTCCCCGCCCGCGTGATTGTCGAAAAACCACCACCAGAAGCGCGAGATGAAGCCCCAGACCCGCGGTGACAGGCGCATCCAGGCCGGGAACGGCGGTGGCGGCAAGGGCGCCTCGACGAACATCGGATCGCGCGCGAACGCCCGGTCGCCACAGACCGCCAGAGCGGTTTCCATCGCCCGCGGCCGGGTGGAGGCGATGATCGCGCCGGCCTTGCTGGCCAAGACCCGAAGATCGTCGGGCGCGGCCTGTCCGGGCTTCAGACCCCTGGTCTCGTAGGTGTCCCACCAGTGGCGATAGCCTTCGGCACTCAGCAGGATTTTCCGCGACAGGTCCGGTTCGCCGTGGCGGGCGAGAATCACGGCCCCGCTTCGCCCGGCGTCCGGGAGCGCGACAGCGCCGTCGGCGGCTAGCAGCTGGACCATGTTCCCCCGTGGCCGGCGCAGGGCGCTGCGTGCGGGCGGACCGACCCGGCGCCCCGTCAGCCCTCCTGCAACGCCTGCACATGCGCCAGGGCCGAACGCCCCAGCGCCTCCAAGTCGTAGCCACCCTCGAGGGACGACACAACCCGGCCCCCGGCGCGACCGTTCGCGACCGAGACGATGGCGCGTGTCGCCCAGGCGAAGTCCTCAGCCTCCAGCGACTGGCTGGCCAGGGGGTCGCGGGCATGGGCGTCGAAACCGGCCGAGATCAGGATCAGGTCCGGCGCGAAGGCGTCGACATGGCTCATCAGGCCTTCGAACACCCGGCGCCATTTCTCGCGCGGCGAATGGGGGCCGACGACGCCGTTGACGATATTGCCGACCCCCGTCTCCGACGGATCGCCGGTGCCGGGATACAGCGGCCGCTGATGGATCGAGGCGAGGAACAGGCTCGGATCGTTCTCGAACGCGGCCTGTGTGCCGTTGCCGTGGTGGACGTCGAAGTCGACCACCGCCACCCGCGCCAGTCCCGCCGCCTGGGCGGCGCGGGCGGCCACGGCGAGGTTCGAATAGATGCAGAAGCCCATCGCCCGGTCGGGCTCGGCGTGATGGCCCGGTGGCCGGACCGCGCAGAAGGCGCGTTGGCGGGCGCCGGCGGCGACAGCCTGAACGGCGGCGACCGAGGCGCCCGCCGCCCGCAGCACCGCTTCCAGACTTCCCTCGCTCATGAACGTGTCCGGATCGAGCCGGACACGGCCAGACGCCGGTGCGGCGTCCAGAATGGCCGTCAGATAGGCCTGCGAATGCACGCGCAGCAGGTCGGCCTGCTGAGCTTCGGGGGCTTCGAAAGCCTCGAGATCCAGCGTCGCATCGTCCCGCAGGGCGTCCAGCACCGCGCCCAGCCGTTCCGGCCGCTCGGCGTGGCCCGCGCCGGGGTGGTGGTCGAACAGGGCCGGGTGCGTGTAGAGGGCGAGGGACATGGACCGAGGCTAACGCGGAACGCGACGGTCGCGAAGCCCGTCGCCCGACGGAACGGCGAGGCCCGCGCGTGAAGGACTTACGCCCGTCAGCCTGGAGTCGCCGGATGCGCCTGGTTCCCATGATTGCCGCCCTCGTTGCGAGCCTGGCGATGGCCGGTCCGGCGCCGGCTGCGGACTCTGCATCGACGGCTTCCCTGGCCATCAGCGACTATGGCGCGCCCGGCGCTTACGGCGTCGCGGTTCTCGAGGGCGAATGGCGGGACGCCCGCCGGAACCGCACCGTGCCGTGGTTGATCCGCTATCCTCGGGGCGTCGCCGGTCCGGTCCCTGTTGTGGTCTTCTCGCACGGGCTGGGCGGGTCCCGGCGTGGGGCGGCCTATTATGCCAACCATCTGGCCAGCCACGGCTACGTCGTGGTGATGGTCCAGCATCCAGGCTCGGACGTCACGATCTGGCAAAACATCCGGCCGGATCTCGGCAACGTCGACCGCGCGACCCTGAACCGTGCGACGGCGGATCCGATGGTGACGATCAACCGCTTTCTCGACATTCCGTTCGCCCTGGACCAGCTGGCGGCAATGACCGCCGCCCCCGGCCCGTTGAAGGGCTTGCTGGACATGAGCCGTATCGGCATGTCCGGCCATTCCTTCGGCGCGGTGACCACCCAGGCGATGGCCGGTCAGGTCTATCCGAACGGCCGGTCGATGCCCGAACCCCGTTTCACGGCCTTCCTGGCGATGAGCCCCTCGGACTCCCGCGATGGCGGCGACGAACGGGCGTTCGGCGGCATCACCCGACCGTTCCTGTCGCTGACCGGCACGGACGACAGCTTCACCATCCGGACCGACGAGAACGCCGCAGAGGTCGTTGCCGGTCGCCAGAAGCCGTTCGCCTTTGTCGGCGGTCCTTCAATGCTGGTTCTGCTCACCGATGGCGACCACATGGTCTTTTCCGGTCGGCAGGAGGTCGGCGGCGCGCCCCGACCGAACGACGATCGCCACCGTCAGATCATCAAGGCCGCGTCGCTGGCATGGTGGGACGCCTGGCTGAAGGACGACCCGAAGGCCAGGGCCTGGCTGCGCGACGGCGGCATGGCCGGCTTCAGCGGCGCCGACGCGGTCGTGAAATGGCGGGGGCCTGACCACTAACCAATGTCATCCCGGCCGCAGCGCGAAGCGCGAAGAGCCGGGACCCGGATTCGGCTTCAAGCGTCGTGGATGACAATGTTGAGCGGCCACACTCTTGCACCCGACCCGCGCCGCGCTATTCAAGCCCCATGTCCGTCCCGACCATCCGCCGCGCAACACCGGAAGACGCTGAAGCCCTCAGCCGGATCGGCGCCGAGACCTTCACCGAAACCTTCGGCCACCTCTACCCGCCGCAGGATCTCGCGGACTTCCTGGTCTACGCCTACAACCCCGAGCGCACGCGGGCCGATCTGGCTGACCCGGCCAAGGCGTCGTGGATCGTCGAGGCGGACGGCGCGGTGGTCGGCTACGCCCTCGCCGGACCCTGCGATCTGCCGCACGAGGAGGTCACGCCGGCCTGCGGCGAGCTCAAGCGGCTCTACCTGCTGAAGCGCCTGCAGGGCGACGGGACCGGCTCGCGGCTGCTGGCCGAGACCTTCGCCTGGCTGGAGCGGGACGGCCCGCGCCGCCTGTGGATCGGCGTCTGGTCGGAAAACCACGGCGCCCAGCGGCTCTATGGTCGGCTGGGCTTCGAAAAGGTCGGCGAATACGTCTTCCCTGTCGGCCAGACCCGCGACCGGGAGTTCATCCTGCGGCGGGGATAGCGTGCGTGGTTCGAGACGCTCGCCTGAAGCTCGCGCCTCACCATGAGGGGCATTTGTGCTCGTCTTCCTGAGGAGCGATCCCTCAGGATCGCGCCTCGAAGGACGCAATCGGCATCGGCGAAACTGGACAAGCCGCCGGTTGCCCCCCATCCTCTGTCAAACAACCGTTCGACACCCGAGAGTCCGCCCATGTTCATGCGCTTCTTCACCGAGCTACGGGACGCCAAGGTCCCCGTGACGCTGAAGGAATACCTGATGCTCATGGAGGCGATGGACAAGGAGGTCATCGAGCACAAGGTGGAGGACTTCTACTATCTGTCGCGTTCCGCCCTGGTGAAGGACGAGAAGAACCTCGACAAGTTCGACCAGGTGTTCGGCCATGTGTTCAAGGGCCTTGAGATGGTCGGCGACGCCGGCAATCCCGAGATCCCGGCCGAGTGGCTCAAGCTGCTGACCGAGAAGTTCCTGACCGACGAGGAGAAGGCCGAGATCGAGGCCATGGGCGGCTTCGACAAGCTGATGGAGATGCTCCAGAAGCGGCTTGAGGAGCAGAAGAAGCGTCACGAGGGCGGCAACAAGATGATCGGCACCGGCGGCACCAGCCCGTTCGGGGCCAACGGCTACAATCCCGAAGGCGTGCGCATCGGCCAGGACAAGGGCCGCCACGGCAAGGCCGTGAAGGTCTGGGACAAGCGGGAGTACAAGAACCTCGACGACAGCGTCGAACTGGGCACCCGCAACATCAAGGTCGCCCTGCGCCGGCTGCGCAAGTTCGCCCGCGAGGGCGCGCCGGACGAGCTGGACCTCGACGGCACCATCAAGAACACCTCGCGCAAGGGCTACCTCGACATCACCATGCGCGCCGAGCGGCGGAACAAGATCAAGGTGCTGATCTTCTTCGACATCGGCGGCTCGATGGACAGCCATATCAAGCTCTGCGAGGAGCTGTTCAGCGCGGCCCGGACCGAGTTCAAGAACCTCGAGTTCTTCTACTTCCACAACTGCCTCTACGAGAGCGTGTGGAAGGACAACCGCCGCCGCCAGACCGAGAAGCAGAGCACCTGGGACGTGCTCCACAAGTTCCCCAGCGACTACAAGGTCATCTTCGTCGGCGACGCGACCATGAGCCCCTACGAGATCACCTATCCGGGCGGCAGCGTGGAGCACTGGAACGAGGAGCCCGGCGCCATCTGGGTCGACCGCGTCACCGAGATCTACAACAACGTCGTCTGGCTCAACCCGACCGCCGAACGCCACTGGGACTACACCCAGTCGATCGGGGTGATGAAGCAGCTGGTCAACGACCGGATGTATCCGCTGACCATCGATGGCCTGGACAAGGCCATGCGCGAACTCGTCCGTGGCCGCTGACGCCGGCGCCAACGCCGACCAGGTCGCCTACTGGAACGCGGCCGCCGGCGAGACCTGGGTGGCGATGCAGGACCGGCTCGACCGGCAGCTGGCGCCGCTCGGCCGCGCGGCCATGGACGCCCTCGATATCGCGGCGGACGAGCGGCTGATCGACGTCGGCTGCGGCTGCGGCGCGACCAGCCTGGAGCTGGCGACCGAGGTCGGTGACGACGGTTCGGTGCTTGGCGTCGACATCTCCGCCCCGATGCTGGCGGTGGCGCGACGGCGGGCGAGCGAGCTCGGCCTCAGCAATGTGCGGTTCCTTGAGGCCGACGCCCAGACGCGGGCGTTCGCCCCCGGCGGGGCCGACGGCCTGTTTTCGCGCTTCGGGGTGATGTTCTTCTCCGACCCGACCGCCGCCTTCACCAACCTGCACAAGGCGCTGCGGCCGGGCGGCCGGCTGGCCTTCGTCTGCTGGCGAGCGCTGCCGCTGAACGAATGGATGATGCTGCCGATGCGGGCGGCTCTGCCGCACATGGCCGCCTCCCCGCCGCCGCCGATGCTTGATCCGCATGCGCCGGGGCCGTTCGCCTTCGCCGATCCCGACCGGGTGCGCGGCATTCTCGGCGAGGCGGGCTTCAGCGCCGTGTCGATCGATGCCCACGACGCCCTGATCGGCGGCAACGACCTGGAGGAGACGATCGCCCTGTCCCTGCGTGTCGGCCCGCTCGGCATGATGCTGCGCGAGAACCCCGACAGCCGCGACGCGGTCATCACCAGCCTGCGCGCCGCCCTGGAGCCGCACGCTGGCCCCGGCGGCGTCTTCCTGCCCGCCGCCGTCTGGATCGTGACCGCGAGAGCCTAGAGCACCCAGCCGCCGTTCACGTCCCCGCCGCCGGTGTAGAGGTTGCCCGTCGTGCCGGCGATGTTGCCGTTGATCTCGACGAGCAGGTCGGCCTTGCCGTCGCCGTCGACATCCAGCTGAAGCACGCTCTTGCCGCTGATGAACTTCAGGGTGGCCTGGCCGGCCACGCCGCTGAAGTTGCCGACGAAGGTGAACGCCTGGTCGCCGGCGAGGATCGCGTTGGCGTCGATGGCGCTGAGGTCGATGCGGTCGTTGGCCGCAAAACTCAGGTCGAGGATCACGTCCTTGTCGGCCGTCAGCCCGAACCCCGGGCCGGTGCGTCGGATGTCGGCGGCGGTGAACACGAACGCATCGGCCCCTGCCCCTCCGGTCAGCCGGTCCTGGCCCGCGCCGCCGGTGAGAACGTCATCGTTGGCTCCGCCGTCGAGGGTGTCGTTGCCGGCCTCGCCGTTGAGGGTGTCGGCGCCCGCCAGGCCATTCAGGATATCCCCGCCGCCACCGCCGGACAGGACGTTGGCCCCGCTGTTGCCGGTCAGGGTGTTGGCCAGGCCGTTGCCGGTTCCGTTGAGGTCGGCCGACCCGGTCAGGGTCAGGTTTTCGACGTTGGCGCCGAGCGTGTAGCTGATCGAGGCCTGAACCGTGTCGGTTCCGGTTCCGACGCCCGCGTCCTCGGTCACCGTGTCGCCCGCGTCGTCGACGACGTAGGTGTCGTGGCCGGTCCCGCCGGTCATCGCGTCCGCGCCCGTCCCGCCGTCCAGCGCGTCGTTGTGCGCGCCGCCGTTCAGGGTGTCGGCGCCCGCGTCGCCATACAGCGTGTCGTTCTGGGTTCCGCCGTCCAGCGTGTCGTCGTCGTCGCCGCCGTTGAGGATGTCGTTTCCGCCGCCGCCGTTGAGCGTGTCGGCGCCGGCAAGGCCGGTCAGCGTGTTGGCGAGGCTGTTGCCGGTGATCACGTTGGCGAGGGCGTTGCCCGTTCCCGACCAGGCCCCGCCGTTGCCGAGGGTCAGGTTTTCCAGCCCCGAGCCGAGGGTCCAGCTGGTCCGGCTGTGCACCAGATCGACGCCGTCGCCGCCGGTCTCGTCGGTGGCGTCGCCGGCGTCGTCGACGACGTAGGTGTCGTTGCCAAGGCCGCCGGACATGGCGTCGGCGCCCAGGCCGCCCCTGAGGTAGTCGTTGCCCGAACCGCCGATCAGGGTGTCATCGCCCTCACCGCCATCGAGTGTGTCATTGCCGCCGCCGCCGTCCATGATGTCGGCCCCGGTGGTCCCGGCGAGGCTGTCGGCCGTCCCGCCGCCAACGATGGCGTCGGCCTCGGGTGTCACGATGATCGTGATCCTCACGGGATCGAATTGCACGTTCGAGAGCAGGCCGACCGCGCCGGGATTGCCGCCGATCAGCAGGTCCAGATCCCCGTCGCCGTCGATGTCGCCCACGGCCGGTGCGCCGATGATGCCAAGGTCGATGCCCTGATAGGGATTGGCGGCCCCGGTCCGCTCGACGAACACCGGCGCCAAGGCCGTCCCCGTGTTTTCAAAGAAGTGGATCGTGCCGTCATCCATGCCGGCCACCATGTCCAGGTCGCCGTCCGCGTCGACGTCCTTGAACGTCGGTTGCGAGAGATAGTTCAGGTCCACGCCATTCAGCGGATTGCTCGCGCCGGTCCGCGCCACGAAGGTGGGCGCGGCGTTCGTGCCGGTGTTCTGGAAATAGCGGAAGGTCCCGTCGTAGGCACCCGCCATCAGATCGAGGTCGCCGTCGCCGTCCAGGTCGGCCAGCGCCGGCGTGGAGTATTGTCCCACGTCGAATCCCGAGAACGGGCTCGCGCCCCCCGTCCGCTCCACGAAGACCGGCGCGGCGGCCGTCCCCGTGTTTTCGAAGTAGTTAAGAATGCCGGTCTGCTCACCGGACACCATGTCCAGATCGCCGTCGTGGTCGAGGTCGCCGAAGGTCGCGAAGGTGCTTTCGCCCAGGTCGACGCCGTTGAACGGATTGGCCGACCCGGTGCGCTGGACCATGACCGGCGTGGAGGCCGTGCCGGTGTTCTCGTAGTAGCTGAGCGTCCCGGCATAGGATCCGACCACCAGATCCAGGTCCCCGTCGTGATCCAGGTCGACCAGGGTGGGGGTCGACCTGGAGGGAACGCTGACCCCGTTGAAGGGGTTGGCGGCGCCCGTGCGCTGGGCGAATCCCACGCCCTCTCCCGCACTGTCGGTGAGCGACAGGCTCAGGGTGCGGCTGGCCGTCGGCGTGTCGCTGCTGTTGGCGTAGGTCAGGCTCTCGATGACCAGTTCGACGATGACCGAGGTCGCGCTGCCGTTGAAGGTCACGGTGAAGGTCGCGCCGGCTCCGCCCGATGCCGAGCCGATGATCACTCCCGCCGCGCCACCCGCGCCGTCGGCGTCATAGTACACATCGGCTCCGACGCGGTAGATCACCGCGCCGGTCAGGATCGAGACCGTATCCTCGGCCAGCAGGCCGCTGACCACCAGCGTGCCGCCGTTGAAGTCATTGTCCGGGTCGGTGCAGGTGACATTGCTGTCGATCACCTGCGGCGTCGCGTTGACGGTGTTTTCCGCGAACGTCGGCGCATCGAGGCCGGTGAGCGTAGGCGCAGTCATGTCAGTCATCCCCGATTCCGCCCGACACACCGGGTCGGTCGCGACGGGTGCCACGACTTTCGCCGCGGCGGGAGTGGACTAATCAGACAGCATTTTCGCGTGAAGCGGGATCGGGCGGACGCCGATGACCCGGGACTGGCGAAAGACCGGGCCTACCGCGTCTCGGCCGGTTCGGCGTCGCTACAGGACCCAGCCGCCGTTCACATCGCCACCGCCGGTGTAGAGGTTGCCCGTCGTGCCGGTGACGTTGCCGTTGATCTCGACGATCAGGTCGGCCTTGCCGTCGCCGTCGACGTCGAGGGACAGCACGCTCTTTCCGCCGATGAATTTCAGCGTCGCCTGGCCGGCGGTGTTGGTGAAGTTGGCGACGAACGTGAACGCCTGGTCGCCGCCGAGGATGGCGTTGGCGTCGATGGCGCTGAGGTCGATCCGGTCGTTCGCGGCGAAGCTGAGATCGAGGATCTGGTCCTTGTCCGGCGTCAGCCCGAACCCGGGGCCGGTGCGGCGGATGTCGGCGGCGGTGAACACGAACGCGTCGGCACCCGTTCCGCCGGTCAGGCGGTCCTGCCCGGCGCCGCCGGCGAGGCTGTCATCGTTCGCACCGCCGTCGAGGGTGTCGTTGCCGGCCTCGCCATTGAGGGTGTCGGTGCCCGCCAGCCCGTTCAGGACATCCCCGCCGCCACCGCCGCTGAGGGTGTTGGCCCCGCTGTTGCCGGTCAGGGTGTTGGCCAGGCCATTGCCGGTCCCGTTGAGGTCGGCCGACCCGGTCAGGGTCAGGTTCTCGACGTTGGCGCCGAGCGTGTAGCTGATCGAGGCGGAGACCGTGTCGGTTCCCGCGCCGGCGCCTTCAGTGACCACATCGCCGGCGTCGTCGACGACATAGCTGTCGTGGCCGGTTCCGCCGTTCAGGGCGTCCGCGCCGAGGCCGCCGTCCAGCGTATCGTTGTGGTCGCCGCCGTTCAGGGTGTCCGCCCCGGCCCCGCCATTGAGCGTGTCGTTCTGCGTCTCGCCGTTCAGGGTGTCGTCATCGTCGCCGCCGTTGAGGATGTCATTCCCGCCGCCGCCGTTGAGGGTGTCGGCGCCGGCCAGGCCGCTCATCACATTGGCCAGGCTGTTGCCGGTGATCACGTTGGCCACGGCGTTGCCGGTTCCCGACCAGGCCCCGCCGTTGCCGAGGGTCAGGTTCTCCAGACCCGAACCGAGGGTCCAGCTGATCCGGCTATGCACCAGATCGATCCCGTCGCCGCCGGTCTCGTCGGTGGTGTCGCCCGCGTCGTCGACGACGTAGGTGTCGTTGCCGAGCCCGCCGCGCATCGTATCGGCGCCGAGACCTCCCCGGAGGTAGTCGTCGCCGTCACCGGCGTTGATGACGTCGTTCCCCTCGCCGCCGTCGATGAAGTCGTTGCCGGCCCCGGCGTCGACCGTGTCGGCTCCGCCCTGGGCGCTGATCGAGTCATTCCCGCCATTGCCGGTCAGGGTGTCGTCGCCGGGCGTGGGGGTGGTCGA
>CAIOHT010000083.1 GCA_903858185.1 uncultured Caulobacterales bacterium
CCCCGAGGCGGAAGCAGAAGCCGAAGCCGCCCAGCCGCCGACGCTCCAGGGCCGCGAGGACCTGCGCGACCTGCCGTTCATCACCATCGACCCGGCCGACGCCCGCGACCACGACGACGCCGTGTTCGCCCATCCCGATCCTGAGGCGAAGAACGCCGGCGGCTGGATCGTCTGGGTGGCGATCGCCGATGTCGCCGCCTACGTCCGGCCCGGCACGGCGCTGGATGTCGTCGCCCGCGACAAGTCCAACAGCGTCTATTTCCCCGACCGGGTCGAGGCGATGCTGCCCGAGGTGCTGAGCAACGGCCTCTGCAGCCTGCGCGAGGGCGAGAACCGCGCGACCATGGCCGTGCGGATGGTGTTCAACAAGGAGGGCCGCAAGGTCAGCCACCGCTTCGTGCGGGGCCTGATGCGCTCGGCGGCCAAGCTCTCCTACGAGCAGGCCCAGATGGCCATCGACGGCAACCCGGATGACAAGACCGGGACCATCGTCGAGGGCATCCTGCGCCCGCTGTGGGCCGCCTATCACTGCATGCTCAAGGGTCGCCTCTCGCGCTCGCCGCTGGGCATCGAGAGCGATGAACGCCGGATCATCATCTCGGCCGCGGGCGAGGTCGCCTCGATCACCAAGCGGGCCTCGCTGGAGGCGCACCGGCTGATCGAGGAGATGATGGTCCAGGCGAACGTCTGCGCCGCCGAGACCCTGGAGCAGAAGAAGACGCCGCTGATCTACCGGATCCACGACACGCCATCGCCGGAGAAGATGATGGCGCTGACCGACTTCCTGGCAACGCTGGAGATCCCCTGGACCAAGGGCGAGGCGCCGCGCACCGACCGGTTCAACAAGCTGCTGGTCGAGACCCGCGAGGGACCGCACGCCGACATCGTCAACGAAGTCGTCCTGCGCACCCAGATGCAGGCCCAGTACAACCCCGACAACATCGGCCACTTCGGCCTGAACCTGCAGCGCTACGCCCATTTCACCAGTCCGATCCGGCGCTACGCCGACCTGGTGGTGCACCGCGGCCTGATCCGGGCGCTGGGCCTGGGGACGGACGGCCTGACCGACCAGGACGTCAAGCAGATGAAGGACACCGCAGAGCGGATCACCTTCGCCGAACGCCGCGCCATGGCCGCCGAGCGCGACGCCACCGATCGCTATGTCGCGGCCTTCCTGGCGGATCAGGTCGGCAGCGACTTCCACGGGCGGATCACCGGCGTGACCCGGTTCGGCCTGTTTATCCGTCTGACCGAAACCGGCGCTGACGGCCTGATCCCGGTGTCCTCACTCGGCGACGAGTTCTTCGTCCATGACGACCGCACCCATGCACTGGTCGGCGAGCGCACCGGCGCGCGCTGGCCCCTGGGCATGCCGGTGGAGGTGCGCCTGCGCGAAGCGACGCCGGTCACCGGCGGGCTGCTGTTCTCGATGCTGTCAGAGCCCATGCCCGCCGACCCCAACGCGCCGCGCCTGCGGCTTGGCATCCGCCGAAAGATGGATCCGGGCAGAGGCGGCCCCAAGCGCGGCGGAACGCCGAAGGGCGTGCGGAAGGGGAAGCGGCGATGATCCGCGATCTCGACCACATCAACATCGCCACCCCGCTGCTGACGGAGACTCGCGACTTCTGGCGCGATGTCATGGGGCTGACCGAGCGGTGGCGGCCGGACTTTCCGTTCGACGGCCACTGGCTCTACGCCGGGGACAAGCCCGTGGTGCATCTGATGGGCAGGCCGGCACAGGGCGTCGGGTCGGACCAGGCGACGCTGAACCATGTGGCCTTCGCCATTCCCGATCTGGAGGCCGCGAAAGCGCGGCTGACCGGACTGGGTGTCGCCTTCCGCGAGATCGGCGTACCGGACGCTCCGATCCGGCAGCTGTTCCTGCAGGACCCCAACGGCATCACCATCGAGCTGAACTATCTCGGGGCGGAAACAGCGCTGGAACGGTCGATCTAGCTTTCCGCGAGTTCCTTCGCCACGACGGTGAACCCCGTCAGGTCCGCGCGGCCGAAGGTATTGGCGATCGCCACGTCGGTGGCGTCACGGCCGGTCGCAATCAGAACGCGGCCGATGCGCGGCTGGTTGTTGCGGGCGTCGAAGGTGTACCAGCGGTCGCCCAGCCAGACTTCCATCCAGGCGCAGAAGTCCATCACCGGCACGGGGGGGACGCCGATATCCGGCAGATAGCCCGTGCAGTAACGCGCCGGGATGTTCATGCAGCGGCAGAAGGCGATGGCCAGGTGGGCGTAATCGCGGCAGACGCCCTGCCCTGATTCCCAGGCCTCGTAGGCGCCCTTGGTCGCGCAGGCGTGCTCGTAGCCGAACGCAATGTGCTCGTGGACGTAGTCGACGATCGCCTGGACGCGGGCCCAGCCAAGCGGCGTTTCGCCGAACAGGCCCCAGGCAATGTCACTCAGCCGGTCGGTCTCGCAGTAGCGGCTGCCCAGCAGGTAGACGAGCGTCTCGTCCGGCAGGTTGTGGGCGGCAATCTGGATGGCGTCCGGGGCATAGTCGTCGACCAGGCCCGTGTCGCGGATGACGAAGTCCGCCGACAGGGTGAAACGGCCCGGGGGGGCCAGCACCCGGCTGACGATGTTGCCGAAGCCGTCGCGGTACTGGCGCACCTCGACGACCGGGTCGGTCTTCAGCCAGTCGGGCGTTTCCAGGTCTCCCCGGCGCGAGGGATGCACGCTGAGGGTCAGCAGCATCGGCACGGGCTCGGGACAATCGTAGATGACCTCAAAGCCGGCCTTGATGCGCATCGATGTCTGTTCCTGGACTAACCGGCCATGCCAACGGACCAAGACGGCGAATACTGCCCGGCGATATCGAAGTCGGACCGGACGTCGACCTCGACGTCCATGCCCAGGTAGTCTGACGCCAGCCCCGACCAGGCGCCCTGCAGCGGCACGGCCTGACGCGGGTCGCGGGCGATGGCGACCCGCACCAGATCGGTGTTGCCGACGATGCCGTTGGTCGGATCGAACTCGACCCAGCCGCATGCCGGCAGATAGACCCGCACCCAGGCATGAGTGTGGCCGCCACCTAAGCGGCCGAGGCCTTCCCGATTGAAGCGCGGGCTGTAGATATAGCCCGACACGAACCGCGCCGCGAGGCCCAGGCTTCGCACCGCGTCGATCATCAGCACCGCGAAGTCCCGGCAGCTGCCCGTGCCCAGGGCCAGGGTCTCGACCGGCGTCTGCGCGCCTCCGACGAGACGGGTATTGTAGCGGAAGTCGGCGTAGATCGCCTGCGTCATTTCGCTCAGCAACCCCTGCAGGCGCGTCTTGCCCACAGGTTTGACGAACCGGCGGGCCCAGGCGTCGACGAGCCCCTCAGGGTCGGCATGCTGGCGCGCCAGCGACGACTGCAGGTCGGGCAGGTCATCGGGGCTGTAGGCGAAAGGCATGGCCCCCGTATAGACCTCAATCTCGCCGTCCGGATCGGCGAAGGCCGGCAAAGGCGCATGTTCCAGCCGGACACGACTCTCAAAGGTCAGCTCGCTTGCCCGGCCGGTGAAACCGACTACGCCGACGCTGTTGCCGAACACGTCCTGGACGCTGTGATGGCGCGCGGGCGCGGGCGAAATGGTCAGATCGTGCGACAGCAGGCGCTGGTCATGACTCTCCCGCGGCCGGAACATCATGCGATGCTCGCCCAGAGCCACCGGATTGCGGTAACGGTAGCGCGTGAGATGACGGATCGTAAGGATCGGCATTTGGACCAGCGTAGCGCCGATTCACCGGCCGGGGCGAACCGATTGACGGGTTCGGACGATTTACCGCCCGTTGTGGTGACAAACCGGGGCGGGCGCTCGCCCTTTCTGCTTCTGGGCGATCACGCCGGCCGCGCCGTTCCGCGGGCGCTCGGCGATCTGGGCGTCTCGATGGCGGACATGGACCGCCACATCGCCTGGGACATCGGGATCGCCGCCACGGGCGAGCGGCTGGCGGTCGCGCTGGACGCCTGTTTCGTTCGACAGACCTATTCGCGGCTGGTGATCGACTGCAACCGCAAGCCGGATGCGCCGGACCTGGCACCGGCGGTCAGCGACGGCATCCCGATCCCCGGCAATGCGGGCCTGTCCGCAGAGGACCTGGCCGCCCGCAGGGCCTCGATCTACGATCCCTACCACGCCGCGATCGCCGCGCTGCTGAATGACCGCGCCGCCCGGGGCCAGAAGACCCTGCTCGTCTCGCTCCACAGCTTCACGCCCGTGATGCAGGGGTTCGTCAGGCCGTGGCGTTATGGCGTGCTGCACCGGGGCGATTCGCCCCTCTCGGACCGTATGCTGACGCTCTTGCAAGCCGCGCTTGGGTATGAGGCCGGGGACAACGAGCCCTATGCCATGGATGGCCGGGACAACACGATCCCGCTGCACGCCGACGCCCGGGGGCTCGACTACCTGGAACTGGAAATCCGTCAGGACCTGATCGCGGAGGCGGCGGGACAGGCAGAAGTGGCGACTTTCGTGGCGCGGCTACTGGAACAGTCGCAGGCCTGAACAATACGTCCCCCCGGATCACGGCTGTCCCCGTTCTCATGCTAGCCTCCATCTCCCGGGAGACCCTTGCCATGAAGAAAACCGTTCTCGCCGCTGTGCTCGCAGCCCTGATCGCCGCCCCTGTCCTCGCCAACGACTCGACCGCTGAACTGGCTGCGGGCGGGCTCGTGCTGACCAAAACAGACGCCATCGAGATGCGGTCGGAGGACCTGTTCATCTCCGCGGAGGCTGTTCGGGTCCGCTACGTGTTCATCAACACCAGCGGCAAGCCTGTAACGACCCGGGTGGCCTTTCCGATGCCGGATCTCGGCGGCGAGTACTTCTTCGAATCCGACACGGCGATCCCGGATCGCGAGGCGCCGGCCAATATCCTGGACTTTCGCACAGTGGTGAACGGCAAGCCGGTCGTCATGGACATCGAGCAGCGGGCGATCGCAAACGGCGTGGACCAGACGGCCTGGCTCAAGGCCCATGGCATTCCCCTGGCCTTGCACCTCGACGGGGTCGGCGACCGGCTCGACGCCCTGCCCCGCGCTGCCCAGGAAGAAGCCATGCGCCTGGGCATCGTCACGCCCCAGGAGTTTGACCAGGGCAAGGGTTGGGAGAGACACCTGACCCCCGCCTGGATCCTGAAGACGACCTTCCACTGGGAGCAGACCTTCCCGGCCGGAACGGAGGTCGTCGTCGAGCACCGCTATCGCCCGGCCATCGGCGGCAGTGTCGACACGATGGTCGGCTCCCCCGACTGGGAGCGCGACGACTATGCGCGGACGATGCGGCAGCGCTACTGCATCGACGAAAGCTTCGTAGACGCCGTCCAGAAGGGAAAACGCGGTGTCGCGTCGATGGGTTACACCGAAAGGCGCATCGCCTATGTGCTGAAGACCGGCGGCAACTGGGCGAAGCCCATCGGCGACTTCCGGATGGTGATCGACAAGGGCGACACCCGCAATCTGGTCAGCTTTTGCGCCAGCGGCGTGAAGAAGATCAGCCCCACGCGGTTCGAGGTGCGCAAGACCGACTGGCGCCCGCAACAGGACCTCTACATCCTGCTGCTCCGCCCGCACGGGCTGCCTGACGAGTAGGGAATGACGCTAGGTCATACTTCCCAGCCGGCCTGAGCGTCCTATCCTGACGCCATGACCGGACCCGTTCTCGACCCCAACTACGACCCCCGCAGCGACGGCGCGATGCGCGAGGCCGGGCAGAAGTCAGTCAAGCCGCGCCACGCCGCGACCCTGATCATCGTCCGCCGCGACTCGAAGAAGCCGCGACTGCTGATGGGTCGGCGCAATCGCGGGCATGCCTTCATGCCCGACAAATGGGTGTTTCCGGGCGGCCGGATCGACCGGGGCGACTTCACCGCGCCCTCGGCGACAGAGCTGTCGCCCGAGGTCGAGACCAAGCTGGCCATGACCGCCCGCCACGCCAGCCCGCAGCTGCCGCGCGCCCTTGCCCTGGCGGCGATCCGCGAGACCTACGAGGAAGCCGGCCTGCTGCTGGCGAAGGCCGCGCCGCCCCGTCCCGGAACCGGCGGCTGGCGGGAGTTTCTCGAGGCCGGCGCCCTGCCCGACCTGGCGGCGCTGGACTATGTCGCCCGCGCCATCACCCCGCCCTACCGTCCCCGCCGGTTCGACGCGCGCTTCTTCATGGCAGAGGCCGACGCCCTCCTGAGCCTCGAGCGTCGTCCCGACTGCGGCGAGCTGGACGAGATCGAATGGGTCGATCTGGACGAGGCCCTGGCGCTGGACCTGCCCAACATCACGCGGTTCGTCGTCGCCGAGATCGCCGAGCGCCTGGCGACCGGCGCGCGTCCCATTCCATTCATGCGCTTTCTCAATGGCGCGCGTCGGCTGGAGCACCTGTGACACCCGTTCGTCCACGCCATGCCGCCAGCCTGATTCTCCTGCGCAAGACCCTTGCCGGCCCCCGGGTGCTGATGGGCCGGCGGCCGGCCAAGTCGCGCTTCGCGCCCGACGTATTCGTCTTCCCCGGCGGCCGGGTCGACGCTGCGGACTTCGATCAACCGGTGGCCAGCGCGCTCGCTCCGGACTGCGTTCGCCGGACCGGAGCCGACGTGCGCCTTGCCGCGGCCCTGGCAAGCGCTGCCCTGCGTGAAACCGGGGAAGAGACGGGCCTGGTGCTGGCCCATGACCACGGGCCGCTGTCGCTCGCCGCCCGGGCAATTACGCCGACCATTAGCCCGGTGCGCTTCCATGCCCGCTTCTTCGTGGTGGACGCCGATCTGGCGCAAGGCGAGGCCGCCGACAGTCATGAGCTGGCGGACCTCGCGTGGCGCACACTGGACGACTCCCTGCAGTTGCCGCTGTTCGACATCACCGAGGCCATCCTCCGCACGCTCCAGGTCGAGGGCGCGCCGTTCCTGATGACCTACCGCTCAGGAACCACCCGCGTACGCGCGCTGGACTAGGACAGCGGGCGCGTCAGGTCGAACTCGACGCGGAAATGGCGGTTGGGTCTCCGCAGTTCGTAGGCAAACATCCGGCCCGGATGCACCTCGACCGCCCAGACATTGGTCACCGATGCCGGATTGCCCTTGCCCAGGAACAGGGTGCGGCTGAAGGCGTCAGCGGGAAACGCCTGGCGCTCCGGCGCGCCGGCCGTGTCGGTATCGCCGCCGTACTGGGAGAGTTCGTCTTCCGTGCCGTCCTTGTGGCGATGATCGTGCTTGAGCCTCAGTCCCGCGTCAGTCCGGCTGATGACCCAGGTGCGCGAGCGATCCTCGCCGACGCTGAAGGGAATGCGGATTTCCGACGGGGAACAGTCCCTCACCGTCATGATCAGCGGCTTGCCCGCAAAATCCGCGTCCAGCGGATCGTTCGACACCACGCGTCCGGCGAAACTCTGGCCACAGAGGCTGCTCAACCGCTGGAAAAAGGCGTCGGGGGCCTGCAGCGGTGTGGAGGTCGCGCAGCCGGTGAGGATGAGGGCGGCGGCGACCGCCAGGGATCTGAATGTCATCTGCCTACGCTATCTGTGTCGGGCGTTGACTTCCAGTCGCACCTGAGTATGTTCCGCGCCTCTCAGTTTCGGCCCGCGCGGCTACCCAAGGATTCCCACGATGGCCAAACCGGCTTCCATCAAGATCCGCCTGAATTCGTCGGCGGACACCGGCTTCTTCTACGTCGCCAAGAAGAACGCCCGCACCATGACCGAGAAGCTCGTGCTGAAGAAGTACGACCCGGTCATCCGCAAGCACGTCGAATTCAAGGAAGGCAAGATCAAGTAGATCTTCCAAATCCTTGTTCGTGTTACAGAAAGCCCGGCCTAGCGCCGGGCTTTCTTCTTTTCCGGACGGGTGCCCAGCACGGGTGGGCGCTTGCTGGGCAGGCTGATGGCGAACCCGACCAGCGACGTGATGAAGGCGGCCACGGTCGCGAAAAGGGCCACGCTCGGGAAGGCGCTCCACTCGTCAGGCTTGGGGTGCAGGCCCATCGGGACCTCGAACAGCGAGGCCCACAGCACGGCCACGGAAGCGCCCAGCGCGCCGGTGACGAGTCGCCCTCTGATGCTGCCCTGATCCCGATAGGCAAAGATCGCGGCGCAAAACACGAACAGGCCTGCCGCAATGTCGTCCAGCCAGAAGGGCGCGGCGGCCCAGCCATGCCAGTTCCGCAACACGGTCGCCAGGATGATCATTGGCCCCAGCAGCCCGGCCACGGGAATTGAAAAACTGCGCCACACCATGAACGTCGCCCCCAGGCAACCAGGCATAGCAGACGATTCCGGACACGCTACCCGCGAGTCGGCTCAATGTGGGGACTGAAACACCAATTTCTGTGGATTTCAGGCGGCGCGGGAAATGACCCGGTTCCGTCCCGCTGCCTTGGCCTCGTAGACAGCTTCATCGGCGCGCTTCAACAGCAGGTCCGGAGTGTCGGACTCGCCGATCGTCGTGGCGACGCCGACGGAGATCGTCACGGTCAGCAGCTCCCGTCCGCCGGCGACCCGGAACGGTGATCCGGCGACATGCAGCCGGATGCGTTCCGCGACCCGCTGGGCGTCCGCCAGCTGCGCGCCCGGCATAATGACGGTGAACTCCTCCCCGCCGTAGCGGCAGGGCAGATCGATGGCCCGGACGTTCGAGGCTAGTCGCACGG
This sequence comes from uncultured Caulobacterales bacterium, assembly GCA_903858185.1. Classification (GTDB taxonomy): domain Bacteria; phylum Pseudomonadota; class Alphaproteobacteria; order Caulobacterales; family Caulobacteraceae; genus Caulobacter; species Caulobacter lacus. The sequence continues at coordinate 8,626 of CAIOHT010000083.1, forward strand.
CGAACTCGCGCAGCACCTCGTCGCCGATGTCATGGCCGAAGTTGTCGTTGATCTTCTTGAAGTGGTCGATGTCGATCATCAGCGCCGAAACCGGGTCGCCGCCGTGCGTCGCCCGCTTTACCAGGGCGCCGAGCTGGCCTTCCATGTAGCGGCGGTTGTGCAGGCCGGTCAGCTGGTCAGTGACCGCCAGTTCAAGCGAATGGTCGAGGTTGTCGCGCAAAAAGTCGGTGTAGCGCTTGCGGCGGATCTGGGTCCGCGCCCGGGCTGCCATTTCCTGGGGATCCAGCGGCTTGGTCAGCAGGTCATTGATGCCGATCTCCAGCGCCTTGACCAGGCGATGACGCTCATCGGGGTCGACGATGGCGAGGATCGGCAGGTGCCGGGTCGCCTCATCAGAACGGATCGTCGCGGCGAAGCGCAGACCATCGAACGCCCTTGCCGTGGCGTTGACGATGATCAGGTCCACCGGCCCCCGGGCGGTCAGGTGCGCCTTCTCCGGGTCCGTCTCCATGACCGGGCGGTGCTCGATGGCCAGTTCGGTCATCAGCCGCTGGGCCTGGCGCTCGTTGTCGTCGACCACCAGCACCCGCCCGCCCGTGCCGCCCAGACGCGCCGCCGCGCCGGCGATGACGCCGATCCGGCGTCCGGACGCCTCGCGGGCCCGAAGTTCGTCCATCACCTGCTTCAGCCGCGTCAGGCTGCGGACGCGGGCGAACAGCATCACGTCGTCGATCGGCTTGGTCAGGAAATCGTCGGCGCCCGCCTCCAGGCCCTCGATCCGGTCGGAACGGCCGTCGAGCGCCGTCACCAGCACGACGGGAATATGGCGCGTCGCCGGATCATCCTTCAGCCGGCGGCAGACGGCGAAACCGTCCATCCCGGGCATCATGACGTCCAGCAGGATGATGTCAGGGCTCTCCGCAGCGGCGACGGCCAGGGCGGTCGGTCCGTCGTGGGCGGTCAGCACGTCGTAGTACTCGGCGGCCAGCTTGGCCTCGAGCAGCTTCACGTTGGCTTCGATGTCGTCGACGACCAGGATCCGCGCGCTCATCGTACCGTCTCCCTAGCCCAGGAACCGTCGGACGGTGTCGAGGAAGTGCGACACCGAGATCGGCTTGGAGATATAGGCCTCGCAACCGCCCTCGCGGATGCGCTCTTCATCACCCTTCATCGCGAAGGCGGTGACGGCGATAACCGGAATGTGGCTCAGCTCGTCGTCTTCCTTCAGCCATTTGGTGACCTCCAGACCCGAGATTTCGGGGAGCTGGATATCCATCAGGATGAGGTCGGGGCGGTGCACTCGCGCCAGCCCGAGCGCCTGCAGGCCCTCACGGGTCTGCAACGTCTCGTACCCCTGAGAATCGAGCAGGTCGTGGAAGAGCTTCATGTTGAGCTCGTTATCCTCGACGATGAGGACCTTCTTGGTCATTCCGGACCCGTAATCCCAGCCGTTTCGACGTGGCGGACGAACAAGAGACTCGCCGCTGTCGTGTTCCAGCCAGTAATCGGGGAATATCCTTAAACCCGAGCTAACCCCCCGCACTAACCACGAGATCACCTTGCAACCCGTCGCCCTTGAAGATCTGGACATCCGGCCGGCCGCGCCGCTGCTTATCGTCGACGTCGACGAGGTGCTGGCCCACTTCATGGCGGGGTTTGAACGCTATGCGGCGCGGCACGGCGTGGAGATGCGGATCGACCGTTTCGCCTTGTTCCAGAACATGTACAGGCCCGGCGAGACCGAGCCGATCGACTTTGAAACGGGCAAGAAGCTGTTCGACGACTTTTTCCGTCACGGGGCTGACGATCTCGATCCGGTGGACGGCGCCGCCGACGCCCTCGCCACATTGTCGCAGCGCGCCGGCGTGGTGATTCTGACCAATGCCCCGGCCCATGCGCTCGAATCACGCACCGGCTGGCTGTCGAAGCACGGCTTCGACTACCCGATGATTCTCCATTCGGGCCTCAAGGGACCGACGATCGCCGGCATGGCCGCCCGCACGAACGGCCCCGCGGCCTTCATCGACGACCTGCTGCCGAACCTGGAGTCGTCTTTCGAGTCCGCTCCGGCAGTCGCCACTTTCCAGATCATCGCCGATCACCGCCTGCGGCCACTCGCCCCGACCGTTCCCGAGCGCCACGCCCTGCACGAGGACTGGACGACGCTCGGCCCGGCGCTGAGATTGGCGATCACGTGATCCGGATCGGCGTCGACATCGGGGGAACCAAGATCGAGGCGGCCGCGCTCGATGCGACCGGCGCTTTCGTGGCCCGGGTCCGCAAGCCAAACCCGGGGGACTACGAGGCGTTCATCGCCCTCGTCGCCGACCTGGTATCGGAGGCGGAAACTCAGGCGGGCATCACCGGCGCGAGCGTCGGTATCGGCATGCCCGGATCGATCTCGACGAAGACCGGGCTGATGCGCAACGCCAACTCCGTCTGGATGAATGACCGGCCGATGCGCGAGGACCTGACGCGGGCGCTCGGGCGGCCGGTGCGGATGGAGAACGACGCCAACTGCTTCGCCCTGTCGGAAGCGACCGACGGCGCCGGCGCCGGCGCGGGCGTGGTCTTCGGGGCGATTCTGGGCACCGGCTGCGGCGGCGGCGTGGTGGTCAACGGCCGCACGATCAATGGCCGCAACGGCGTCGGCGGCGAATGGGGTCACAGCCCCCTCCCCTGGCCGTCGCCGGAGGAATTCCAGGCGCACCGGTGCTGGTGCGGCCGGACGGACTGCCTCGAGACCTGGACGTCAGGCTCGGCGTTCGTGGAGGACTATCAGCGAGCGACGGGCCTGATCCGTGACGGCGCGACCATCGTGGCGTCGGCGCGCGAAGGCGAGGCGGCGGCCGAGGGCGCGCTGGACCGCTACATCGCCAGGCTCGGCCGGGCCCTGGCCTCCATGTGCAACCTGCTGGACCCCGACGTCATCGTGTTCGGCGGCGGGATGTCGAACGTCGACGAACTCTACGAGCGCGTCCCGCCCGTCGTGGCCCACTACATCTTCTCGGACAGCTTCGAGACCCCGATCCGCCGGGCCGTGCACGGGGACTCGTCCGGCGTGCGCGGGGCGGCGTGGCTGTGGCCTCTGGAATAGCCAACAACTGTCATCCCGGACGGCCCGCAGGGCCGATCCGGGACCCAGATCAAATCCCGACCAATCCGCCTGAAGCCGAATCTGGGTCCCGGCTCTCCGCTTCGCTGCGGCCGGGATGACATCGTAGAGATTGCGCGAGCCTGCTAGCCGGCTCTGCCCCACCCTGGCGCAGGCGCGACCGGCTCGCGGCTCTGCGGGATCAGGTCACGCATCCGCCGGCTGAAGCTCTTCAGCGCCACCTCGTTCACGCTGAGCGGCCCCATGGTGTAGCTGGACGAGGCCATGCCGGCCTGGACGCGCTCGATCAGCGCCTTGTCCTCGATGTTGACCTGCCGGTTCACACGCCAGTTGAGATAGCGGGTCGCCCGCATCTCGCGCCGGTCGTCAGGCAGCACATAGGCGATCTCCCGCAGCACAGTGCGGGTCGGCGAAACGGGCAGGAACTGCATGAAGTCGATCTGGTCGGGGTAAATGTCGAAGGCGCAGTTCGGCCAGAGCTTGAAATAGGTCCACAGCCGCCGGCGCTCCGGCGGCAGGTGCTCGACCACCGGCAGAAGGGCCTGGTAGCGCCGCTCCGACCAGTTGTCCGACGGCGTGTCACGCAGTGCGCCCCACATCTTGTCGCACCACTCCGACGCCTCCAGGCCATAGCCGGCGCCGAACAGGCGGGTCAGGCCCGGATGGGCGACGGTGATGTGCAGGCTGTCCGAATAGTTGTCCGAGACGTTCTTCCAGTTCACCTCGCGCTCGCGCAGCGTGACCCGGCCGAGCGGCTGGAGCTCCTCCATCCGGTAGGGCTCCATCTCGTCATAGTAGGACCCGAGCATCTCCCGCACCGACGGCAGGCCGCTCTCGAGCCGGATGAAGATGAAGCCGAGGCAGACCTCGATTTCGACCGGAACGAGGTTGTGCGACGCCTGATCAAAGCCCTCGAAGGCCTTCGCATGCGGCACGCCGGCCAGCCTGCCGCGGAGGTCGTAGCTCCAGGCGTGATAGGGGCAGGTCAGCCGCATCCCGCAATTGCCCGCCGGCCCGTCGACCACACGCGAGGCGCGGTGACGGCAGACGTTGTGGAAGGCGCGGACCTTCTGGTCGTCCCCGCGCACGACCACGATGCTCTCCCCGAGGAACTCCAGCGTGTGGAAGTCGCCGGCCTGCGGGATGTCCGACAGATGGCAGACGATCTGCCAGCTCTGGCGGAACACGGCCCGCTTCTCGGCCTCGAAGAAGTCCGGGTCGTGATAGATCCATCCCGGAAGGCCGACGCTGTCGTCCGCCGCCTCGGGCGCCAATTGTGATGACCGGATCGCGCCCATGATCTTCCCCGTTTCCGACGGTCCCTAGTCACTCCCCCGCCCCCGCGAGGTCAAGACATCCTGACGCGGGACGGTCAGGACCGGTGTATGCTGCCCTCCATGAAGGCTCTCTGTCGCGACTGCTTATGGACCGGGGACGACGCGCCGCGCCGCTGCCCGTCCTGCGGCTCGCCGCGGATGCTGGCGCACGCGGATCTGGCGACCCTGTCGATGGCGCACATGGATTGCGATGCCTTCTACGCCTCCGTGGAGAAGCGCGACCGGCCGGAACTGCGCGATGTGCCGCTGATCGTCGGGGGCGGCGTGCGGGGCGTCGTCACGACCTGCTGCTACATCGCGCGCATGAGCGGGGTGCGCTCGGCCATGCCGATGTTCAAGGCGCGCGCGCTTTGCCCGCAGGCGGTGATCCTGCCGCCCGAGTTCTCCAAGTACCGGGCAGAGAGCAAGCGCATCTTCGCCAAGGTTCGGGATCTGACGCCGCTGGTGCAACCGCTGTCGCTGGACGAGGCCTGGATCGATCTGTCGGGTACGGAACGGCTGCATGGCGCGCCGCCGGCGATGATGCTGGCCCGACTGCAGGCGGAGATCGAGGCGGAGATCGGACTGACCGTCTCGATCGGTCTGGCGGCCAACAAGTTCATGGCCAAGATCGCGTCAGAGATCGACAAGCCCCGCGGCTTCTCGGTCATCGGCGGGGCGGAATCACAGGCCTTTCTGGCGTCGCGCCCTGTGCGGATACTGCCGGGCGTCGGGCCTGTCCTGGCCGCGTCGCTCGAAAAGGCCGGCTACCGGACCGTCGGCGACATCGCCGCCGCGGACCTGCGCGACCTGGCGGACCGGTTCGGCGCGCATGGCCTGCACCTGCACAAGCTCGCCCACGGACAGGACAGCCGGGCGGTCAATCCCGAGCAGTCGCGCAAGACGATCAGCGCCGAGACGACCTTCAACAACGACCTCAGCGCGCTCTCCGATCTCGAAGACCGTCTCTGGCCGCTCTGCGAGAAGGTCGCCCGCCAGCTTCGGGCCGAAGGGATCGCCGGCCGCGTGGCCGGGCTCAAGCTGCGGACGCCGGACTTCAGGATCATCACACGGCGGCGCACCCTGCCCGTCCCGACCCAGACGGCGCGCACCCTGTTCAATGTCGCCCGGGAGTTGCTTGCGGCCGAGCCGCCAGGGCGGTCCTACCGGCTGATCGGGGCCGGCCTGTCCGATTTCATCGATGCCGGCTCGGCGGAGGGCGATTTCTTCGCCGACGCCGAGAAACGCAGCCTGAAGAGCGAGACCGCCGTCGACGCCCTGCGCGCCCGTTTCGGCAAGGGCGCCGTGGTGACCGGGCGGTCGCTGGGTCGCGAGGAGCGGGACTGAGGGCCGCACCGAGTCGTCCGACTCAGGCAGATCGAGGTCCGGCGCCTGCGAATATCGCGGCCGCATGACGCAGACTGACGCCGGTTGGGGGTCGAATTCCTTCGCGCCGCAGGGGAAAGCTGATCACGAGCGCGCCAAACCGCCCCGCATCGCCTCGTCAGCCCTTCCAAAGCGCCGTTGTTTCCATATCTAATCGGGCATGAGGCGAGCTGCCCCCGGCTCTCCCTGGATGGACGACGAATGGCGGAGAAGAAATCAGGCGCTGGATCGAACGGAACGGGATCGGCCGTCGTCACTCAGACGAAGCCGAAAACCGCCAAGCCGTCGCTCTATCGCGTGCTCATTCTCAACGACGATTACACTCCGATGGAGTTCGTCGTTTACGTGCTTGAGCGGTTTTTCAACAAATCGCGCGAGGATGCGACCCGCATCATGCTTCACGTGCACCAGAACGGCGTCGGCGTCTGTGGCGTCTATACCTACGAGGTAGCCGAGACCAAGGTTGCCCAGGTGATCGACTCCGCCCGCCGGCATCAGCATCCGCTGCAGTGCACCATGGAAAAGGATTGAGGAGCCAAAGCTTGCCCTCGTTTTCGCGCAACCTCGAAGAGACCCTCCACCGCGCCGTGGCTTACGCCAACCAGCGAAAGCACGAGTACGCGACCCTGGAGCACCTGCTCCTGTCCCTCACCGACGACGAGGACGCCGCCGGGGTGATGGGCGCCTGCGACGTTGATCTCGCGGCGCTCAAGAAGACCCTGACCAGCTATCTAGATACCGAGCTGCGCAGCCTGATCGTCGAGGATGGCGAGGACGCCAAGCCGACCGCAGGCTTCCAGCGTGTCATCCAGCGCGCCGTGATCCATGTGCAGTCCTCGGGCCGCGACGAGGTCACCGGCGCCAACGTGCTGGTCGCCGTCTTCTCCGAACGCGAAAGCCATGCCGCCTATTTCCTGCAGGAGCAGGACATGACGCGGTACGACGCGGTCAATTTCATCGCTCACGGAATCGCCAAGAAGGCCGGCGCGTCGGAGCCGAAGCAGGCCAAGGGCGCCAACACCAGCGAGGTGGACGAGGAAAAGGCGTCGGTGAAGACCGGCGGCGAGGCCCTCGAGGCCTACTGCGTCGACCTCAACGAAAAGGCGCGCCAGGGGAAGGTCGATCCGCTGATCGGTCGCCATGCGGAAGTCGAGCGCTGCATCCAGATCCTCTGCCGCAGGACCAAGAACAACCCGCTGCTGGTTGGTGACCCCGGCGTCGGCAAAACCGCCATCGCCGAGGGCCTGGCCCGCAAGATCGTGACGCATCAGGTGCCCGAAGTGCTGGAGGGCGCGACCATCTTCTCGCTCGACATGGGCGCGCTGCTGGCCGGCACCCGCTACCGCGGCGACTTCGAGGAGCGGATCAAGCAGGTGGTCAAGGAGCTGGAGAACCACCCCAACGCCATCCTGTTCATCGACGAGATCCACACGGTGATCGGCGCCGGCGCGACCAGCGGCGGGGCGATGGACGCTTCCAACCTGCTCAAGCCCGCCCTCGCCTCCGGCACCCTGCGGTGCATGGGCTCGACGACCTACAAGGAATTCCGCCAGCACTTCGAGAAGGACCGCGCCCTTGTGCGCCGGTTCCAGAAGATCGACGTCAACGAGCCGACGATCGAGGATACCCTGAAGATCCTCAAGGGCCTCAAGGTCTACTACGAGGAATTCCACAAGCTGAAGTACACGGCCGAGGCGCTGAAGACCGCTGTCGACCTGTCGGCCAAGTACATCACCGACCGCAAGCTGCCGGACAAGGCGATCGACGTGATCGACGAAGCCGGCGCCGGCCAGATGCTGCTGCCGGAAAGCAAGCGCAAGAAGACGATCGGCGTGAAGGAGATCGAGGCCGTCGTCGCCAAGATCGCCCGCATCCCGCCGAAATCGGTCAGCAAGTCGGACACCGAGGCCCTCAAGGAACTCGAGAACGACCTGCAGCGCACGGTTTTCGGCCAGCCAGAAGCCATCGTGCAGCTGTCCAGCGCCATGAAGATGGCCAGGGCCGGCCTGCGCGATCCGAGCAAGCCGATCGGCTGCTACCTGTTCAGCGGCCCCACCGGCGTCGGCAAGACCGAAGCCGCGCGTCAGCTGGCGTCGACGCTCGGGATCGAGCTGCTGCGGTTCGACATGTCGGAATACATGGAACGCCACACGGTCAGTCGCCTGATCGGGGCCCCTCCGGGCTATGTCGGCTACGACCAGGGCGGCCAGCTGACCGACGCCGTCGACCAGCACCCGCACGCGGTGGTTCTGCTCGACGAGATCGAGAAGGCGCACGGGGACGTCTACAACATCCTCCTGCAGGTCATGGACCACGGTCAGCTGACCGACTCCAACGGCAAGAAGGTCGACTTCCGCAACGTGGTCCTGATCATGACCACCAACGCCGGCGCCGCCGACGCCCAGCGTCAGACCATCGGCTTTGGCCGCGGCAAGGCGGACGGCGAGTCCGAAGAAGCGATCAAGCGCATCTTCACGCCGGAATTCCGCAACCGTCTCGACGCGGTGGTGGCCTTCAAGCCGCTGACGCTGGAGATCATCCGGCAGGTGGTGCAGAAGTTCGTGCTGCAGCTCGAAGCGCAGCTGGCGGACCGCAACGTCACCATCGAGACCAGCGACGAGGCCGCCGACTGGCTGGCCAAGAACGGGTTCGACGAGCTCTACGGCGCCCGGCCTCTCGGCCGGGTCATCCAGGAGCACATCAAGAAGCCGCTGGCCGACGACATCCTGTTCGGCAAGCTCGCCAAGGGTGGCCACGTCAAGGTTGTGCTCAAGGATGGCAAGATTGCCTTCGAGTTCAAGGTCGACGAGAAGCCCCGCCAGCCCGGCGAACCGGAGATCGAGGAGCCCGCACTCGCGGAATAGATCGGTGGAAACCCGGATCGGGTAAACCACATCTAAGCGGGCGAGCGCCGAAAACCCCGGGACCAGCGGTATCGGGATGACCTGCATGACACTGTTTCGGCCTGCCCAGACAGTGCGTCATCCCCTGCTGCCCCTGGCGTTTCTCGCGGCCTATGTCGTCAGCGCGGTCTTCGCCTATGTGCTGACCCGTGGATCCGGTGGCCTGGCGGTCCTGTGGATCAACAACGGCATCCTCGCCGCGGCGCTGCTGTTGTTGCCGAGAGTCCCGGCCATTCAGGTGGCCATCCTCTGCACCATCACCGACGGCCTCGCTGCCGCCATCAGCGGCAGCCCTCCGGGGCAGGCCATGCTGATTGCGGGATGCGACCTGCTGGAATCGGTCGCTGTCGCCGTGATGCTCCGACGCGTCGGCGGCGCGGCGCTGGATCCGACCAGTCTGCAGCGCTTTCCTCAGGTGGTCCTGCTGGCGTTCCTGCCGGTCACCCTGCTGGTTTCCACCGTCGGAACGACCCTATCGGCCTTGCTGTACGGCCACACCTTCACGGATCTCTGGTTCGTCTGGGCCGGCGGCGACTTCCTCGGCATGATGTTCGGCCTCCCCTGCGCCGTGCTGCTGGCCCGCTTCCGCCAGTTCGACAAGCATTCGCCGGCTGGCGCCGTGGAGCGCGTGATCTGGATCGCGATCTCCGCCGGCAGCGCCGCGGCCATCTTTTTCTTCGGCCACGCGCCGCTGCTCTATCTCTTCTTCCCGGTCGGCCTGATTGTTGTTCTGAGGTTGAGTCCGCCGGTTTCGCAGGTCGCTATCCTCGCCTTCGCCATGGTCGCCGCCGGCGCAACGGTGTTCGGTTTCGGCCCCCTCGCCGACTATGCGCCCGACATGAACCAGCGGATCCTCGGCCTGCAGCTGTATCTGGCTTCATTGCAGGGCTGTGCGCTGGTGCTGACCAGCGTCCTGACTCAACGCTCCCGGGCCCAGCACGCCCTTCGGCGCGCCCTCGCCACCGCCCGGCAGACCCGCGCCGCAGCCTTCGAGGCGGCGGGCGCCAAAGGCCGTTTCCTCGCGGTGATGAGCCATGAAATGCGCACGCCGCTCAACGGCATCGCCGGCTACGCCCAGTTGCTCGCCGCCCGCCAGGACCTGCCGGTCGACGCCAGGGAGCAGCTGCGCACCATCGAGTCTTCCAGCGAGGTCCTGCTCGGCCTGATCAGCGACGTCCTCGACTACTCGCGCAACGAGACGGCCGGCCTGCAGCTGGTGGAACGTCCCTTCAGCCTCTCCGGAGCGTTGACCCGGTCCCTCGACATCGTTCGGCCGATGCTGGCGAACCGTCAGATCGAGCTCGTCCTGGACTCGGACATCCCCGACGGCCTCATGCATCAAGGCGACGAACGTCGCCTGACCCAGGTGCTGATGAACCTGCTCGGCAACGCAGCCAAGTTCACCGAGGAGGGCAGGATCACCGTCACGGCGACCTGTCGGCCTGACGCCCACGGCGGGGGCGATGCCCTGACCATTTCCGTGAGCGACACCGGCATAGGCATTCCCGCCGACAAGCTCGATCTGCTCTTCACGCCCTTCTCGCAGGTCGACGTCTCCGATCGCCGCAGCTTCGCGGGCGCCGGCCTTGGACTGGCGATCTCACAGTCGCTGATTCATCGCATGGGCGGGACCATTGGCGTCGAAAGCGTCGATGGCGAAGGGTCGCGATTCTGGATCGCCCTGACCCTGCCCCGATGCGCCGCGTCCGAGACGGCGGTCCAGGCCGCGCTCGAGGACATCGATCCCCGCACGGCCCGCGTGCTGGTCGTCGACGACCATCCGGTCAACCGGCAGGTCGCCACGCTGATGCTGCAGGCTGCGGGCTTCGAGGTGGCGACCGCGGTCAACGGCGTCGAGGCCGTCGACGCCGTGCGTGCGGGCGCCTTCGACCTCGTGTTCATGGACCTGCACATGCCGGTGATGGACGGGCTGACCGCCTGCCGCGCCATTCGCGCGCTCGAGGGCGCCGCTGGCGCCCTGCCGGTCATTGCCATGACGGCCGCCGCCATGCCGGAAGATATCGATCGCTGCCACGCCGCCGGCATGACCGGACATATCGCCAAGCCGATCCGGCAGGAGGAGCTGTTGCAGGCAACGCTTCAGCAGCTGGCCGCCCGGGACATCGTCGACGCCGCCTGATCGGCCTTGCGCGAGTCGCCCCCGAGCGCCGATGCTCGGGTCATGTCCCAAACGCTTCTTCCCTGGCAGGTCTGGGCGCTCCTTGCAGCCACCTTCGCGGCGCTGACGGCCATCTTCGGGAAGGTCGGGGTCGAGGCGATCAACTCCGACTTTGCGACCCTGATCCGTACAGCGGTGATCCTTGCGATCACGGCGGGCATCGTCGCGGCGACCGGCGCATGGCAGCCCCTGGCCTCGGTATCTGCCAGGAGCTGGATCTTTCTGACCCTGTCTGGCCTGGCCACCGGCGCGTCGTGGATCTGCTACTATCGCGCCCTGAAGCTCGGACCGGCGTCCCAGGTCGCCCCGATCGACAAGCTGAGCATCGTGCTCGTCGCCATCTTCGCCGTCCTGTTCCTGGGCGAGCGTCTGACGGCCAGGAACTGGCTGGGGGTGGCGCTGGTCGTGGCCGGCGCCCTGCTCGTTGCCACAAAACGCTGATCCCGGGAGGATCCCATGAAGTACCGCAAGCTTGGCGCCAGCGACCTGATGGTCTCTGAAATCTCTCTGGGGTCCTGGCTGACCTATGGCGTGGGTGTGGAGCGCGACAACGCCATCGCCTGCGTGGACCGCGCGTTCGACCTCGGAATCACCTTCATCGACACGGCCAACGTCTATGGACGCGGCGCGGCGGAAGAGGTCCTCGGCGAGGCGCTCGCGGGTCGCCCGCGTGACAGCTACATCCTGGCGACCAAGCTGATGGGCCCGATGAGCGACACCGACAAGGGTCTGTCGCGGGCGCAGGTGTTCAAGCAGATCGACGCCTCGCTGGCCCGGCTGCGCACCGACTACGTCGACCTCTACCAGTGCCATCGCTATGACCCCGACACCCCGCTCGAAGAGACCATGCAGGCGCTGAGCGAGATCGTTCAGGCCGGCAAGGTCCGCTACATCGGCTTCTCCGAATGGTCGCCCGACCAGATCGAGGCCGCCTTCGCCATTCCGGGCGTCGAGCGGTTCGTCTCCAGCCAGCCGCAGTACTCGCTGCTGTGGCGTCGTCCTGAGGCGAAGGTCATCCCGATCTGCAAGGCGCACGATGTCTCGCAGATCGTCTGGTCGCCGCTGGCCCAGGGGGTGCTGACCGGAAAATACCTGCCGGGACAACCGCTCCCCGATGACTCCCGCGCCGCCAGCGACAGCATGAGCAGCGCCATCCAGCGCTGGATGGAGCCCGGCACGCTGGAGCGGGTGCAGAAGCTTAAGCCGATCGTCGCCGAGGCCGGCTGCAGCATGGCGCAGTTCGCCCTGGCCTGGGTGCTGCGCGAGCCGAACGTCGCCTCAGCCATCGTCGGCGCCAGCCGGCCGGGCCAGCTCGACGACAACGCCGCCGCCGTGGACCTGACCATCGACCCGGCGCTGTTCGCCCAGGCG
>CAIOHT010000084.1 GCA_903858185.1 uncultured Caulobacterales bacterium
CGAGGATCACGTCCTTGTCGGCGGTGAGGCCAAAGCCGGGGCCGGTGCGGCGGATGTCGGCGGCCGTGAACAGGAAGGTGTCGGCGCCCGTCCCGCCGGTCAGCCGGTCCTGGCCCGCGCCGCCGGTGAGGGTGTCATCGTTGGCTCCGCCGTCGAGCGTATCGTTGCCGGCCTCGCCGTTGAGCGTGTCGTTACCGGCCAGGCCGTTGAGCACGTCGGCGCCGCCGCCACCGCTGAGGGTGTTGGCCCCGCTGTTGCCGGTCAGGGTGTTGGCCAGGCCGTTGCCGGTTCCGTTGAGGTCGCCTGACCCGATCAGGGTCAGGTTCTCGACGTTGGCGGTCAGGCTGTAGCTGATCGAGGCGGAGACCGTGTCGGTTCCGGTTCCCGCACCGGCGCCTTCGGTGACCACATCGCCGGCGTCGTCGACGACATAGCTGTCGTGGCCGGTCCCGCCGTTCAGGGCGTCCGCGCCCAGGCCGCCGTCCAGCGTATCGTTATGGTCGCCGCCGTTCAGGGTGTCCGCGCCCGCGCCGCCATTGAGCGTGTCGTTCTGGGTCTCGCCGTTGAGGGTGTCGTCGTCGGCGCCGCCGTTGAGGATGTCATTCCCGCCGCCGCCGTTCAGAGTGTCATTGCCCGCCAGGCCGCTCAGCGTGTTGGCGAGGCTGTTGCCGGTGATCACGTTGGCGAGGGCGTTGCCCGTTCCCGACCAGGCCCCGCCGTTGCCGAGGGTCAGGTTTTCCAGACCCGACCCGAGGGTCCAGCTGATCCGGCTGTGCACCAGATCGATCCCGTCGCCGCCCGTCTCGTCGGTCGTGTCGCCCGCGTTGTCGACGACATAGGTGTCGTTGCCGGTCCCGCCGGACATCGCGTCGGCGCCCAGGCCGCCCCGGAGGTAGTCGTCACCCTCGCCGGCGTTGATGACGTCGTCGCCTTCGCCGCCGTCGATGAAGTCATTGCCAGCCCCGGCGTTGACCGTATCGGCGCCGGCCTGGGCGCTGATCGTGTCGTTACCGCCGGTGCCGGTCAGGGTGTCGGATCCGCTGCTCGGCGTCGTCGACTCGGCTGTATTCTGGATCGCCAGGAACATGGTGGCCGACCACGTGCCGCCGGCGCCGTCATTGACCGCGATGGTGATGGTCGCCGAGGCCGGAGGGGTGTCGGTGTTGGCGTAGAAACTGACCGTACTGGTCGCGTCGGTGTTGAGCAGCGCCGCAATCTGGGTCGCCGTGCCCGTGATCGTCACGGTGGCCGTTCCGGAGCCGCTAACAATCGCGCCGCTGGTTCCGGCCGTGGCGCTGAGCAGGCCATAGGTCGTCGAGAGGGTGACGGTCAGGACGTCTCCGGCATCGGGGTCGGTGACGGTGAAGCCGCTGTTCTTGAGGCTCAGCGCCACCTGCTCGATGGCAGTAGGGCCGACGGTGAACGCCTGCGCCCGGATCGCAGAGCCGGCGGTGTCGCCACCGCTGGCGCTGTAGTCCTCCCAGCTGACGACGAAGCCGCCGTTCGGCAGGGCGGTCACCTTGTGATTCATCTGGTTGGAGGAGGTCGTCGTATTGACGAGGATCTCGTCGCCGACCTTTGCTCCAAACTTGTCGAAGACCTGCGCCCGGATGGCTGCCCCCGACGTATCGCCGTTGGTGGCGCCGTAGTCCTCCCAGGTGACCACATAGCCCCCATCGGGCAGGGCGGCGATTGCGGGATTGGTCTGCGCGCCGGTGGTGGTCGTGTTGACCAGCACCTCGGATGCCGGCTTCACGCCCGCGCTGTTGAATATCTGGACCCGGACCGCGGAACCGCTGGTGTCGCCGCCACTGGCGCTTGCGTCCGCCCATGCAATCGCGAACCCGCCGGTGGTGAGCGCGGCGATCTTCGGGACGCTCTGAACGTTCGCCGTCGTCGTATTGACCGTGATTGTTGAGATCAGCTGGCCATAGCCGTTGCGGAACTGAGCCAGGATCGCGCTGCCGCTGGTGTCCGGCCCGGACTGGGTGGTGTCCGTCCAGACTACGACATAGGAGCCAAAACGAAGTCCCACAGCCTGCGCGTCATATTGGGCAGGCCCTCCCCCAGGCGCCGAGCCCGCGCCGTTGAAGCCGGATGCTGTGGTTGGCGTTCCGTAGAGAGTTCCGGCGGGGGTCAACTGCTGCCACGGGAAGAGAGATGGATTGGAGGTGCCGCCGTTTGGGACGCGCCAAAGGACGAGAACGCCGCCCGGCGCCTCCACGAACTGGCCGTTGACGAAGTCGTTGGCCGTGTTCAGGGGAATGATCTGGCTGGCGTGCGCGCTACTGGACGTGACGGTAATCTCGCTGCCGGTTTTGTCGCCGGCCGCCGTGAAATACTGGCCGCGTATCCCGTTATCGGTCCAGCTAAGGAAAAATCCCCCACCGGGGAGTGCGGCAATCTGGGGGTTCTGCTGGTATCCCGTCGTGGTCGTGTTGGCCAAAATCTCGGCGCCGACCTTTGCGCCGGTCGCGTCGAAGACCTGCGCCCGGATGGCGTCGAAGCTCGTGTCGCCACCGCTCGCGCTCAAATCCCACCACGTGACCACGAACCCGCCGTTGGTCAGCGCGGCGATCCTGGGGGAGTACTGGGCGCCGGAGACGGTGGTGTTGACGAGGATCTCGCTCCCGACCGGTGCGCCGGCGGTGTCGAACACCTGCGCCCGCACCGCGCCGCCTGCCGTGTCCGGCGTGGTGTTGCTGTTGTCTTCCCACACGACCACGAAGCCGCCGTTCGCGAGGGGGATGACGCGCGGCGCAGTCTGGTTGCCGGTAGAACTGGTATTGGCGAGAATCTCACCGCCGGTCCGCGTCACTGCCGCTGTGAAGCCCACAACCGGTCCGCCGGTTCCGGCAAAGCCTTGTGGCTGGCTATTGTCCTCGGGTCGCAGCGGCGCGGCTTCAGGCGGAGCATCGGACGCGGATAACGCCATGGGTCGGTCCTCACAGGCGCGACCGACGCCTGGCGGTGGCCGCATAACGGTTCCGGGCCATCGGCCCCCGGACGATGACCTGACCCCAGAACAACGTTATCCAGGAATGAGCCGGGTGCAATGGCGCTCGCCCCAGGCGCGCAGGCGCCCAGGCGCCTGGCGACCATCAGGCTGACAGCGCCGCTGCGATTTTCAGCGCCTGAACCGTCTCGCGCACGTCATGGACCCGCACGGCGGCAACGCCGGCCCGGGCGCCATGGAGGGCAGCGGCCAGCGAGCCGCCCAGCCGGTCGTCGGCGTCCGTCGCCGCCGGGTCGAGGGCGGCAATGAAGCGTTTGCGGCTGGCGCCGAGCAGCACGGGAAAGCCTAGCGCAACGAGGCGGGGCAGGGCGTTCAGCAGGGCGAGGTTGTGCTCCAGGGTCTTGCCGAAACCGATGCCGGGGTCGAGCCAGAGCTTCTCGCGCGCCACGCCGGCGGCCAGGGCGACCTCGACGCGCTGCAGGAGGAAGGTCTCGACCTCGGCGACGACGTGGTCATAGCGGGGGGCGTCCTGCATCGTGCCGGGCTCGCCCAGCATGTGCATCAGCACCACCTCGCAGCCGAGTTCGGCGGCGACGTCCGGCGCATCGGGCGAACCGCGCAGGGCAGTGACGTCGTTCCAGATTGTCGCCCCCGCCGCCACGGCCGCGCGGGCGACGGCGGGCTTGAAGGTGTCGATGGAGATCGGGACGGCGCTCTCCGCGCGGATCGCCGTGATCAGCGGGATCACCCGCGCCAGCTCCTCGGACTCGGTGACCGGCGTGGCGCCGGGCCGCGTGGACTCGCCGCCGACGTCGAGGATGTCGGCGCCCTCGGCGATCAGCCGCCGGGCATGGGTGAGGGCGGCGTCCGCGCCGAGAAACCGTCCGCCGTCGGAGAAGCTGTCCGGCGTGACGTTGACGATGCCCATGACGAGGGGGGATGGCACGGTCTTGCTGCGTCCTTCGAGACGCCCGCTCGGGCGGGCTCCTCAGGATGACGGAAATCGGGGATCGCACAAACGCTCGTCATGGTGAGGCGCGGGTTCGTCAGAACCCGCGTCTCGAACCACGCAAGGTCAGTCCCGGGTCCGAGCCGTCACGCCGCCGGGACGGGGCGACAGGGGCACCGAGGCGCTCGGGCCGCTGGGGCGCTTCTGTTCGGGCTCGTCGCGATTGGGCATGACGCCCTTGAGGACGTTGGTGATTTCCTCGCCGCTGAGGGTCTCGAACTCCAGCAGGGCCTTGGCGACCTTGTGCAGGTCGTCGAGCCGCTCGGTCAGGATGCGGCGGGCTTCGTCGAGGCCTTCCTGCACCAGGCGCTTGACCTCGCCGTCGATCAGACGGGCGGTCTCTTCGGAGACGTTCTGGGTGCGGGCCACCGAATGGCCGAGGAACACCTCTTCCTGGTTGTCGCCGTAGGCCACGGTGCCCAGCTTGTCGGAGTAGCCCCACTGGGTGACCATCGCCCGGGCGAGGCCCGTGGCGGCCTTGATGTCGCTGCTGGCGCCGGAGGTGATGTTCTCCTTGCCGAAGATCAACTCCTCGGCGACGCGGCCAGCCATCATGATCGCCAGGCGGCTGGTCATCTGGGCGTACTTCATCGAGTAGCGGTCGCCTTCCGGCAGCTGCATGACCATGCCGAGCGCTCGGCCGCGCGGGACGATCGTCGCCTTGTGCACGGGGTCAGCGCTCGGGACGATCATCGCCACCAGGGCGTGGCCGCCCTCGTGATAGGCGGTGAGCTTCTTCTCTTCCTCGTTCATGGCCATCGACCGCCGCTCGGCGCCCATCATGACCTTGTCCTTGGCCATCTCGAAGTCGTCGTGGGTGACCATGCGGCGGTTCTTGCGTGCGGCCAGCAGCGCGCCTTCGTTGACCAGGTTGGCCAGGTCCGCGCCGGAGAAGCCGGGCGTGCCGCGCGCCAGGGTGCGCACGTCGACATCGGCGGCCAGCGGCACGTTGCGCATGTGGACGCGCAGGATCTTCTCGCGACCGGTCACGTCGGGGTTCGGCACCACGACCTGACGGTCGAAACGGCCGGGACGCAGCAGGGCCGGGTCCAGCACGTCGGGACGGTTGGTCGCGGCGATCAGGATGATGCCTTCGTTGGCCTCGAAACCGTCCATCTCGACCAGCAGCTGGTTGAGGGTCTGTTCGCGCTCGTCGTTGCCGCCGCCCACGCCGGCGCCGCGGTGGCGGCCGACGGCGTCGATTTCATCAATGAAGATGATGCAGGGCGCGTTCTTCTTGGCCTGTTCGAACATGTCGCGGACGCGGCTGGCGCCGACGCCGACGAACATTTCCACGAAGTCCGAGCCGGAAATGGTGAAGAAGGGCACGCCCGCCTCGCCGGCGATGGCGCGCGCCAGCAGCGTCTTGCCGGTGCCCGGAGGGCCCACCAGCAGCGCGCCTTTGGGAATCTTGCCGCCCAGACGCTGGAACTTGCCGGGGTCCTTCAGGAAGTCGACGATCTCGGTCAGGTCGTCCTTGGCCTCCTCGACCCCGGCGACGTCCTCGAAGGTGACCTTGTTCTTGTTCTCGGTCAGCAGGCGGGCCTTGGACTTGCCGAAGCCCATGGCGCCGCGGGCGCCGCCCTGCATCTGGCGCATGAAGAACACCCAGACGCCGATCAGCAGCAGGATCGGGAAGGCCTGCAGCAGCAGGCTGACCAGAAGGCCGCGCTCGCCGGTCTTGAAGGTGATCTTGACCCCGCGAGCCTCCATCCGCTTCACCAGTTCGGCCGAGTCGGCGGGCACGACCACGATGTAGGGCTTGCCCTCTGCTCCGGTGACCTCGACGTTCGAGCCACGGAACACGGCTGACGTAACCGCGCCGGAGTCCACCTGGCTGAGCAGGGTGGAATAGGCCACCTCGGTCGGGGGCGTCGCGCCGGGCGCGGCGCCGCCGCGCACCATCATGCTCCAGACGCCGGCGGCGATGATGACGATGACCGCCCAGATGGCCAGGTTCCGCAGGTTCATTCGCTCAGACTTCCTGTTCTTACCAACCCCCAAGATAGGGCGGCCGGGCCGGTTTCGCCACGCGCGCGATTCGTCACGGGGCAGGTTCGCTGTCTACGCGCCCCGTAGCCGCCTCGAAACGGGGCAATGCCAGTGAACGGACGCGTGTTGAAGACTGCTCTGCAAGGATCGGGCAACTCACCCGGCCATCGGCGTCGAAAACCAGCGGCAGGGTCGGGCGGGCGGCGGCGGGCAGCGTCTTCAGCCGGGTCTGCTGTGGCGGGGGCAGGCGCGAGGCCTCGCCGGCCAGCGTCCGGACCCTGAGGCCGGGCCGGCTGGCGATCAGCTCGAATCGCCCGTCCCAGACGACGGCGCGACCCTGCGGAAGGTCCATTGCCGGTGGCGCGCGGCGGGTGAACTCCCCGGCCTCGCGCATCACCCGGATCTCGGTCCAGTCGATGTCGATCCGCGCCCCGGCGAGGCTCGTGACGAACGGATCACCGCGCCGCAGGCCGTCGATGATCCGCGACAGGCTCTCGCCCCGTGGCGGCCGGTCCGTCCCCGCCGCGCACAGGGAGGCCACCGCGATCTCACGCGGGGAGGCGGTGCGCGGCAGCGTCAGTCCTCCCCATGGAGTGGGGAGGGGGACCATGCGAAGGATGGTGGAGGGGGCTGAGCGGATCTCGCCGGAAGGACCGGAATTCAGGAGGGGACCGCTGGCGTTCGCGCCGACCCCTCCACCATGCTTCGCATGGTCCCCCTCCCCTCTACGAGGGGAGGAATGAAGTAGGCGCGCCCGCGCCCTTGCGAACCGCACATCGTCATTCGCCGGATCGTCGATCCAGGTCTCGCCGGCCTCGCGCAGAGAGTCCCGCAACGCGGCGCGCGAAACACCCAGCAGCGGCCGCAGGATGAACAGGTCCCGCCCCTCGGGCCAGGCGGGCGAAGGCGACCACTCGCGGGCATCGGCCACCGTCGAGCCGTCCTCGCGCATGGCCGCGGACTCGGCTTGGTC
>CAIOHT010000085.1 GCA_903858185.1 uncultured Caulobacterales bacterium
ACGGCCTGGTCGCCAGCACCGGCGTCGGCACCGGCACGACCGGCGGCACCATCCTCAAGACCGGGGCCGGGGAAGTCCGGTTGACCAACGCGGGCAACACCGCGGAAAACTACGTCGTCCAAGGCGGCAAGCTCCGCGTCAGCGACGGTCGGGCCAACGGAATCGGCACGTCGATCACCCTGATCAACGCGGCCCCCAGCAGCCTCACCACCGGGATGTTTACCGCCAACCTGGCCGCCAACACCACGTTGGAAATCGCCTTGGGCGACGGCACCGAGCGCGCCCTGGGCTCCCAGGTGACCGCCGCCGCCGGCAGCTCGCTCATCCTCGCCAACGCCGGCACCGGCGCCACCGTGGCGCTGACTTCCGTGCCGCAACTGGGCTCGATCGGCTTGCAGGGCAATGTCGCGCTCTGGACGAACGGCCAGAGCGAGGTCGTCGGCGTCGAGGGTTCCGCCGGTTCCACCCTGGCCTTCTCCCCGGCACCCGGAAGCGCTGCGGCGTCCCAGGCCGTCACGCTGCGCCAGAACCTGCCGACCACGATGCTCGGCGTTGTCGCTTCCGGCTATATCAACACCGACCTGACGCTGGTCGGTCCGGCGCGCGCCTCGTTCTTGGCGCCTACTTTCGCGACCGACTTCCTGGACCCCCTCTCCCACGCGACCACCAACACCCTCGCTGTCGGCACGTCCACCGAAGCCGGACATATCGAGGTCCGGCCCGCTTTCGGCTCCAAGACCCTCACCCTCGCCCAAAGCTCCGCGGTCCTGGCCAACCAGGGCTCCGTCGCGGTGCGTGCGGTCGGTGGTTCCTACAACGCGCCCGAGGAATTCTTTGGCACGGTCGCCGGCGTCACGGCCGCCGGTCGCTTCATCAAGACCGGCGCGGGTTACCTCGATGGCCGGACCGCCAGCGTGACGGCCGCGGTCTTCTCGTCCTATGAGATCGAGGCCGGCCACCTCATTGTCGAATCCGCGAACGGCAGCATCCTCGATGGACGCCCGATCACGCTCAAGGGCGGCTTCCTGGAGATCCAACAAGGCGCGGGCGCGGCGACGCTCGCCACCGGCGCCTTCACTGCCTCCAGCGGTACCGGCCTGATCCAGGTCGACGGGTCGCTTGGTTCCGGCGTCCTGACCATCGGCGGCAGTTTTGCCGGCGGCCTGGCGCTCACCGGCGAAGCCAAGGTGGCGCTCGGTACGGCGGTCGCCCCCAATGTGGCCATCTCCGGGGATATCTCGGTGGGCAGCACTTCCACGCTCCGTGGTTCGGCCGTCCTGGGCACGCTGGCGGCGCCGGCGGATTTCACCAACAACGGTATCGTCGCCCCGGGCTACTCGCCCGGCGTCATCACGGCCACGGGCGACGTCACCAATACCGGCACCTACCAGCTGGAGCTTTCCGCCACGGAGACCAACGGCACCTTCAACGACCGTATCGAGTTCTACGGAGTGGCGGACCTGAACAACGGCGGCACCGGCAAGATCGTGCTGTCGAAGGACGGCGTTGCCGCCCTCCCGTTCGGCCAGCGCTATGTTCTTTTCAAGGGACTCACGCCGGCCACGGTCGCCGCCGC
>CAIOHT010000086.1 GCA_903858185.1 uncultured Caulobacterales bacterium
CAGCTCGGGAATGGCCAGGAAGGCCTGACCGGCGGAGCGTTCAAGCGCCGGATAGAGGACGGCATGCTCGTCGACGGCCGGCCGGATGATGATTTTCACGCCGGCCCTGTCACCACCGGCGTGTCGTCGTGGCCGCCCCATTCCGTCCACGAGCCGTCGTAGACCGCGGCCCGCTCCTTCCCGAGCCGCGCAAGGCCGAGGGCGAGAATGGCGGCGGTGATGCCGGAGCCACAGCTGGTGATGATGGGTTTGTTGATATCTACGCCCGCTTTCTCAAAGATATCAGCAAGCTGTGCGGGTGTTTTCATCGTGCCGTCCGGCGCGATCAGGTCGCTCGCGGGCACATTGCGCGCGCCCGGCATGTGGCCGCCGCGCAGGCCGGCGCGGGGCTCCGGGGTCTCTCCGGTGAAGCGGCCGGCGGGACGGGCGTCGACCAGCTGTTCGCGACCGGTCTCCAGCGCCTTCCTCACCTGGTTCAGGTCGCGCACCAGGTCAGCGCTGTAGCGGGGCGTGAAATGGCGTTCGCGCGGCGGGGAGGGGATGTCCTCGATCGGCCGGCCTTCGGCGATCCACTTGGGCAGGCCGCCGTCGAGCACCACGACGTCCAGATGCCCCATGGCGCGGAACGTCCACCAGACCCGGGCCGCCGAGCGAAGACCGAGCTGGTCGTAGACAACCATGCGCGAGCCGTCGCCGAGCCCCAGTTTGCGAACCCGCGAGGCGAACTTGACCCCGCTGGGCAGCATGTGCGGCAGGTCGGATGCGTCGTCCGCAATGTCGTCGATATCAAAGAACACCGCGCCCGGAATATGGGCCACGGCGTATTCGGCCCGGGCGTCGCGCTCTTCATGCGGGAAGTACCAGCTGGCGTCGATGATCCGGACGTCGGGCGCCTGCAGGTGCTCCGCGAGCCAGGCGGTGGAGACGAGCGGATCAGTCATCGGCATCAAGTCCCTAAAGCCAGTCCGGGACCGGCAGGCCGCGTTCGCTGAGGAACGCCGGATTGAACAGCTTGCTTTGATAGCGCGATCCGTAGTCGCACAAAATGGTCACGATGGTGTGGCCGGGCCCGAGTTCTCGGGCCAGCCGCATGGCGCCGGCAATATTGACGCCCGAAGAGCCCCCAAGAACCAGGCCTTCGTGGGCCGCAAGGTCGAAGACGATCCGCAGCATCTCGTCATCCTCGATCCGGTAGGCGTGGTCGACGACAAGGCCCTCCAGATTGGCGGTGATGCGTCCCTGGCCGATGCCCTCGGTGATCGAGGCGCCCTCGGCCTTTAGCTCGCCGGTCGTGTAGTAGCTGTAGAGGGCCGCACCGCCCGGATCGGCCAGGCCGATTGCGACATCCGGCTTGTTTGCCCGCAGGGCAGAGGCGACGCCGGCAAGGGTCCCGCCCGACCCGACCGCACAGATGAATCCGTCCACCTTGCCGTCCGTCTGGGCCCAGATCTCCGGGCCGGTGGTCTGCTCATGTGCCCGCCGGTTGGCGACATTGTCGAACTGGTTGGCCCAGATGGCGCCATTGGGCTCACTCTTCGCCAGTTCTTCAGCCAGTCGGCCGGAATAGCGGACGTAGTTGTCGGGGTTGGAGTAGGGGACCGCGTCCACCTCGACCAACTCGGCGCCGGCCAGGCGGATGGCGTCCTTCTTTTCCTGGCTCTGGGTTCGCGGGATGACGATGGTGGTTTTGTAGCCGAGCGCGCTGGCGACCATGGCCAGGCCGATACCGGTGTTGCCGGCCGTGCCCTCGACGATGCGGCCGCCGGGGCGCAGCAGGCCCTTGGCCTCGGCGTCGCGGATGATGCCCAGCGCGGCTCGATCCTTGACCGACTGGCCGGGGTTGAGGAACTCGGCCTTGCCCAGAATCTCGCAGCCGGTCGCCTCGCTGGCGGCCTTGAGGCGGATCAGGGGTGTGTTTCCGATCAGGTCCAGGACGCTTTCGGCAGCGGGCATAGGCAGGTTCCGACGGCCGCAGAGCGACCCTTGAGACCAGCCTACATCATGCGCCGCGAGCCAATCGCAAGCCCAGAATAACTGAAAGCCTGACCATTCGTCCCGTCAGGCCCGGGACAGACCCAGCTGGATTACGTTGGTCCGTTCGGTCCTGAAGCCCGCCTCGCAGTAGCTGAGGTAGTAGCGCCACATCCGGCGGAAGCGCTCGTCGAAGCCAAGCTGACGGATGTCGTCCCAGGCTGCCTCGAACCGTGTCGCCCATTCGGCCAGGGTGTCGGCGTAGTGCTGGCCATACTGCGGCGCCGCGTCCCAGATCAGCCCGGCGCGCGTGGTCTCCTGTCGCAGGCGGGTTTCGCTGGGCAGCATCCCGCCGGGGAAGATGTACTTCTGGATGAAGTCCGCGTGCCCGCGGTAGCCCTCGAACAGCTCATCGCGGATCGTGATGATCTGCAGGCCGGCGCGGCCTCCGGGCGACAGGACCTCGTGGATCTTGCGGAAATAGGTCGGCCAGTATTCCTCGCCGACCGCCTCGAACATCTCGATCGAGGCGACGCGGTCGTAACGGCCCTCGATATCGCGGTAGTCGACAAGCCGGATCTCGGCCTTCTCGGCCAGCCCCTGGTCGAACAGCCGCTTTCGAGCGAAATCGTACTGCTCACGCGAGATGGTGATGCCTGTGACCTTAGCGCCGACCTCGGCGGCGGCGAATTCGGCGAACCCGCCCCAGCCGCAGCCGATTTCGAGCACTGTCTGGCCGGCCCGCAGGTCCATCGACCGGGCGAGGGCGGCGTACTTGTGCTTCTGGGCCAGCGCCAGCGGCTCGCCGGGCGTCTCGTAGACCGCGGCGCTGTAGGTCATGCTGGAGTCGAGCCAGCGGGCGTAGAAGTGGTTTCCCAGGTCGTAGTGGGCGTGGATGTTCTTCTTCGAGCCCCGGCGGTCGTTGCGACGCAGGGCGTGGGTGATGAAGTTCACCGCGCGCATCACCGGATTGCCGTCCACCAGCGCCTGGAGCCGGTCGAAGTTCTGCGCGAATCCCGACAGCAGCGCCGTCAGGTCGGGCGTCTCCCATTCGCCGGCCATATAGCCTTCCGCAAAGCCGATTGACCCCGCCGACAGGCAGCGGCGGATGAACCGGTAGTCCCTGACGAGCAGCCGCGCGTCCGGGCCCGGCAGCGGGCCGCGGCAGGGAAACTCCTGGCCATCCGGCAGGACCCAGGTGACCGAACCGTAGCGCCAGTTCTCGGCGCAGATGCGCAGCGCCGTCCGCAGGACGGCCGGGGCCCTATGCAGGGCGGGCGAGTCGAGCGTCTGCCCGCTCGCCGCGGGCGTCAGGTCCGTGAACGACATCGGCGCTCCTTTCCGTCCCACAGAGGGTAACATCGTTTTTTCCCGTGGCGCGAGAGATCAGGGCCGCCCGGCTGACGCCAACGTCGGGCGATGGCGGCCGCGGCGCCAGCGCGACCCCCTTGAGAAAGAGGCGCAGGGCCTCCCAGTGAATCGCGGCCACGACCTTCAGGGTCATCAGCGGCATCGCGAGGAAAACGCGCAGCAGGGCGCGATTGTTCAACGGGCGACGCTGCAGCGTGAGGGTGGCCGTGAAGTCGGGCCGCCCGCCGGAGGTCTTGACGATCGAAAGGTTAAGACGGTCGTCAGGTGGCGTCACCTCGAACCGGTAGTCGCCATCGATGCCGTAGAACGGGGAAACGAACAGGCGCTTTTCGGCGACCTGTTGCTGTCTGCCCCCGCCGGCCGCTGGCGCGACATAGGCGTGGGTCTGGCCGAAGGTGCTGTTGACCTCGTAAATCACCGCCTCGAGGTTTCCCCCGGCGTCCTCGACGTAGATCAGCGAAATGGGGTTGAAGACGAAGCCCAGCACGCGGGGGAAGGCCAGCAGGCGGATGCGATGGGCCGAAGCGGGGACGCCCGCCTCGGCGAGCCGGGCCTCGACCCAGTCGCGCAGAGGTCGGCCGTCGCGCCAGCCGTGATCCCGGTCATCCACCGACAGCAGACCGAAGCGGCCACGGCGCAGGACCCACAGGCCACGCAGGTCCCTGTCGATGTCATCCACATCAAGGAGCAACTGGAACAGGCTGTAGCGGAAGCGGTGACGACGCGGCGTCAGGCGTTGATGGGTGGTCTGCCCGACGTAGAGCGCTGCGGTCATGCGGCGACGGCCAGGGTGGCAGGGTTTTCGGTCAGGTCCGCCACGCGATGGTCGACAAAGGTCCAGGGGACCTTGCCGCCGAGCGCGAGGGCCGCCTTGACGCCCGAGGTGACTCCGTCCTCGTGGAAGCCGTAGCCGAGCCAGGCGCCGGCGTGCCAGACGCCGCCCCGGCCCTGGATCCGGCCGAACCGGCGCTGGGCCGCCAGCGCGGGCATGTCGAACTGGGGGTGTTCGTAGTCGAAGACGCCGTAGGTGAGCGCCGGGTCGGGCGTCGGTCCATTGAGGCTGACAAACAGGGGGCGCGAGGCATCGATACCCTGCAGGTTATTCATCCAGTATGTGACGTAAGGATCGGTTTTTCCGTCAGAATCGGTCACGTAGTTCCAGCTGCCCCAGGCCGACTCGCGGCTTGGCATCAGGCGCGGGTCGCGGTGCAGCCAGGCGCGGTTGGGGGCGTAGCGGATCGCTGACAGCAGCGCGCGCTCCTCCGGATCGGCATCGTCCAGCAAGGCCAACGTCTGCGGCGCGTGGCAGGCGAGAATCACCTGGTCGAACAGATCTTCCTGGCCGGTACTGTCGCGGACCAGGACGCCGGCATCGGTGCGGGTCACCTGGGTGACGGCCGTGTTCAGCCTGACGCTGTCGCCCAGCGCTGCGCCGATCTTCTCGACATAGGTGCGGCTGCCGCCGATGACGGTGCGCCACTGCGGCGGCTTGAACTGCAGGAGGCCGTGGTTCTGCAGGAACCGCAGGAAGCTCTCGGCCGGGAAGTCGCTGATGCCGCCCTCGGTGGTCGACCAGATGGCCGCGCCCATCGGCATCAGGAACCGGTCCCGGAAGCCGCCGCCGAACCGGCGCAGCCTGAGCCAGGCGCCGAGGGTCAGATCGCCGATGTCGCCCCGCAGAAGATCGGCGCGCGCCACAGCATAAAACCGCCGGATGTCATTGAGCATGCCCAGGAAATCGGGCCGCACGAGATTACGCTTCTGGGCGAAGACGCCACGCGGGAAGTTCGAGGACCATTCCACCCCGCCGCCGGCGCAGGCGAAGCTCATGTCGGTCAGGCGAGTCTGCACGTCGAGCGCGCTGAGCAGGCCGCGGAGGTTCGGATAGTTCTCCTCGTTGTAGACGATGAAGCCGGTGTCGACGTCGATGCGGGCGCCGTCGTAGTCGATGGTCACGGTGTTTGCGTGACCGCCCAGCCGGTCGGCGGCTTCATAGAGGACGACCTCGTGCAGGCCCTCGAGCGCCCAGGCGGCGCCGAGGCCGGCGACTCCGGATCCGATGACGGCGATCTTCATGCTGCGTTCCTGACGGCGGCGTAGGCGGCGAGGGCGCGATCACGCGCCCTGGCGTGGTCGACGAGGGGATTGGGATAGGACTTGCCGAGCGTAACGCCGGCCTGACGCAGATCGAGCGGCGAAGCCGTCCAGGGGGCGTGGATCACGTCGTCCGGCAGTCGCGCCAGTTCCGGAACCCAGCGACGGACGTAGGCCCCGGCCGGGTCGAACTTCTGGCCCTGGGTGATCGGGTTGAAAATGCGGAAGTACGGCGAGGCGTCCGCGCCGGAGCCCGCCACCCACTGCCAGTTGGCGGCGTTCTGGGCGATGTCGGCGTCGAGCAGCGTGTCCCAGAACCAGGCCTCGCCGCGCCGCCAGTCGATCATCAGGTCCTTGATCAGGAACGAGGCGACGATCATCCGCACGCGGTTGTGCATGAAGCCGGTGGTCCACAGCTCTCGCATGCCGGCATCGACGATCGGATAGCCGGTCAGGCCGCGGCTCCAGGCGCGGAACGCGGGCTCGTCCTCGAGCCAGACGAACTGGTCGAACGCGGGCTTGAAGTTGTCACGCGGCAGGTCGGGCCAGTGGAACAGGATGTGGTGGTTGAACTCCCGCCAGCCGATCTCGGACAGGAACTTGTCGGCCTCGTCGCCGGGCGCCTGGCCGGTCGCAGTCGCTGCTTGGACGGTGCGCCAGACCTGACGCGGGCCGATCTCGCCGAAATGGAGGTGCGGCGAGAGGCGGGAGGTGCCCTCGACGCCCGGGAGATTGCGATTGTCGCCGTACCCGCTGATCGCGCCATTCAGAAACCGGTCGAGCGCCGCCGCCGCCCCTGACTCACCGGGCGTCCAGTCGACGAACCCGGTCGACCAGTCCGGCGCCGTCGGATGAAGGCCCCAGTCTTCGAGGCGGTCGCTGTCCGGGAGGGTCACGGGCGCCAGAAGGCGCTCGGGCGCGGGTAGCTCCGGGGTCTCGATGACCTTCGTCCGGGCTGCCCGCCAATAGGGCGTGAAGACGCGGTAGGCCTCGCCGGAGCCGTTCTTCACCGTCCAGGGCTCGTTCAGCAGCGAGCCGTTGCAGGATACGACCTCGATCCCGTCGGCGCCCAGGTCCGACTTGATGGCGCTGTCACGGGCGACGGCATGCTTGTCGTAGAGCCGGTTCCAGTAGACCGCGGTTGCGCCGGTTGCGGGGATGATCTCGCCCAGTTGATGGGCCGGATCGCCGCGGCGCAGGATCAGCCGGCCGCCGAGCGCCGCGATATCGGCGCCGAGCGCAGTGAGGGACCTGTCCAGCCACCACAGGGTAGCGCCGCCAAGCGGTCGCGCGCCCGGCGCTTCATCCAGAATGTAGAGGGGAATGATCGGACGGCCCGTCGCGACCGCCTCGGCCAGCGCCGGATTATCGGTCAGCCTGAGGTCCTGACGGA
>CAIOHT010000087.1 GCA_903858185.1 uncultured Caulobacterales bacterium
CCGCCCCCTCACCATTACGTCACACCGGCGTTATAGGAGGCCCAAGCGTCACGCGAGTCCTCCGACCATGCCCTTCCTTCCCCGTTCCGACCTCGTCCCGAACACGGCCGCCTATGAGAACGAGCCGCTCGTCAAGGCGACGGGCTTTCGCGAGTACGACGCCCGCTGGCTGTTCGGACCCGACATCAATCTGCTGGGCGTCCAGGCGCTGGGGCTGGGCCTCGGCACCTATATCCACGAGCTCGGCCAGTCGAAGATCGTCGTCGGCCACGACTTCCGGTCCTACTCCGCCTCGATCAAGCACGCGCTGATCATCGGCCTGCTGGAGGCCGGCTGCCAAGTGCATGACATCGGCCTGGCCCTGTCGCCGACCGCCTACTACGCCCAGTTCGACCTGGACGCGCCCTGCGTGGCCATGGTCACCGCCAGCCACAACGAGAACGGCTGGACCGGCGTGAAGATGGGCGCCCAGCGGCCCCTGACGTTCGGCCCCGAAGAGATGGGCCGGCTGAAGGAGATCGTCCTCGGCGGCAAGTTCGTCCCGCGCGACGGCGGCAAGCTGGTCCGCGAGGACGGCGTCGCCGAGCGGTTCATCGCCGACGTCGCCCGCCGGGTGCAGATCACCCGGCCGCTGAAGGTGGTCGCCGCCTGCGGCAACGGCACGGCGGGCGCCTTCGTGCCCCAGGCCCTGCGCGCCATGGGCGTGGCGGTGGTCTACGAGATGGACTGCGACCTCGACTGGACCTTCCCGAAATACAATCCCAACCCGGAAGACCAGGAGATGCTGCACGCGATGGCCAAGGCCGTGCGGGACTTCGGCGCCGATCTGGCGCTGGGCTTCGACGGCGACGGCGACCGCTGCGGCGTGGTCGATGACACGGGCGAGGAGATCTACGCCGACAAGATCGGCCTGATGCTGGCCCGCGATCTCGCCCCGCTGAACCCCGGCGCGACCTTCATCGTCGATGTGAAGTCGACCGGCCTCTACGCCACCGACCCGGTGCTCGCCGAGAACGGCTGCACCACCGTCTACTGGAAGACCGGCCACAGCTACATCAAGCGCAAGACCGCCGAGCTGGGCGCCCTGGCCGGGTTTGAGAAGAGCGGCCACTTCTTCCTCAACGAGCCGCTGGGCCGGGGCTACGACTGCGGCCTGACCGCCGCCGCCGCGATCCTCGGAATGCTCGACCGCAACCCGGACCAGAAACTGTCGGACATGCGCAAGGCGCTGCCCGTGGCCTACACCTCCCTGACCATGAGCCCCCACTGCGGCGACGAGGTGAAGTACGGCGTCGTCGACAGGATCGTCGCCGAGTACCAGGCCCTGGCCGCGAGCGGCGGCAAGATCCTCGGCCGCGGCATCACCGAGGTGATCACCGTCAACGGCGTGCGGGTGGCGCTGGAAGACGGCAGCTGGGTGCTGGTCCGCGCCTCGTCCAACAAGCCCGAGATCGTGGTCGTCGTCGAAAGCACGCAGTCGGACGACGACATGCGCGCTCTGTTCCGGCAGGAGGTGAAGCCCAGACTGGCGAAGCACCCCGAAGTCGGGTCATACAACCAGGAAGTCTGAGGGGCCCTGAGCTATGCGCGTCGCCATGATCGGCACCGGCTATGTGGGCCTGGTGTCGGGAGCCTGTTTCGCTGACTTCGGTCATGACGTCGTCTGCATCGACAAGGATGCGGGCAAGATCGAGCGGCTGAAGAAGGGCGAGATCCCGATCTTCGAGCCGGGTCTCGGCGCCCTGGTCGAGCGCAACGTGCGCGAGGGGCGGCTGTCCTTTTCCGTCGATGCGGTGGATGCGGTGCGCGGCGCCGATGCGGTGTTCATCGCCGTGGGCACGCCGTCGCGGCGCGGGGACGGCTACGCTGACCTCTCCTACGTCCATGCGGCGGCCGAGGAGATCGCCGGGCTGATGGACGGGTTCACCGTCGTGGTGACCAAGTCGACCGTGCCGGTCGGCACCGGCGACGAGATCGAGGCCATCATCCGCAAGGCCCGGCCCGACGCGCAGTTCGCCGTCGTCTCGAACCCCGAGTTCCTGCGCGAGGGCGCGGCGATCGAGGACTTCAAGCGGCCCGACCGCGTGGTCGTCGGCACCGACGACGAGCGCGCCAAGGCGGTGATGAACGAGCTCTACCGCCCGCTGTTCCTCAACGAGACACCGATCGTCTTCACCGGCCGGCGAACCAGCGAGCTGATCAAGTACGCCGCCAACGCCTTCCTGGCGCTGAAGATCACCTTCATCAACGAGATCGCCGACCTGTGCGAGGCCGTCGGTGCCGACGTGCAGCAGGTCGCGCGCGGCATCGGCCTGGACAAGCGGATCGGGAACAAGTTCCTCAACGCCGGCCCCGGCTATGGCGGCAGCTGCTTTCCCAAGGACACCATCGCCCTGGTGCGCACAGCCCAGGACGCCGGCACGCCGGTACGGCTGATCGAAACGACGGTCGCGATCAACGACTCCCGCAAGAAGGCCATGGCCGGCCGCGTCGCCGACGTGCTCGAGGGCGACCTGCGCGGCAAGACGATCGGCGTGCTGGGCCTGACCTTCAAGCCGAACACCGACGACATGCGCGACGCACCCAGCCTGGACATCGTGCCGGCGCTGCAGGCCATGGGCGCCACCGTCCAGGCCTTCGATCCCGAAGGCCACGAGGCGAAGCAGATGCTCAAGGGGGTCGAGTTCAAGGCCGGTCCCTACGAAGCCGTCGAGGGCGCCGACGCGGTGGTGATCATCACCGAGTGGGACCAGTTCCGCGCACTCGACCTGGACCGCGTCAAAGGGCTGATGAAGTCGCCGAACGTGGTCGACCTGCGGAACATCTATCGGCCGGACGACATGAAGGCGCGCGGGTTCCGGTATTCGAGCATCGGGCGTTCCTGACTCTTCCTCTCCCACCTGGGAGAGGGGGGCCAGCCGAAGGCTGGTGGTGACGGAAGCGCCGGAGTGAGCCGGGACTTCCGAACCGACCACGCGTAACCCTCAACCACCGCGCCTCCCCCTCCACCATGCTCCGCATGCCCCCCCTCTCCCAAGTGGGGGAGGATTGGCGTTGGGGATGATTCCGGGTCCACTCTGGCGCGGACACAGGGGAGTCGGGGGCATGTGGGTCTTGCTGGGGGTGGCGGTGGTCGTGGTCGGCTTTGCCGCGCGGCTCAATCCGCTGTTGATCGTGGCGACGGCGGCGGTGGTCACCGGGATCGCGGGCGGGCTGGACGTGGTCGCGACGCTCGGGGTGCTGGGCAAGGCGTTCCGGGACAACCGCTACATCAGCGTGGTCTGGCTGATCCTGCCACTGATCGGGCTGCTGGAGCGGGAGGGTCTGCAGGAGCGGGCGAAGGCGCTGATCGGCAGGCTGCGCGAGGCGACCGCCGGGCGGCTGCTGGTGATCTACCTGCTGATCCGGCAACTGGCCGCGGCGGTGGGGCTGACCTCGCTCGGCGGGCACGCGCAGATGGTCCGGCCGCTGATCGCGCCGATGGCCGAGGCCGCCGCCGAGACCCGCCATGGCGACCTGTCGCAGCCTGTGCGTGACCGGATCAAGGCCATGGCCGCCGCGACCGACAACATCGGGCTGTTCTTCGGCGAGGACATCTTCATCGCCATCGCCTCGATCCTGCTGATCAAGGGCTTCCTTGAGGAGAACGGGATCATCGTCGAGCCGCTGGCGCTGTCGATGTGGGCCATCCCGACGGCCATCGTCGCGTTTGTGATCCACGGCGCGCGGCTGCTGCTGCTTGATCGCCAGCTGGGCAAGGCGTCCGGTCGATGATCGGGCTCGATGTCCTCTACGTCCTGGCCGGGCTGCTGTTTGCGGTGTTCGCCGTGGCGACGGTGCTGGACCGGACCAACCCGAAACGGTTCACCAGCGCGCTGTTCTGGGCCCTGTTCGCGACCAGCTTCCTCGTCGGCAGCTACCTGCCGGATGTGGTCAACGGCGGCATCCTGGTGGCCATGGCGCTGGTCGCCGGGTTCAACCTGATGGGCAAGGGCGACCATCCCCAGCCCGTCGACAAGCCGCAGCGGGCCGAGCGCTGGGGCAACCGGCTGTTCATTCCGGCCCTGATCCCGCCGGTGGTCACCCTGCTGGGCACCCTGACCTTGAAAGGCGTGGAGATCGGCGGCCAGCCATTGGTCGACCCCAAACAGGTGACCCTGATCTCGCTGGGCGCGGGGATCGTGCTGGCGACCACCGTGGCGCTGGTCATGTTCCGCGCCAGTCCGGTCACCGCCACCCGCGAAGGCCGCCGCCTCATGGAGTCCGTCGGCTGGGCCGGGCTGCTGCCGCAGGCGCTGGCGGCGCTGGGGGCGGTGTTCGCGGTTGCGCATGTGGGAGACGTGATCGGCGATCTGGCGACCACCTGGCTGCCGCTGGGGACGCCGCTGGCGGCGGTGGTCGCCTACACGCTCGGCATGGCGCTGTTCACGGCGATCATGGGCAATGCCTTCGCCGCCTTTCCGGTAATGACCGCCGCCATCGGCCTGCCGATCATTGTCGGCAGGTTCGGCGGCGATCCGGCGATCATGGGGGCGATCGGCATGCTGTCGGGCTTCTGCGGCACCCTGACCACGCCGATGGCGGCCAATTTCAACATTGTTCCGGCGGCGCTGCTGGAACTCTCCGACCGCTACGGCGTCATCAAGGCCCAGCTTCCGACGGCCCTGATGCTGCTGCTGGCCAACACGGTGCTGATGTATGTCCTCGTCTATCGTTTCTGACCCCCGGCTGACGGCGGACATGGCCGAGCGGTTCGCCGCCATCGCCCTGGGCCACGTCACGCGCGAGTTCCCGCACAAGGCCGACCATGTGTTCACCGGCCTGCACGACATCGGGCCGCACCGGACGCACCATCCGATCTTCTACGGCAGCTTCGACTGGCACAGCTGCGTCCACGGCTACTGGACCCTGGCGACCCTCTTGCGGCTGTTCCCCGAGATGCCGAGCGCCCCGGCGATCCGGGCCCTGTTCGCCGCCAGCCTGACGCCGTCGAAGGTCGCGGTGGAGCTGGACTATCTCTCCCGCCCCATGAGCACGGGGTTCGAGCGGCCCTACGGCTGGGCCTGGCTGCTGAAGCTGGTGGCGGAGCTGCGGGCGCACGACGACCAGACGGCCAATGCCGCGCTGGAGCCGCTGGCCGTCGCCTTCTCCGACCGGTTCAAGCGCTTCCTGCCCAAGGCGACCTATCCCCTGCGGGCCGGGGTGCACTCCAACACCGCCTTCGCCCTGAGGCTGGCGATGGACTACGCCGAGACCTGCGACGACCCGCTGCTGGCCGGTCTGGCGCGGACCACGGCGATCGACTGGTACGCGGGCGACGCCGACTGCCAGGCCTGGGAGCCGAGCGGGGACGAGTTCCTGTCGCCCGCGCTGATGGAGGCCGAGTGCCTGCGGCGGATACTGGCGCCCGACCAGTTCCGCGCCTGGTTCTCGGCCTTCCTGCCGCGCACCGGGAGCCGGCGTCCGGCGACCCTGTTCATGCCGGCCACGGTCAGCGACCGCAGCGACGGCAAGATCGCGCACCTGGACGGCCTGAACCTGAGCCGCGCCTGGTGCTGGCGGGGGATCGCCTCGGTGCTGGCGGAGGACGATCCGGCGCGGGCGATGGCGCTGGAGGCGGCGGAAATCCATCTGGCCGACGCCCTGCCCCACGTCGCCGGCGACTATATGGGCGAGCACTGGCTGGCGAGTTTCGCGCTGCTGGCGCTGCTGGAATAGGGGACACTCGCCGATCAGGCCTTGGCCAGTCTTTTTCCGCTCATCCCGGCGAATGCCGGGATGAGCGGATCAAGAGGAGGTAGTTGACCCTGGCTCGCCGCCGGCCAGACGCTGACCGCGAACAGGGCAAAGCAGCCGGCGTAGAACAGCACCGGCGCCTCAGGCAGGATTATGAAGTTGCGGTTGGCCAGGGCGCGATGGTCGGGCGTCGCACGAGACGCGCCGCATCGCGTTCAGGGAAGGTCAGGTTCGCCCATCAGCCGATGGACGCAATCCCGGTCAGGCCGCCGCCTTCACCGCGCCGGCGATGTCGCTGACCAGCTGCTGGACCAGGGCCTCGTCGTCGCCCTCGGCCATGACGCGGATCAGGGGTTCGGTGCCCGAGGCGCGGACCAGGACGCGGCCGGAGCCGTTGAGGCGGGCCTCGGCTGCCGTGATCGCAGCCTTGACCTGGTCGTTGTCGAGCGGCTTGCGGCCCTTGGTGAAGCGGACGTTCTCCATCAGCTGCGGCACCGGCT
Organism: uncultured Caulobacterales bacterium; assembly: GCA_903858185.1. Taxonomy (GTDB): domain Bacteria; phylum Pseudomonadota; class Alphaproteobacteria; order Caulobacterales; family Caulobacteraceae; genus Caulobacter; species Caulobacter lacus. Next base: position 6,237 of record CAIOHT010000087.1, read on the forward strand.
CGAACTGACGGGCCAGGGCGCTCATCGGCTTGCCGGCCTGGACCAGCACGGCCAGCACCTGCAGCGCAGCGATCAGGCCGTCGCCCGTGGTCGAGAAGTCCGACAGGATCACGTGGCCCGACTGCTCGCCGCCGACGTTGAAGCGGCCGGCGCGCATACGCTCCATGACCGCGCGGTCGCCCACGGCAGTGCGTTCCAGCGTCAGGCCCTTGGCCGACATGAACCGCTCCAGGCCCAGGTTCGACATCACCGTGGCGACGATGCCGCCGCCGCTGAGGCGGTCCTCGGCGGCCCAGGCGCCGGCGATGATGGCCATGATCTGGTCGCCGTCGACCACCTGGCCGGTCTCGTCGCAGATCGCCACGCGGTCGGCGTCGCCGTCGAGCGCGATACCGATGTCGGCGCCCTTCTCGCGAACCGCCGCGACCATCGTCGCGGGGTGGGTCGACCCGCACTCGGCGTTGATGTTGAAGCCGTTCGGCCCGACCCCGACCGGGGTGACCTCCGCCCCCAGTTCGTAGAGCACTTCGGGCGCGACCTTGTAGGCGGCGCCGTTGGCGCAATCGATGACCACCTTCAGGCCGTTCAGGTTCAGCAGGCGGGGGAAGCTGGCCTTGGCGATCTCGATATAGCGGGCCTGGGCGTCATCGATGCGGCGCACGCGGCCGAGGTCGCCCGGGGCCACCAGGCCCTCCTGCAGGCCCTCGTCCATATGGGCCTCGATCTCCAGCTCACGGGCGTCGCTGAGCTTGTAGCCGTCCGGCCCGAACAGCTTGATGCCGTTGTCGGTGAAGGCGTTGTGCGAGGCGCTGATCATCACGCCGAGGTCAGCGCGCATCGAGCGCGTCATCATTGCCACCGCCGGGGTCGGCAGCGGTCCGAACAGGCGCACGTCCATGCCCATGCTCGTAAAGCCGGCCACCAGCGCCGGCTCGATCATGTAGCCCGACAGGCGGGTGTCCTTGCCGATCACCACCAGCGGCCGGCGACCATGATCGCGGCGGAAGAGCTTTCCGGCGGCGAGGCCGACGCGCAGCGCGACCTCGGCGGTCATCGGGTGGCTGTTGGCCTGCCCGCGAATGCCATCGGTGCCGAAATAGGTCCGCTTGCTCATGAAAGGCTCCCCGCCCCGAAAAAACACGCAACAGTGTGCAACGCAGTTTTATGCCGTCTCAACCTTGGCCGATGATAAACGCCGACCCGGGGACGTTCCGTTCCCGACAATTCTACCCCTTGTGGCAGGGACGGCGAAACCAGGCATGTGCGGCATCATCGGCATCGTGGGCAAGACGCCCGTCACGGACCGCCTCATCGAGAGCCTCAAGCGGCTCGAGTATCGCGGCTATGATTCCGCCGGGGTGGCGACCCAGACGGGCGGAAAGGTCGACCGCCGCCGCGCCCAGGGCAAGATCCGGGCGCTGGAAGCGGTGCTGGCTGAAAGCCCCCTGACCTCGACGGTCGGCATCGGCCACACGCGCTGGGCCACCCACGGCGCGCCGTCCGAGCGCAACGCCCACCCGCAGCGGGGCGGCCGGGTCAGCCTGGTGCACAACGGCATCATCGAGAACTTCGCCGAGCTGAAGGCCGAACTCCAGGCCGCCGGGCGGGTGTTCGAGAGCGAGACCGACACCGAGGTCATCGCCCAGCTGATCGATTCCTATCTCGACAAGGGCCAGGCCCCGCTGGCGGCGTTCAAGTCGGCGCTCGACCGGCTGACCGGCGCCTATGCCCTGGCCGTGCTGGTCGAGGGCCAGGACAACGTCATCATGGGCGCGCGCAAGGGCAGCCCGCTGGTTGTCGGCACCGGCGACGGCGAGATGTTCCTGGGCAGCGACGCCCTGGCCGTCGGACCGTTCACCAACAAGGTCACCTATCTGGAAGAGGGCGACTACGTCGCCATCGATCACGACCGCGCGCAGATCTACGACCAGTCCGGCCAGCCGGTCGAGCGGGCGATGAGGACCGTCTCCGCCTCGGCCGCCCTGGTCGAGAAGGGCAACTACCGGCACTTCATGGAGAAGGAGATCCATGACCAGCCGGAGGGCTGCCAGCACACGATCAGCGCCTATGTCGACGCCGTCAGCGCGCGCACCCGGATGCCGGGCGAGATCGACTTCGCCGCGCTTGAGCGGATCCAGATCGTCGCCTGCGGCACCAGCTACATCGCCGGGATGATCGGCAAGTATCTGATCGAGCGGCTGGCCGATCTGCCGGTGGATATCGAGATCGCCTCGGAGTTCCGCTATCGCGAGCCGGCCCTGCGCGCGGGCTCGCTGGCCATCGCCATGTCGCAGTCGGGCGAGACGGCGGACACCCTGGCCGCCCTGCGCCTCTGCCAGGCGAAGGGCATGAAGACCGCCGCCGTGGTCAATGCCCAGGAATCGACGATGGCCCGCGAGGTCGACGTGGTCTGGCCGATCCACTGCGGGCCGGAGATCGGCGTCGCCTCGACCAAGGCCTTCACGGCCCAGGTCAGCGTGCTGACCGCCCTGGCCGTCGCCGCCGCCCGGGCGCGCGGCAGGATCGACGAGGCGGAGGAGCAGCGGCTGGTCCGGGTGCTGCTCGAAGCCCCGCGCCTGATCGCCGAGTCCATCGGTCTGGAGGACGCCGTGCGCGCCGTGGCGGTCGACATCGCCAAGGCCCGCGACGTGCTCTACCTCGGCCGTGGACCAATGTCAGCGTTGGCTCTGGAGGGAGCCCTTAAGCTGAAAGAAATCAGCTATATCCACGCAGAAGGTTATGCGGCGGGTGAACTGAAGCACGGCCCGATCGCGCTGGTCGACGAGCACACGCCGATCATCATCCTGGCCCCCTACGACAGCTATTTCGAGAAGTCGGCCAGCAACATGAGCGAGGTCATGGCCCGCGGCGGGCAGGTGGTGTTCATCACCGATCCCGAAGGCGCGAAACACGCGCCGGCGGGCGCCAAGGTGGTGATGACTGCCCCGGCCAGCGATCCGCTGATCTCGGCCCTGGTCATGGCCGCACCGATCCAGCTGCTGGCCTACCACGTGGCCGTCCTGAAGGGCGCCGACGTCGACCAGCCGCGCAACCTCGCCAAGTCAGTGACGGTGGAATAGCGAAACACATTCCGCTCGTCCCGGCGAAGGCCGGAATGAGCGGTTGGGGTATCGCGCCCCTCTCTCTGGATTTACCCCCTCCGCTCGGATACTCCCGCACCCATGAGACCTGTCCGCAAAGCCGTCCTGCCCGTCGCCGGTCTGGGCACCCGCGTTCTCCCTGGCGCCAAGAACACGCCCAAGGAGATGCTCAACGTCGTGGATCGGCCGATCCTCAGCTACATCGTGGCCGAGGGCCGGGCCGCCGGGATCGAGCACTTCGTGTTCGTCACCGGCCGCGGCAAGGAGGCGATCGAGGACTATTTCGATCACCATCCCGAGCTCGAATCCCAGCTGGAAGCCAAGGGCAAGCTGGAGATGCTCGAGGAGATCCGCGCCGAGCTGCCGCGTCCGGGCGAGATGAGCTTCGTGCGCCAGATGGCCCCGCTCGGCCTCGGCCACGCGGTCTGGTGCGCCCGCGACGTGATCGGCGACGAGCCGTTCGCGGTCATGCTGCCCGACATGCTGATGGACGCGAAGGTCCCGGCCCTGAAGCAGGTGGTCGACGCCTACAACAAGGTCGGCGGCAACATCATCGCCGTCGAGCCCTGCCCGCCCGGCGAGGCGCACAAGTACGGCATCGTCGCGCTGGACGGCCACGAGGGCCGGCTGAACCGCATGACCGGCATGGTCGAAAAGCCCGCACCGGGGACCGAGCCCTCGAACCTGTTCATCTCGGGCCGCTACATCCTGCAGCCGGAAATCTTCAAGCTGCTGGCCGCCCAGCAGAAGGGCGCCGGCGGCGAGATCCAGCTGACCGACGCCATGGCCCGCCTGATGGCCGTGGAGAGCTTCCATGCGCTGGAATACGACGGCGTGACCTACGACTGCGGCGACAAGATCGGCCTGCTGCGCGCCAATGTCGCCTTCGCGCTGAAGCGTCCGGACCTGCAGGATGCGGCCCGCGCGGCGATCATGGCGCTGCTTTAGTCGACTGACGGGGCTTTGCGTGGTTCGAGACGCTCGCCTGAAGCTCGCTCCTCACCATGACGACCATTGGTGCGGATCACATATGGGCGTCATCCTGAGGAGCGGACCCTCCGGTCCGCGTCTCGAAGGACGCACGGACGCGCCGCCGCCATGAACCACCTCCTGATCTTCGGCTACGGCTTCACCGGCCAGGCGCTAGCGCGGCGGCTGATGGCAGACGGCTGGCGCGCCACCGCCGTGGTGCGTTCGGAGGCCACCGCCGCCAAGGCGCGCGCGCACGGCGTGGCGCCCGTCGCCACCGAAGACCGTCCAGGCCTCGTCGAAGCCCTGAAAACCGCCGCCGCCATCCTGATCACCGCCCCGCCGACGGAGGCCGGCTGTCCGGGGCTGAACACCCTGATCCCGGCGCTGGCCGAGGCCAACGCGTTTCCAGACTGGATCGGCTACCTGTCGACCACCGGCGTCTATGGCGACCGCGACGGGCGCTGGGTGTTCGAGGCCGGGCCGCTGAGCGCCCGGTCGGTCGAGAGCGCCCGCCGGGTCTCGGCCGAGCGCGACTGGCGACAGGTCGGCAGGGGCATGGGCCTGACCGTCACCGCCTTCCGCCTGCCCGGCATCTATGGCCCCGGCCGCTCGGCGCTGGACCGCGCACGCGACGGGACCGCACACGGCATCGTCAAGCCGGGCCAGATGTTCAGCCGCATCCACGTCGACGACATCGCCGCCGGCCTCGCCGCCTCGATCGCCCGGCCGCGCGCCGGAGCCAGCTACAATCTCTGTGACGACGAACCGGCGCCGTCGCACGAGGTCAATGCCTTCGCCGCGCAGCTGGTGGGGATGCCGCCGCCGAAGCCGGTCGCGTTCGACGACGCCGACCTGACGCCGGCCGCCCGGCGGTTCTGGAGCGAGAACAAACGCGTCTCCAACGCCCTGGCCAAGGCCGAACTGGGTTGGCGGCCGCAATATCCGACCTATCGTGAAGGCCTGACGGCGATCCTCGCCGCGGAAGGCGGGAAAAGCGCATCATGACGACACGGGCTCTGGTTCTGGGCGGCGGCGGGCCGGTGGGCATCGCCTGGGAGACGGGGCTGATCGCCGGTCTGGCGGAGTCGGGGGCCGACATCAGTGGCGCCGACTGGATTCTCGGCACCTCGGCGGGATCGGTCTGCGGCGCGCTGCTGGCGACCGGGCGCCGGCCGGCGCAGATGCTGGAGGCGGAGTTCGCCAACGCCGCGCGGGCAAAGGAGGCCCAGGCGAAGGGCCCGGGCCAGGCGCCCGACCTGATGCCGCTGATGAGCGTGATGGCGCGCCGGCCGGCCCAGGGCGACATGCCGCATGCGCTGATGCTCGAGCTCGGCCAGATCTCGCTGAACGGCCAGACCGTCAGCGAGGAGGTGTTCCTCAAGGGCTTTGGCCCGATCGCCGAGGCGCAGCCCTGGCCGGCGCGCTATGCCTGCACCGCCATCGACACGGCCACCGGCGAGTTCGTGCTCTGGAGTCAGGACACCGCCGCGCCGCTGGGCCGAGGCGTCGCTTCGTCCTGTTCGGTGCCGGCGATCTTCCCGGCCATCACCATCGACGGCCGGCGCTACATGGACGGTGGCATGCGCTCGGGCACCAACGCGGACATGGCCAGGGGCCACGGCAAGGTCGTGATCGTGGCCGTCATGCCGCCCGCGTTCGCGCCGATGATGCTGCCGCGCCTTGAGGCCGAAGCCGATGTGATCCGCGCCCACGGCGGCGAGGCGCTGCTGCTGGTGCCGGACGCGGCCTGCGGTGAGGCGTTCGGCAGCAACCTGATGGACAGTTCCAACCGCGAGGCGATCGCCCGGGCGGGGTTCGCCCAGGGCCAGGCGGAAGCGGCAAGGGTCGGGGCGTTCTGGGGCTAATCCTTCCTCCCCTCTACGAGGGGAGGATTTCCTCAAGAGTCGCCAGCAGCCGCGCGATGTCCTGGTCGCGGCTCAGGCGATGGTCGCCGTCCTTGATCAGGGTGAAGACCACATCCTCGCTGCGGATGGCGTTGGCCAGTTCGAGCGCGTGGAGCCAGGGTACGTCCGGGTCTTCGCGGCCCTGCAGGACGCGCACCGGACAGTCGATCGGCACGGGCGCGCCGAGGATGGTCCAGCGGGCGCCGTCTTCCAGCAGGGCGCGGGTGATCGGGTAGCCGGTCGGCTCATACAGTGACGGCCGGATCCACTCGCCGTCGCGGGCGAGCGCCTCGTGGGCCTCCGGCGGCAGGCCGGGCTTCATCAGGGCCTCGGTGAAGTCTGCTGCGGGCGCGATCAGCACCATGGCGTGCAGGCGTTCCGGCATCACGGCGGCGACGAGGCAGCTGATCCAGCCGCCCATCGAGGAGCCGACCAGCACCAGCGGGCCTTCGGTCAGGGCCTCGATCGCGGCGATGGCGTCGGCCCGCCAGCGGCTGATCGTGCCGTCCCTGAAGTCGCCGCTCGATTCGCCGTGGCCGAGATAGTCGAACCGCAGGAAGGCCCGGCCCTCTGTCTCGGCCCGGTCTGCCAGGGCCTGGGCCTTGGTTCCGGCCATGTCCGACATGAAGCCGCCAAGCCAGACCACCGTCGGCCCCCGCCCCGCCACGCGCCGCCAGGCGACCTGCTGGCCGTCGCCGCGATCGAGGCGGCCGATCTCTTCGCTCATCAAATCAACTTCCGTCATGGCCCGGTTTATCCGGGCCACCCAAGAACACGATGTTGTCCGGCTGACTCACCATGCTTGGGTGGCCCGAACAAGTCGGGCCATGACGCGGGGGTGTGAGTCGGCGTTTGATGCGTTATGTCCACCCTGTGATCACGCTCCCCCCCGATTTCACGCTTCTGCAGGTGACCCCCGAACTCGAAACGGGCGGGGCCGAGCAGACGACCATCGATGTCGCCCAGGCGGTGATCGCCGCGGGGGGCAAGGCGCTTGTCGCCTCGCGTGGCGGGCGGATGACCTCGCGCCTGATCGCTGACGGCGGCCGGCTGGTAGAAATGCCGGTCCAGTCGAAGAACCCGCTGGTCATGCTGGGCAACGCTGCGCGGCTGATCGATCTGATCCGCACCGAGAAGGTCAGCGTGGTTCATGCGCGATCTCGCGCGCCGGCGTTCAGCGCCCTGTGGGCGGCCCATGCGACCGGCGTGCCGTTCGTGGCCACCTACCACGGGGTCTACAACGCCCGCAGCAGCCTCAAGCGCTGGTACAACGCGGTGATGACGCGCGGCGACCTGGTGATCGCCAACTCCGACTACACCCGTGACCATGTGCTGGCGCAGCACCAGCTCGACCCGGCGAAGATCGTCACCATCCCCCGCGGGGTGGACCTGACACGGTTCGATCCGCGCAGGATCGCGCCGGAGCGGATCGAGGCCCTGCGCGCGGCCTGGGGTCTGACGCCCGACCGGGCGAAGCTGGTCTTCCTGCTGGGCGGGCGACTGACCCGGATCAAGGGGCACCTTCTGATCATCGCCGCCGCCGCGCGGATGAAGGCCGAGGGCCGGGACGACTTTGTCATCGTCTTCGCCGGCGACGACCAGGGCCGCACCGAATACCGCCAGGAGATCCTCACAGCGATCAGCGACGCCGGCCTGGAGGATGTGGTGAAGGTGGTCGGGCACTGCGACGACATGCCGGCCGCGTTCCGGCTGGCCGATGTCGCGCTGCTGCCGACGCTGAAGCCCGAATCGTTCGGCCGCACGGCGGTCGAGCCGCAGGTGATGGAGCGGCCGGTGATCGTCTCCGACCACGGCGGCGCGCGGGAAACCGTGGTCGAGGGAGAGACCGGCTGGCGGGCCCCGCCGGGCGATCTCGAGGCCTGGGTCCGGGCCATGACCACCGCCATCACCGTCGGCGGCGCGCGGCGCAGGGCGATGGGCGAGGCCGCCGCCTCACGCGCGAGACGACTTTATTCTGTCAACGCCATGTGCGAGGCCACACTTGAAGTCTATGCACGCGTGCTGGAGGCGAGAGCGTGAGCCGCGAGATCAAGAAGGTGCTGGTTATCCAGGCGGGCTCCATCGGAGAGTTCGTCCTGTCGCTGGCCGCCATGAAGCGGATCCGGCTGGCGCACCCGCACGCGAAGATCACCCTGCTGACCGCGCCGCAGTTCGAGGCCCTGGCCAAGGCCAGCCCGTATTTCAACAGCATCGAGACCAACGCCCGCCCCGGCTCGCCCGGCGAATGGCTGGCCCTGCGCGGCCAGATCAAGGGCGCGCGGTATGACCGGGTCTATGATCTCGAAAGCTCGTCCTCCAGCCGGTTCCTGTTCCAGCTGCTCAGGCCGTTCGCGCCGGCCTGGTCGGGCGCCGCGCCCGGCGCCCGGCTGCAGCATCGCAATCCCGACCGCACCCGGATGCACACCCTGGAGCGGCACGCCGAGCAGCTGAAGGTCGCCGGCGCCTGGCCGGATGCCCCGACCGGACCCGGCGACGCCCCGCCGCCCGACCTGAGCTGGGTGCTGCGGCGCGCAACCGAGCCCCGGCCGGTGCCGGGAGCGGCAGCCCCTAAACCGTTCGTGCTGATGGTGCCCGGCGGCGGCGAGAACCGGCCCGAGAAGCGCTGGCCGATCAACCGCTACGCCGAGCTGGCCACCCAGCTGAAAGCGCGCGGCTATGACATCGTGATCATCGGCGGGCCGCAGGAAAGCGCCATGGCGCGCACGATCCAGAAGACCGTCGGCCAGGCCCGCGACCTGACCGGCCGGACCGACTTCGCCCAGATCGCCGTACTCGGCGCGCGGGCGGCGCTGGCCATCGGCAACAACACCGGTCCTATGCACCTGATCGCCGCTGCCGGGGCGCCGACCATCGCCCTGTTCGACGGCGCGGCCGACACCCTGCTCAGCGCCCCGCGCGGCCATGTGGCGGTCATTCAGTCGGCGACCCTGGCCGAATTGCCGGTCGAAACCGTCGCCACAGCGGCCTGGTCACTGCTGCCGCGTTGATTCAGCGGCTCCCTGTGTCCTCGCCGCGCTTGATCGGGCCGGGGGGGAAGGTCATATAGCTTACAAGGGTCACGGAACGCTTCGGCGCGCCGCGTCCTATTATGTAAACAGCCACCGGAGCACCGCCTATTCGCCGTCCCAACAATACGCCGCCCGTCAAGGACGGGCCGCGCATCAACGAAGAGATCCGCGTCCCGCGCGTCCTGCTGATCGACCAGAACGGCGAGAAGCAGGGTGAGATGCCGACCTCCGCCGCCCTTGAGGCCGCCGAGGAAGCCGGCCTGGATCTCGTTGAGATCGTTCCGAACGCAGACCCGCCCGTCTGCAAGATCCTGGACTACGGCAAGTTCAAGTTCCAGGAGCAGAAGAAGAAGAACGAAGCGCGCAAGCGTCAGAAGGTTGTGGAAATCAAGGAGATCAAACTCCGTCCCAACATCGACGTGCACGACTACGAGGTGAAGGCGCGCTCGATGACCCGCTTCTTCGAAGAGGGCGACAAGGTGAAGGTCACCCTCCGCTTCCGTGGCCGCGAAATGGCGCACCCGGAACTGGGGATGAAGCTGCTCCAGAAGGTCCGCGCCGACTTCGAGATCGTGGCCAAGTGCGAGTACGAACCCCGCATGGAAGGCCGCCAGATGATCATGATCCTCGCGCCGCGATAGGCGCGCGTTTCATCCGACAGCGCAGCGCCCCGGCCTCACCGCCGGGGCGTTTTGCGTTTGGCGCCGCGCCTACGCCGCCACCGAGAAGGTCATGCCGGCCGAGGGGGCGTCGTGGCGGATCTGGCGTTCCATGTCGTTCATGGTTTCGTTCAGCTCGTTGAGCGCCTTGTCGGCCGCCTCGAAGGCCTCGTCGGTGTCCTTGTCGCGGCGGCGGATCGCGGCCTGACCCCGGGCGGCATCGAGCAGCTTGCGGATGTCGTCAACCATGCCGCGGACCTCCTTGAGGAAGTCGAGCCCGTCCTCGCCGAGCTGTTTGCGCACCTCCTGCACCACGGCGGCATAGAGCGAGGCGCCTTCGGAGAGTTTCGTGGCAGGCTCGGCGGCCCCGGCCTTTGCCTCGGCGTCGACACCCGCTGTCGCCGCCGCTTCGGCCTCTTCGCCTTCCCCTGCGCTCGCCGCCTTGTCGTCGCCGGCAGTCGGCGGTGGCGGAGGCGGCATGGCGACCGCCGCACCGCTCGCGCCCATCGCCTGGCCGCCGGCGTCGCGATAGGCCGCGACCGCCGCCTTCAGGTCCTTGAACACCTGGGCGAGCGTCTTGGCCATGCCGGCGGGATTCTGGGCATAGAGTTTGCGGACGATCTTCAGCCACTCGCGGACCTGCTGCAGCTTCGCCTTCGCCTGCTGCTTGCGCGACTCGGACGCCGCCATGCCGGGACCCGAGCGGGCCCTCGTCGCCGCTTCGGACACGGTCGCCGCACGGGCCTCGGCGGCCTGTTTCAGCGCGGCGCGGCTTTCGACCCGCGGCGCGGCCGGCGCCGTCGCGCGGACGGCGGGGGAAATGTTCATGCGCCGGAAGCCTTCTGCCTTGCGATGCTGGCGCCAGCCTAGGCGCAGCGGCTTAACGGTCGGTGTCGCTGAGGCAGAGACGCCCGAACTCGCCGGCGGTTTGCCGGTGCGGCAGGAAGGGCGTAAACCCCCGCCCCTCATGACCGAAGCCCCCACATCCCCCGCCGCCCCCTCGCAAGGCGACAGCAAGGCGCTCTACGTCCTGCTGGCGGTGGTGTTCGTGAACATCGCCGGGTTCGGGGTGATCATTCCGCTGCTGCCGTTCTACGCCAAGTCGTTCGGCGCGCCGGACTGGCAGGTGTTCGTTCTGTTCAGCTGCTACTCGGTCGGCAACTTCTTCGCCGAGCCGCTGTGGGGCCGGCTGTCGGACCGGATCGGACGGCGGCCGGTGCTGATCATCACCATCTTCGGCAACGCCCTGACCTATGTGCTGCTGGCGTTCGCGCCGAACCTGTGGGTCGCCTGCCTGATCCGGCTGACCGGCGGGGTGCTGACCGGCAACATCTCGACCATCCAGGGCTATATCGCCGACGTCACCCCGCCCGACCGGCGCGCCGGGCGGCTGGGGCTGATGGGTGCGGCGTTCAGCCTGGGCTTCATGACCGGCCCGTCGATCGGCGGGCTGCTGGCGCGCGAGGACCTGGGCACCATCGGCTTCCGTCCGCCGCTCTATTTCGCCGCCGCCCTGGCGCTGGCGGCCGGGATCGGGATCACCCTGTTCGTGCGCGAGACGCGGCACGGCCATCGCGACGCGCCGCAGCGCGGGCGGCTGGAGGGCCTCGGCGACGCCGTGGCCCATCCTGTGATCTGGCGCACCCTGCTGGTGACCCTGATCTCGATGGCCGGGTTCGCCGGGATGGAGGCGACGTTCGGCCTCTGGGCGCACGCGAAGTTCGACTGGGGGCCGAAGGAGATCGGCTTCTGCTTCTTCGCCATCGCCATCACCGCGGCCACGGCCCAGGGGCTGCTGACCGGCTTCCTGGCGCGCCGGATCGGCGAGACCACGACCATGATGATCGGCCTGTCGCTGATCTTCCTCGGCTTCGCGATCCAGCCGCTGGTGCAGCACTGGCAGCTGGCCGTGGTCGGGATGGTGACGGTCGCGCTCGGTCAGTCTCTGGCCTTCCCCAACATCGGGGCGATCATCTCCAAGTCGTCCTCGCCCGACCGCCAGGGCGAGATGATGGGCCTGAACACCGCCGCCGGCGCCCTGGCCCGGATCATCGGGCCGCTGATGGCCGCGCCGCTGTTCATGACCTTCGGCCCGAGCGCACCATTCGCCGTCGCCGCCGGCCTGTGCGTGCCGGCGCTGTTCATGGCCTGGCAGGTGAGCAAGGCGGTCCGGCGGAGCGCCTAGCCCTCGGCCCCACCGGCGTCCCCGGATGACGGCAAATTAATCTCCAGTCTCTTGAACGGACATTTCCGTTAGTGCTTACTGATTTTCATGAACAGCACTCCGGACATCTCCACGAAGGGCTTCGGCTCGCGGCTGCGACGGCTGCTCGACCAGCTCGATCGTGACGTGACGAGCCTCTACCGCGAGGCCGGCGTGCGGTTCGAGCCACGGTGGTACGCGGTCTTTTCCGCGCTTTGCGAGGATGGGCCGGCTGCGGTCGGCGACCTTGCCCTGCGGCTCGGCGTGACCCATGCGGCGGTAAGCCAGGTGCGTTCCGCGCTCCAGGCGGAGGGCCTGATCCAGACCCGCCCGGACCCCGAGGATGGTCGCCGCCACGTTCTGGCACTCAGCCCGGCCGGCCAGGCCATGGCCGTGACGCTTCGCCCGCTCTGGGACGCGATCAACGGCGCCACCGCCCGCCTCCTTTCTGAAGAAGCCCCCGCGCTGCTCGACCAACTCGAGGCCCTGACGCAGGCGCTTGACCGGCAGTCGCTGGGCGACCGCACCCGACACCTTTTGTGAACGGAAACACCATGAGACACGGACGCCACTTCATTGCCGCCGTCGCCGCCCTCGGCCTCGCCGCCGCCGCCACACCGCTGCTCGCTCGGCAGCCACAGCCGGCGCCCGCAGCCGCCGCCTTCACCAGCCTTTCCCCTGCCGAACGGGCCGCGGCGCTCGACGCCATCCGGGCCCAGGTTCGCGCACTCTATGTGTTCCCCGAGCGGCGGCAGGCGATCATTGACCGGCTGAACGCGGGCCAGAGGACGGGGCGGTACAATCTCGCCAGCCCCCCGGCCTTCGCCGAAGCCGTGAGCGCTGACCTGGGCGCCGCCAGCGGCGACAAGCACATGTATCTGTCGGTCGATCCGGACCGGTTCGCGGCAAGCCTTGCCCCGGCGGACCGGGATGGGACGGCGATGGAGGCTCTGATCGCAGATCGCGCCGGGCGGGAAAATCACGGCCTGACCGAGATGAGGATTCTCGCCGGCAACGTCCGCTACCTGAAGATCAGCCAGTTCCACTGGGTCGACGACCTGTCGGGGCGGGCCTGGGAGGATGCGATGCGCTTCCTCGAAGGCGGGGACGCGATCATCATCGATCTGCGCGGAAACGGCGGCGGCAGCGGCGCGGCGGTGCAGTATCTGACCAGCTATTTCACCCGGGGAGAGACACTGCTGCTGACCTTCCTGCGCGGGTCAGAGACGCCGGTCCAGTCACGTTCGCTGACCTATCTGCCCGTTCCACGGCTGATCGGTCGACCTCTCTACGTTCTGACCGACCGCGGCAGCGGCTCGGCGGCCGAGGAGTTCGCCTACCATGTGCAGCAGTTCAAGCTCGGCGAGCTGATCGGCCAGACCACCGCCGGCGCGGCCAACAACAACGATCTGGTTCCGGTGGCGCCGGGCTTCATGCTCAGCATTTCGGCGGGACGGCCGGTCCACCCGGTCGGCGGCGGCAACTGGGAGGCGGTCGGTGTCAGGCCGGACATCGAGAGCCCGCCGGCCGCAGCGCTCGACCTGGCCCAGCAGAGGGCGCTGGCGCGGCTGGCGTCGGATCCACAACGCTCGCCGGCCGAGCGGGCCGAGTACGCCTGGGTCTCGGCTGACGTGGCCGCCCGGCTGACGCCGCCGACCCTGTCGGCCACGGCGCTTGAACCGCTGGCCGGACGCTATGGCGACGCGACCGTGACGCTTCGGGACGGAGCCCTGTGGTTCGTCCGTCCCGGCAGGCCGGAACGACGGCTGACGCCGCTGGATGACAAGGGCCTGTTCGGCTTCGAGGGCGTCGCCGGCGTGCGGCTGCGCTTCATCGCGGGCGGGCTGGAGGTGATCCGCTATGGCGACCCGGTTCCGGTTCGCCTGATGCGCCCCTGAGCCTTGCCAGACCGTCCCCTTTCACGTAATAGCCGCGCCTTCGTGAACCGCCGGGCCAAAGGCATGCCTTGGCGGTTCCAATGCGTCTCTACAGAGGACAGGGTTCACACCCTGAGCAAAATGCCCAAACTGAAGACCAAGTCAGGCGCCAAAAAGCGCTTCAAACTGACGGCCACCGGCAAGCTGAAGGCCGGCGTCGCCGGCAAGCGCCACCGGCTGATCAGCCACAACGGCAAGTACATCCGCCAGCAGCGCGGCACGAAGGTCATGAGCGCTTCGGATACGAAGACGATCAAGTCCTATCTGCCCTACGGCCTGTAAGAAGGAGCGCTGAGAAATGGCTCGCGTCAAACGGGGCGTTACCGCCCACGCCAAACACAAGAAGGTTCTTGAACAGGCCAAGGGTTTCTACGGCCGCCGCAAGAACACCATCCGCACGGCCAAGGCCGCTGTCGACAAGGCCGGCCAGTACGCCTACCGCGACCGCAAGGTCCGGAAGCGCAACTTCCGCAGCCTTTGGATCCAGCGCATCAACGCCGCCGCGCGTCTGGAAGGCTTCACCTACTCGCAGTTTATCCACGGCCTGGACCTGTCGGGCATCGAGATCGACCGCAAGGTGCTCTCGGACATCGCCGGTCAAGACCCGACCGCGTTCAAGGCCATCGCCGACAAGGTTCGCGCCGCGCTGGCTTAAAGATCTCGGGATACGTCCCCGGACCTTGAAAGGCCCTCCGGTGTGAGCCGGGGGGCCTTTTGCTGTTCTCCGTGCGTGCTTCGAGACGCGGACCTGAGGGTCCGCTCCTCAACATGACGACGTTTGTTGAAGGCCACCCACCTTCGTCATCCTGAGGAGCGAGCATCAAGCGAGCGTCTCGAAGGACGCAAAGCCTCTCAGCCACCGGTTCCACCCATTCACCGAATGCTCTAGACCACAGCCCCACATGACCGATCTCACCACCCTCGAAGCCGAGCTTTCGGCACAGGTCGCCGCCGCGCCGGATGTCGCCGCGCTGGAGGCCATCCGCGTCGCCGCCCTGGGCAAGTCCGGGTCGATCTCCGGCTTGCTCAAGACCCTGGGCTCGATGAGCCCCGACGAGCGCCGCGAGGCCGGGCCGGCGATCAACGGCCTGCGCGACCGCGTCGCCGCCGCCCTGGCGGAACGCAAGGCAGCCCTGGAGGCCGCCGAGCTCGACGCCCGGCTGGCCGCCGAGACGCTGGACCTCAGCCTGCCTGCGCCGCCGCGCCGTAAGGGTTCGGTGCATCCGACCATGCAGGTGCAGGACGAGATGATCTCGATCTTCGCCGAGATGGGCTTCGCCGTCGCCGAAGGCCCGGACATCGAGACCGACTTCAACAACTTCACCGCCCTGAACTTCCCCGAGAAGCACCCGGCGCGGGAGATGCACGACACCTTCTTCTTCAATCCGGGCCCGGACGGAGTGCGCAAGCTGCTGCGCACCCACACCAGCCCGGTGCAGGTCCGCGCCATGCAGCGGACCAACGAAAAGCCGGCCGCGCCGTGGATCGCCACCACCATGGAGCCGCCGATCCGCATCGTCGTGCCCGGCCGCACCTATCGCTGCGACAGCGACGCGACCCACACGCCGATGTTCCACCAGATGGAAGGTCTGGTGATCGACAAGGGGATCCACATGGGCCACCTGAAGTGGACCCTGGAGACCTTCATCGCCCGCTTCTTCGAGGTCGAGGGCGTGGTCAGCCGGTTCCGGCCGCACCACTTCCCGTTCACCGAGCCCAGCGCCGAGATGGATATCGGCTGCGACCGCTCGGGCGGTGAGATCAAGATCGGCACCGGCAGCGACTGGCTGGAAATCCTCGGCTGCGGGATGGTGCACCCCAATGTGCTGCGCTTCTGCGGCATCGATCCCGACGTCTACCAGGGCTTCGCCTTCGGCCTCGGAATCGACCGTCTGGGCATGCTGAAATACGGCATGCCGGACCTGCGAGACATGTTCGAAGGCGATACGCGCTGGCTGAGCCACTACGGCTTCTCCGCCTTCGCCGCCCCCAACCCCGCAACAGGACTGAGCTGATGTCGGACTACAATTCCGCCCCCTGGAAGCTCGCTGAAGACCTCAACGCCAAAGCCTTCAACGGCGAAGCCATGCGGCTGTTCGACCTTTACCAGGCCACCCTGCGGACCGGTCAGGCGATCATCGAGGACCGTACCTTCACGAACTGCAGGCTCGAAGGCCCTGCGGTGGTGGCCGTGCTGACCGGCGTTCATTTCGAGCGGACCGACTTCGGCTACACCGGCGGCGACATCGGCCGCATCGTATGGCGCACCGCCTCAGGCAAGGGCGTGGTCGGCGCGATTCCGTTCCGCAACTGCCGCTTCGACGGCTGCTCGTTCTTCGCCACGGGCTTCACCGGCCCTGAAGCCTTCCTGCAGCAAATCCTGGCGTTGAAGACCACCTCATGAAGTTCACCCTCTCCTGGCTGAAGGATCACCTCGACACCGACGCCACGACCGCCGAGGTCGTGACAGCCATGACCATGGCCGGCCTGGAGGTCGAGCATGTGCTGGATCCGGCGACGAAGCTCGCCCCGTTCACCGTGGCCAAGATCGTCGAGGCCGTTCAGCATCCCAACGCCGACCGCCTGCGCGTCTGTCAGGTCGACACCGTCGACGGCCGCAAGGAAATCGTCTGCGGCGCGCCGAACGCCCGCGCGGGCCTGACCACCATCTATGCGCCGATCGGCAGCTATGTGCCGGGCCTGGACGTCACCCTGGTCGAGAAGCCGGTGCGCGGCGTGGTCTCCAACGGTATGCTCTGCTCGGCCGCCGAGATGGAGACGGCCGAGGAGTCCGACGGCATCCTCGATCTGGACGACAGCCTGACCGTGGGCACGCCCGCTGCCGTGGCGCTGGGCCTGGAGGCGGTGATCGACTTCGAGGTCACGCCCAACCGCCCCGACTGGCTCGGCGTGGCCGGGATCGCCCGCGACCTGTCGGCGGCGGGTCTGGGGACCCTGCGCGACCTGGCGGTGACGCCGGTGGCAGGCAAGTTCCCCTCGCCGATCAGCGTGTCGGTCGACGGCGACGCCTGCCGCGTCTTCTCAGGCCGGCTGGTGCGGGGCGTGAAGAACGGGCCCTCCCCCGACTGGCTGCAGGCGCGGCTCAAGGCCATCGGCCTGCGCCCGATCAACACCCTGGTCGATATCACCAACCTGATCAGCTACGACCGCGCCCGGCCGCTGCACGTCTATGACGCGGCCAAACTGGTCGGGACGTCGGTCGTCGCGCGGCTCGGCCGTCACGGCCAGAACGGCGACGAGCACCTGATCGCGCTGGACGGCAAGACCTACGAGCTGACCCCGGACATGAGCGTCATCGCCGACGCCGACGGCGAGCGCCCTGTGGGCCTCGGCGGCGTCATGGGCGGGGAGTCCACCGGCTGCTCGGACGAGACCACCGACGTCTTCATCGAGAGCGCCTGGTTCGACCCGATCCGCACGGCCCAGACGGGCCGGACCACAGGAATCACCTCGGACGCCCAGTACCGTTTCGCGCGCGGAGTCGACACCGGCTTCGTGGTCGACGGGCTGGAGCTGGCGACGACGCTGGTGCTCGAGCTCTGCGGCGGCGAGGCTTCGGAGGTTGTGGTCGCCGGCGAGGCGCCCGCGGCGCCCGCGCCGGTGACCTTCGACCCGGCCTATGTGCAGCAGCTGTCGGGCCTGTCGATCGCGCCGGAGAAGACCTGCGGGATCCTCGAGAAGCTCGGCTTCGCAATCGACGCTTCGGGCGGCGCAGCCTGGACCGTCACCCCGCCGACCTGGCGCCGCGACGTCGAAGGCAAGGCCGACCTGGTCGAGGAAGTCGCGCGCATCGCCGGCTACGACGCCCTGCCCGCCACGCCGCTGCCCGAGACGCCCCGCGCCGCGAGCGGCGTGCTGACCGCCCGCCAGGGCCGCGCCCGCACCGCCCGCCGCGCGCTGGCCGCGGCCGGCTACAACGAGTTGCTGACCTGGTCCTTCACCCGCAATGCCATCGCCCGGATGTTCGGCGGCGGGGCGGACGCGCTGGTGCTGGCCAACCCGATGTCGGCCGACATCGACACCATGCGGCCCTCGGTGCTGCCCGG
>CAIOHT010000088.1 GCA_903858185.1 uncultured Caulobacterales bacterium
TCACGCCATGTGATGACGAACCCGCCGTTCGACAGGGGGGTGATCTGGGCTTGATCCTGGCCGCCGGCGGTGGCGGTGTTGACTCGGAGTTCCGACCCCACCCGCGTGCCGTCGGCGGCGAACACCTGGGCCTTGACGGCGGCGTTGGTCGCATCGCCGGTCGCGCCGCCGACTCCAAAGCTGCCGTCCGTCCAGGCAACAACGAACCCGCCGTTCGACAGGGCGGTGATCTGGACCGCGTTCTGGTTGCCGGCGGTGGCGGTGTTGACGAGGATCTCGGTCCCCACCCGCGTGCCATCGGCGGCAAACACCTGCGCCTTGGCGGCGATGGACGGATCGCCGGTCGCGCCGCCGGTGCCTGCGCTGGGGTCCGTCCAGGTGACCACGAAGCCGCCGTTCGACAGGGTCGTGATCTGGGCGGCATTCTGATGGTCTTCGGTGGCGGTGTTGACGAGGATTTCCGACCCCACCCGCACCACCGACGCGATCGCCACCGACGGCCCGCCGGTCCCAGCAAACCCCTGCGGCTGGTCGCCGCCGGCCTTGGGGTCAAGGATCAGGGCGCCGGTTGTCGGCACGGTCGGCGAAGTCGGCGACGGGGTGCCGCCTCCGACCGTCGGGGCGTCCGCCCCCCCGCTGCCGCTGCCCGCCGACGCCGCCCAGCCGGCAGCCTTGCGGAAGCCCACATCGCCCTCGATCGCCTGCGGCGTCGCGTTGAGGGCGTTCTCGGTCGCGGCAGGTTCCTTAAGGCGGGTCAGTCGTGCCGGTGTCATCGTCGGGCCTTCTCACAGGATCTCACGCGCGAGCGCTGCGCGAGCTCCAGACCAACCTTGGATATCGGCGATTTTCCAGCGGTGAGTTACCCGATTCCCGGGATTTGGCGCGCGACCGCGCCAGCCGCGGTTTGCTGTGGCCCGAATGCAGCACCGCACGGCGTCGACCGGCGGCGCTGTCCGTGCAGTGGGCCCTATCGCGCCTCGGCCGCCTGGGCCTGGCCGGCGCCGAGCGAGCGCAGCGTCGACAGCGCGCTGTCCGCCGCCCGCCCGACCATCGCCGCGAAGCCCTCAGCGCGTTTCGGCGCGCTGATCAGCGTCGGCGACCCGGTCGGCGACATGGCCAGCTCGCTCCCACCGAAACCCTCCTCAAGCGACGACTGCGGCGGCAGGGCCGACAGGGTGTCTTCCGGCGCCGCCGGCGCCGGTTCCGCAGGCCGCAGGCCGCGCGCGGCGGTGCGGGCCTCGCCGAACTTCGGGCTGTAGAGCTTGAACGTGGTCGCCGGGCGATGGGTGATGTCGCGGCCGTTCTCGCGCCAGTAGGCGTCATAGCCCGCCGGGCACCGGACGCGGATCTGCGAAAAGCGCGACTTGTCGGTCAGCCAGGCCGCCTCGGCCGCCGGCGTCTGTGACCGGTCGCGCAGGGACATGTCGTAGAGACCGTTCAGCACATGCCCCGAACAGGCGCGGATGATCGGCGCCGGGTTGCCGCAGTCGCCGGCCGCCGCACTGATTTCCGGCTGGCGTCCCCACCATGGCGAGCCCCGGAACGACGCCTCGCGCTCGGCCTCGACCCGCAGGCGGTAGGCGTAGGACAGGCACTGGTCCCACTTCGACAGCACCGGGGTGATGTCGTTGTTGATCGCCCGCTCGAAGAAGGTCGGCCGCTCCTGCTGGATGATCTTGCGGATGGCGATGTAGGTCTTCACCGAGTTGTCGTTGTAGCCGATGAAGGCGTCCTGGTAGGCGGCCCAGGCGGCGTCGAGTTCGGCGGTCGGGGCGCCCAGCTTCAGCGCCTTCTGCACCTGGACGGCGCGAATGATGCGGGTGTCGATGATGCTGGCGACGCTGTTCAGCGAGGCGGCGCGCTCGACCGACAGCTTCTCGGCCTGGGCGGCGCGCTCCTGCATCTGGCTGTAGACAAGGGTGATGGCGCTGCCCGACGCGGTCAGCAGGACCGAGGCCACGGCGAGCAGGACCGACTGGCCGCCGGTCGAGCGACCCACGCCGCCACCGGACAGCGCCTCGCCGGCGCCGCTGAACACGTTGCCGTTGGATACCGGGCGCGCGGGACTGGCCGGCGCCTCGGCGAACAGCGCCCTGGCCTGGTTGCGTGAATGGTCCCTGCCGCGCGCCATAGTCCCCGCCCCCGGTTGATCGCGAAGACAACAGCCTAGGTTAACGCCGCGCACAAGGCTGCAGGCTTCTGCCGAAAGGCGAGTCGCGAGCATTCCGCACACCTGTTCCAAACAGCCGTTCATCGCCCCTTGCGCGGCGGACGAACCCCCGTAAAGCTCCCCCAACGGAATGGAAGGGCTGCGTTTTGAGTCATAACGACGATCCCGGCGCGGAGTCGCAGACTCCCGAGGCCGAGGCCGCCACCAAGCAGCTGGTGTTCAACGCCGCAGAGCGGCTGTTCGCCCTGCACGGATTCCAGAACGTCTCGGTGCGCGACATCACCGCCGAGGCCGGGGTCAATCTGGCCTCGGTGAACTATCACTTCGGTTCCAAGGACTCGCTGCTGTTCGAGATTTTCCGGCGCAGGACCCAGGAGCTGAA
>CAIOHT010000089.1 GCA_903858185.1 uncultured Caulobacterales bacterium
CCGGGAGTCCTGCCTT
This sequence comes from uncultured Caulobacterales bacterium, assembly GCA_903858185.1. GTDB lineage: Bacteria > Pseudomonadota > Alphaproteobacteria > Caulobacterales > Caulobacteraceae > Caulobacter > Caulobacter lacus. The sequence continues at coordinate 17 of CAIOHT010000089.1, forward strand.
GTCCATCGCCGCCCGCCGCCTGCTCGGCCTCGCCTTCGCCAACGCCGACATGTTGCTCGAGATCGAGTCCGGCGGCGTCGTCCTGCTCGCGCTCGGCGCGGCCCAGGCCACGCTCGGTGTGGATGAGGCCGCGCTGGTCGGGCGATCGGTCGGGGATCTGGTGGTCGAGGCCGACCGGCCGATGCTGGACGCCCTGATCGCGGGACTGGACGACGGCGCCCGGCGCGCGCCGCTGGTGCTGCGGGTCGCGGGCCAGCCGGGACGGGCGGTCGCCTTCACGGCCCGCCGCCTGCCCGACAATGAGGGGCGGATCTCCTGCGCCCTGCTGTCCTCATCCCCGCCGCCGGCGGCCGGATCCAGCACCAGCGACGGGCTGCTGAGCCGCGACGGCTTTGAGGCCATCACCAGGTCCCTGATGGATGCCGCCAAGGCCACCGGTCAGCAGCTGGAACTGGCCATGGTCGAGATGAACGGCCTGACCGACGCCAGCGCGCTTCTCGGGCCCGAGGCCGGCGCCGTGCTGGAGCGGCAGGTGGCCGGCGCCCTGCGCGCCGAGTCCCTGCAGGGCTCTGGCGCCGCCAAGGTCGGCGACGACCGGTTCGTGCTGCTGCGCGAGCAGGGCGAGAACCCCGCCACAATGATCAAGCGCCTGACCCGGGTGGTGGCCAACTGTGCCGGCGGCCAGAGCCTGGGCGCAGCGGCCCACGCCGTGCCGATGGAGTCGGGCTCCCCGGCCCGGCTGGCCCGCGCCCTGCGCTACGCCCTGGACGACTTCATCGAACAGGGCCTCAAGGACGTGCCGCCGATCACCCTGAGCCAGGCCATGGACCGGTCGGTGCGCCGCACCCTGACCAAGGCCGGCGAACTCGGGGCCGCGGTCAGCCAGCGGCGCTTCACCCTCGCCTATCAGCCCGTCGTCGATATCCAGACCGGGATCGCCCACCACCACGAGGCGCTGGTGCGGTTCGAGGACGGCGGCAGCCCCTTCTCCATGGTCCGCATGGCCGAGGAATTCGACCTGATCGAGGAACTCGACCAGGCCGTGGTCGAGCAGGTGATCCGCCAGCTGAAGGGCGACCGCACCGGAAAGATCAGGCTGGCGGCTAACATCTCCGGCCGGTCGATCGGCAGCGAGATCTTCGTCGCCGGGCTGGAGCGGATGATCAAGGCGGACGGACGGCTGAAGAACCGGCTGATCTTCGAGGTGACCGAGAGCGCCGCCATCGACGACCTCGATGTCGCCAACCGGCATATCCAGAGCCTGCGCGGCCTTGGCTGCAAGGTCTGTCTCGACGACTTCGGCGCGGGCGCCGCCTCGTTCGCCTATCTGCAGCGGCTCAGCGTGGACGTGGTCAAGATCGACGGCCGCTATGTGCGGGACCTGGCCAGCGACGGCCGGGACGGCGCGCTGGTCCGGCACCTGGTGCAGCTGTGCAAGGAACTGAAGGTCAAGACCGTCGCCGAGATGGTCGAGACACCCGAGATCGAGGACGCCGCCCGCAGGGCCGGCGTCGACTTCGCCCAGGGCTGGCTCTACGGCCGCCCCGCCGACCGGCCCGAGCCGGCGATCTTGCGAGAGGTGGCCGCTCCGGTCGTGGCCCGCCGGGCGGGACTGAAAGAGCAGTGGGGCTAGCTACAGGCCGACGACCAGGTCTTCGAGCTTCCGCCGGTAGAGGCGGTCACGCGCCCGTTCGGAGAGGCCGTCGAAGCTCGCCCCGAAGATGTCGGAAGTCGCTGGAAAACGGGAACAGCCCCCGCCGCCCTCGCGGATGCTCCTGCCGGCGCCCCCGTCAGCGGGGATCAGGTCCGATCCGGCCAGTCATCCCGCCTGGCAGCCCTACCTGATAAGCGCTCCAGCGAAGGTCAGGCGTCATGTAGTCGGTTGAGACATACTGGGCGGCGGACGCCAGGGCGGCATCGCGCATCGCGGTGTCGCCGGTTCGGGCCTGGACGGTGTCCGCGTCGGCGCGGGTCCGCACAATCAGGCCCGCTCCTACCGCTGCACGGATCCGTGCGTCCTGTGCAAGCGGATCGTTGAGGGTGATGTAGGCGGCTGCAGGAGAGGTCTCCTCAATGTTGACGAACATGACCCGACCCTCAAGGGATGCGCGACCCTCGCGATAGCGGGCGACCTGGTCCGGCGGCGCATCGAGGGCGAACAGCACCCTGCCCCGCGCTGCACCGAGCAGGGGCCATGCGCCCGCGGCGACCGCGTCGCGCAGGGTCGCATAGGCACCCTGCACCTGGTCAGGCGTGATCAGGCGGTCTTCCCGGAACACCGCGCGAATCTCGCCATCGATGGCGTTCATCGCCGCTGCGTCGAACAGCAGCGGCTTCACCGTTCCCGGAAAGGACAGCACGTCCTCCTTGAGATTGATCAGGATCAGGAGGGGCAGGTGATCGGGATGGGCCGCGGACCAGTCCGCGATGATCTTCAGACAATCAGTGAAGCGGGCGCAGTTGGACCGATAGTCGATGTCCTGAACGTGCAAGACCTTCAAGCCCGGCGCATGCATCGGTCCGGCGTCCCATGACGGGAGGTCGGCTCCGGAGAGTCTGGCCAGCTTGGCGCCAAGGGGATCGGCATAACGCCCGCCCTCGGGATCATGCAGAAGGTCGAGTTCCAGCTGCCGCGCGCCGGCGTCGAGCTGACTCTCGAGCGAGGGATGGGCGTAGTCGAGAGTCCGGGCGACCCCCTTCGCCGCCATCGCCAGTCGCGCCATTTCGGGCGGCGATATCGCCTGCTTGTAGCTGTTGTGCGTACCGACAACCTGCATCCGCGTCATCGGCAGCGCATCGACTCCTTCACGCGTGCAGTCCGTGGCCCCTGAAGGCCGTTCGAGATCGCAGTCCGGCGCGACAGCGAGGGCGGCGGCGAAAAACAGGAAGATCAGCATTCGCCCAAGCTACACCCTGAACGACGGTCCGCGCATAGTGGACCGTTGAGCGGAGGGGCGAATGAGTCGGAACGGAATACTGCTGCTGAGCAGCTGGGTGCTGATCGGCATGACGCTGGTCCATGCGCCGCCCGCGCTGACCGGGGTCCTGACATTCCTGTTCGTGATGGTCGGCTGGATCGTCGCCCTGGCCGTCCACGAGTTCAGCCACGCCTGGGTCGCCTGGAAGGCCGGAGACCACACGGTCGAGGCGGCCGGCTATCTGGGCTTTGACCCACTCAAATACGCCGACGTCGCCACCAGCATCGTCTTCCCGGTCATCGTGCTGGCGATCGGCGGGATCGCCCTGCCCGGCGGCGCGGTCTATCTGAGGCCTGACCTGATGCGCAGCGCGGCCTGGCGCTCGGCCGCCTCGCTGGCCGGGCCAATCGGCACCCTGCTGGTGCTGATCGTGCTGGCGATCCTGCTGTCTTTCGGCCCCGCGACCGGCTGGGGCGGCGCCCTGTGGCCGGCCCTGGCGTTGCTGGCCCTGTTCCAGGCTATGGCCTTCTTCTTCAACCTGCTGCCCGTGCCCGGGCTGGACGGCTACGGCATGATTCGGCCGTTCCTGCCGCCGCAACTGCAGGCCCGGCTGGCGCCGGTGGAGAAGATCGCGATCTTCGTCCTGATCGCCGTCGTGTTCTTCGTGCCCGGCGCGTCCGAAGCGTTGTTTGGCTCGGCTGTCTTCCTGACCAGCCTGCTGGGCATCGACACCCGGCAGATCGGCGAAGGCTACGTCAACTTCCACTTCTGGCAGTCAGGCGGCGGCTGAGGCCGCCGCCCACCGCATCAGGCCTTCGCGCTCGCGATGTAGCCGTCGACCACCCGTTCCAGCACCGTCAGCGGCACGCCGCCGGACAGCAGGCAGGCGTCGTGGAACTTGCGGATGTCGAACTTGCGGCCGAGGGCCTTCTTCGCCTTGGCGCGCAGGCGCAGGAACTCGATCTTGCCGACCATGTAGCTGCAGGCCTGACCCGGCCAGACGACGTAGCGTTCGATCTCGGTGATCGCGCTGGCCTCCTGGTCGCCGATGTTGTCGACGTAGTATTTGACCGCCTGCTCACGGCTCCAGCGCTTGTGGTGCATGCCGCTGTCGACCACCAGCCGGACGGCGCGGAACATCGCGTCGTGCAGCATGCCGATCTGGCCTTCGGGGTCGCCCTCGTACATGCCCATCTCGACCGCCAGCTCCTCGGCGTAGAGCGCCCAGCCTTCGCTGTAGCCCGAGAAGCCGATCATCTTGCGGATCAGCGGCAGGTCGCCCGCTTCGTTGTTCAGGGCCAGCTGCAGGTGGTGGCCCGGAATGGCCTCGTGATAGGTCAGGGTCGAGAGCGTGAAGCGCGGCTGTTCGGCGCTGTCCCGCAGGTTGATCCAGTAGATGCCCGGCCGCGACCCGTCGAGGGTCGGGGAGTTGTAGTAGCCGCCCGGCGCGCCGGCCTCGATGGCCTTGGGCACCCGGCGGATCTCCAGCGGAGCCTTGGGCAGCTGGCCGAAGTATTTCGGCAGTTTGGGCGTGATCGCCTCGACCTTCTTGTTCAGGTCGGCGATCAGCTGGATCTTGCCTTCATCCGTGTTCGGATAGTGCTGTTTCGGATCGGCATACATCTGGCGGAAGCGCTCGCCGACGGTGCCGTTGGTATAGCCCGCCTTGCGCATCAGCTTGTCGCACTGGGCGCCGAGGCTGGCGACCATGTCCAGGCCCGTCTGGTGAACCTCGTCCGGGGTGATCTGCGAGGTCGTGTAGTTCTCCAGCGAGGTCAGGTAGTAGTCCTCGCCCTTGGGCAGGCGCCAGACACCGGCGTCGTGCGAGGCCTTCGGCCGCCAGCTTTCCAGCAGGGCGGCCTGACGGGCGAGCGCCGGACGGACCTTCTCGGCGTAGAGCTTCTCGGCGACGCCCGCATAGTCGCCGGCGATGCCCTTTTCCTTCGCGCGGCGCGCGACCGAGGTGACAAGCGGCGAGGCGTCAGGGGCGACGCCCAGCATCGCCTTGAACTGGATCAGCGCCTTGTCGATGGTGAAGTCGGCAGGAATGACGCCGAGGGCGGCGTCCCGACGGGCGACCTCGACCTCCTGGTCGAGCAGCCGGCCGAAGTCCTCGACCCGCGACAGATAGGCGTCGGCGTCGGCCTTCGTCTCGATGACGTGCTGGCTGTCGAGGAAGTCAGGGACCTGCTGGTAGGATCCGGTGAGCTGCGACAGGACGTAGGGCGCGCCCCCGTAGGCGCCGTTGTAGTCGAAGCTGTTGTTGTAGCGCTCGCCGTTGGTCAGGACGAACTCGACCGTGTCGTAGCTGGCGGCGTCCATGCCGGCGAGCTTGCTGCGGTCGACGGTCTTGATGCGGGTCAGGGCCTCACGATTGGCCTGCGCGTTTTCCTTGATTGCGGCGAAGGAGAAGTCGGACAGCTGCGACTTGGTCCAGGCCATGTCGCCGGAGTCGATGCCAAGGCTGGTCGCCGCCTCGGGCGAGCGACGGAGCTGGCGCGCGACCAGCGCGTCGTAGATGGCGGTGGCCTTCGCGACCTGGGCCGGATCGCTCCCCGGCGCGATGGCGGCGAACGCATCCCGGGGCGAAATCGCGGCGGCGACGGCTGCGGCGGCCGCCGCGGAGAAGAGAAGTTCACGACGGCTTTGCACGGAGAGAGCTCCCAGGCGCTGACAAGATTGCGCAAAGGGGTAGGCCTGCGCCGCCGCCACGGCAACGCAGGCCGCGTTAATTCGACGTAATGCGATGGAATCCCGGGGCTTGCGCCGGGAGGGTTCGATCGCCGAGAACAGACGCCAACGACCGGGAGAGGCGTGCCGTCGAGATGACATCACAAGACAAGGCCGACAAGGGCTCGATCCTTCTGCTTTCGCAAAGCTTCACCCGATGGCTGGAATCGACCGGCTGCAGCCTGGGCCTGACGACCTATCAGGCCGGGCGGCTGTTCCTGGTCGGCCGGCGGCCGGATGGTTCCGTCCGCGCCCACGAGCGCATGGTGGAGCAGTGCCAGGGACTGTGGACCGACGGCCAGTCGATCTGGACCAGCAGCATGCACGCCCTCTGGCGGTTCGAGAATGAGCTGGCGCCGGGCGAGACCACCCCGACCGGCGCCGATCGCCGCTTCGTCCCGCGCGAAGGCCGGATCACGGGCCGGATCGACTGCCATGACATCGGCATGACCGAGATCGACGGCCGCCGAACGCCGGTGTTCGTCAACACCCTGTTCAACTGCCTGGCGACGCCCAGCGAGACTCACAGCTTCAAGCCATACTGGATGCCGCCGTTCATTTCGGCGCTGACGCCTGAGGACCGCTGCCACCTGAATGGCCTGGCGATGGACGGGACCCGCCCCGCCTATGTCAGCGCCGTCAGCCGCTCGGATGTGCTGGACGGCTGGCGCGAGCGGCGACGCGACGGCGGCGTGATCATTGATGTCGCGAGCGGCGAGATCGTCGCGCGGGGCCTCTCCATGCCGCACTCGCCGCGCCTGTATGACGGCAAGCTGTGGGTCCTGAACTCCGGCGAGGGTGAACTTGGCGTCATTGATCCGAACACCGGCGCCTTCACGGCCGTCGCCTTCTGCCCCGGCTACGCGCGCGGCCTCGCCTTCATCGGCCGGTATGCGGTGGTCGGCCTGTCGCGTCCGCGCAGGAACCACACGTTCGAGGGACTGGCCCTCGACCAACGCCTTGCCGACAAGGACGCCGCCGCACGCTGCGGCCTGATCATCGTCGATATCGACAGCGGCCAGACGGTGGAGTGGCTGCGGTTCGAACACACGATCGACGAGTTGTACGACGTGGCCGTGCTGCCGGGTGTGACCCAGGCCGAGGCCGTCGGCTTCGTCGGGGACGATATCCAGCGGGCGATCAGGGTCGAGCCGACGCCCGCCAACTGACGCCTGGCAGGGGCGCGCTTCGGGATTGCGACGCTCTTTAGCGGTCAATCGACCGAATGATGTGCGACGAACCGTGGCGGCGCCCTATGGTCCCCGTCCCGACGCCCGTACCGGCGCGGATTCGAGAGGCCGCAGATTAGCGAGCAACTGATCTCCGAGGCCGCCCGCCGGGCCGCCGAGCTCATGCTGGACAGGCGGGAGCTGGATCGCACGATCGCCCTGCCCGGCTTTCCAGCCTATCTGCGCAGCGTCGTGGCGATCTGGCGGGCCCGGGACAGTGCTGATCCTGCCCTGTCCAACACGCTGCGGGATCTCGGCCGCTTCGCAAGCGGGGTCTGGTCCCTGTTTCTCGATGCGACGCCTGGCGGCATCACGCTCGCACGGCTCGGGACCCTGTTGGGCGAAGCGGGCATATCCGGCCCGGGCAGGGCGCGATCGATCCTGATTTTCCTGCGCTTCATCGGCTTCATCGAGTCCGTACAGGAGGTCGGAGACCACCGAACGCGGCGGTACCGGCCGACG